>NZ_LR134376.1:277500-577500 GCF_900637545.1 Aeromonas encheleia
GGGGGGACGGAGAAGGCTAGGTGGGCCAGGCGACGGTTGTCCTGGTGAAAGTGCGTAGGCGGTATCTCTAGGCAAATCCGGAGATGCAACGCTGAGACACGAGACGAAGCCACTACGGTGGTGAAGCCATTGATGCCATGCTTCCAGGAAAAGCCTCTAAGCTTCAGATTACAAGTCATCGTACCCCAAACCGACACAGGTGGTCGGGTAGAGAATACCAAGGCGCTTGAGAGAACTCGGGTGAAGGAACTAGGCAAAATAGAACCGTAACTTCGGGAGAAGGTTCGCTCTTGACAGTGAAGTCCCTTGCGGATGGAGCAGTTGGGAGTCGCAGTGACCAGATGGCTGGGACTGTTTATCAAAAACACAGCACTCTGCAAACACGAAAGTGGACGTATAGGGTGTGACACCTGCCCGGTGCCGGAAGGTTAATTGATGGGGTTAGCGCAAGCGAAGCTCTTGATCGAAGCCCCGGTAAACGGCGGCCGTAACTATAACGGTCCTAAGGTAGCGAAATTCCTTGTCGGGTAAGTTCCGACCTGCACGAATGGTGTAACCATGGCCATGCTGTCTCCACCCGAGACTCAGTGAAATCGAATTCGCCGTGAAGATGCGGTGTACCCGCGGCTAGACGGAAAGACCCCGTGAACCTTTACTACAGCTTGGCACTGAACATTGAACCTACATGTGTAGGATAGGTGGGAGGCTTTGAAGGCGTGACGCCAGTTGCGCTGGAGCCGTCCTTGAAATACCACCCTTGTATGTTTGATGTTCTAACGCAGGGCCCTGAATCGGGCTCGCGGACAGTGCCTGGTGGGTAGTTTGACTGGGGCGGTCTCCTCCCAAAGAGTAACGGAGGAGCACGAAGGTTGGCTAATCCTGGTCGGACATCAGGAGGTTAGTGCAATGGCATAAGCCAGCTTAACTGCGAGACGGACAGGTCGAGCAGGTACGAAAGTAGGTCATAGTGATCCGGTGGTTCTGAATGGAAGGGCCATCGCTCAACGGATAAAAGGTACTCCGGGGATAACAGGCTGATACCGCCCAAGAGTTCATATCGACGGCGGTGTTTGGCACCTCGATGTCGGCTCATCACATCCTGGGGCTGAAGTCGGTCCCAAGGGTATGGCTGTTCGCCATTTAAAGTGGTACGCGAGCTGGGTTCAGAACGTCGTGAGACAGTTCGGTCCCTATCTGCCGTGGGCGTTGGATGATTGAAGGGAGTTGCTCCTAGTACGAGAGGACCGGAGTGAACGAACCTCTGGTGTTCGGGTTGTCACGCCAGTGGCACTGCCCGGTAGCTAAGTTCGGAATCGATAACCGCTGAAAGCATCTAAGCGGGAAGCGAGCCCTGAGATGAGTCATCCCTGACCCCTTGAGGGTCCTAAAGGGCCGTTGGAGACCACAACGTTGATAGGTGGGGTGTGTAAGCGCGGCGACGTGTTGAGCTAACCCATACTAATTACCCGTGAGGCTTAACCATACAACACCCAAGAAGTGTTCTGGGCCTTGTAGCAGATGAAGAACTACTTACTTAATTCAGTGATAGTGACCAAGCTAAGCGCTTAGTCGTTATTCACGTCAGCTTTCCGAGATTGAAGTTTTTGCCTGGCGGCCATAGCGCCGTGGAACCACCTGATCCCATGCCGAACTCAGAAGTGAAACGCGGTAGCGCCGATGGTAGTGTGGCATTCGCCATGCGAGAGTAGGACACTGCCAGGCACCTAATTAGACGACATTGTGCGCAGTACGATGTTGTGCCGAGAGGATGACACCTCGCTGAAACGGCAGACGATTTAGCAGAAGCTAGCCAAATTGCGGAGCGGTAGTTCAGTTGGTTAGAATACCGGCCTGTCACGCCGGGGGTCGCGGGTTCGAGTCCCGTCCGCTCCGCCAATGATTAAGAAGCCCAGTCGAAAGACTGGGCTTTTTTCATGCCTGTAATTTGCCAAATCTCCCCGATCTTACCCTCAGCTGCCTTGCCTCGGCGGCCTGTTTGCATCACCCCAGAGCCTTGGAGTGAGACAACTACAGGGGTTAGGAGCAACCAGCGTTACCCAGAAGCATTCAAGTCGATGCGGTTAAAAGGGGAGGGCTCTATGGAGGGGGCCATGCGCATTGACATAGTCTGCAGGCCTTGGGGCTCAAGCGATCTAGTAAAATTGCAGAGTGGCAATATGAGCGGTTCTGGGCAGTGTGCAAACCAAAGTCTGGGTAAGTTTCACCGTATAACTACAGAGCATAATGCTCTAGAAAGGTCGTCAGATGGTCGGCTAGCCAAGGACAGGGTCAGCCTGATGGTGCCCTACATGTGGTTTTAATGGCTGGTTAAGGCCGCCGCGATCAGCATGCCAGTGAAAGAATTAACGGGGATGGGGCGTTCTGGTTGCCTGGTCGAGCGGCAATAATGGCATGGCGGTGTGGGATCGGTGGTTATAGCGACGGAGCTGCTAACCCCTGATGCCAGGCATAAAGAAAAGGGGACGGCGGTTGCCGTCCCCTCAAGTCATCTAGTCCAGTCCATGAACTGCCATGCTCCCTGCAATCCCTGACTCTATCCTGTCCTTCGGATTATCCCCTTCCCAATCCGTTGAGGTGTCCTGTGGCCATCCTAGCCTGGCAATCGCTCCTGATTGCTTCACCTTCTCCATCCTGGAGGTGTCCGTTACCACATCCCGTGGTGTTCCTTGCGTCTTCCTGACAGATAACCACCCTGGTCATCTCGCTTCATCCTGAAGCCATTCCTTTCGCCTCCGGCGAGGTTCCTTTCATCCTGAAGAGCGGTAATCCGTACCACTCTGCCTCGTCCCGAGGTATCCACCACCGCATCCTGCGGTTGTCCTGTCGATCCTTGTGATAACCATCCGGGTTATCAGCCTCATCCTGAGGTGTTCCCTTTATGCGCTACCTCTGCATCCTGCCGAACCAGCGCCGTCCTTGTGAGACCCATACTAAGGCAATCGTGAGCAGGAACAAGGCGCGGAGCACCATAAGGCGTCGCCCACTACTGGATAGTTATTGCACAGAGAGGATTAGTTTTCTTATATATCATGATGTTAGTTAGTTTCTTAAGAAAGCATAACGCTCCCGGGATGGCTTCACGTACGGTTCAACACTGAGGGGTCTTACAGGGGGAATGGCGGATCTCTCACAACCAGATTGAGGGAGGAAAACGATGGTACAGAGTGCTCAATCAGGGGTGTAAGAGTTAAAAATTAATTGAACGAATATGCCTGAAAAGCATACAAAAAAGCCGAGACGAGGCTCGGCTTTTCATTATCAATGACAGAGTGCTATCAGCTGACCCGGGTACCCGGCGTCGGGTAGGCCTTGCGCAGTGACTCGGGGGCAAGAACTTCCAAGTTGCCACTCATGTTGTTCAGCCAGGAGCGGAACTCGGGCGTATCTTGCACCTCGGTCTCTACCACCACGCTGCGTTTGTCGTAGCGGGTCATGCGCGGGTTGTGGCCCGGGATCTGCCCATCTATCAGGGTCGGGCAGTTGGCATCGATACGACCAACGAAGCGGATCGGGCCGCTGACGTCCTGATAGCCCTGATCGCGGATCAGCTTCTGGATGTTGAACTCCTTCGGCTGGGTGGCGCTGAAGTTGGTCAGTTCCACGTTCTTGATGTGATCGAACGGGATGCCATACACCTTGGGATCCAGCTCGGACAGGGTGCAGAGCAGGGTCGGGCCATCCGGCTGGTTCAGGATACCGAGCGGATTGATGCGGTCATAGCACAGCCACACGGTACGTTCCTTGATGACACGCTGGATCTCGGCACTGAATTTGCGACCACGCCACAGGGCGTCGCGGATCAGGGTGCTGCGACGGATCTCCGGGTTGCCGGCAAAGGGACGAGGAGACTGATGCACGCTCTCGAGCCAACGTTCCGCCAGCTCGCTCTGGCTGTCGCGGATCACCTGGCCGGCCTTGTCGACCAGCGGGTTCAATTCGGTCAATACGCTCGCCGGCAGCAGCTGGCTCGCCTGGTCACTCCAGGTTTTCAGCGCCACTGCCAGGGAGAGCGGCATGATGTTGGCAAAGTCATTGAGACCATGGCGCTCAAAGCACCAGCCGTGCGGTTTGCTGCGCTCGTCCGAGGTGAGGTCGAACAACCCCATGCCGGACATCTCTTCCAGATCCCGTTGCACGGTACGCAGACTGACGTGTATGCCTTCTTCTTCCAGTTTTACCTGGAGTTGGCTGGCGGTCAGCTTGTAAGGGCGGTGCGGGATGCAACGCGCCAAGGTCAGTTGTCGTAACAGCTTCTTACTCATGGTGCATGCCTTCACTGGTTTAGCGTTGAGTGTATCCTAGCCATGACTTGCGACAGTATATGTCGCAAGTTTTGCTGCGACAACTGTCGCCATTTTCATACAAGATGAGATAACCAATTGATATAAATCATTAAATCGATATTGAAAGGGGTTGTTTGAGGCCTGTTTTTAGCCAAAAAAAGATGGAGTGCAGGGTTGCCCTTGTCGGCTGGGGGATAAAAGAGGCTGGAAATGGAGGGAGGGAGATGCGGTGAGGGCAGAGCCCTCACCGCTACGGGGCGTTGCTTCAGACCAGCCAGGACCAGGCAGACTTGGTGATGGCGGCACCCACCATGTAACCGAACACGGCAAGGGCCGCCAGGCCGGCGATCAGCTTCTGAGTACGGTAAGGACGCTTGAGCGCCATGACGCCTAGCCCGATGTAGAGCACCAGGGCGATCAGCTTGGCCATCAGCCAGGGTTGCTGGCCCGGGCTCATCTGCAGGGTCACCGCCAGCACCAGCCCGAACAGCAGTAGCAGGGTGTCGTTGATGTGGGGCAGGACCTTGAGCCATTTCTGTTGCAGGCGCGGGCTGCCGCCGAGGGCAAGGCACCAGCGATAGAGGAACAGCAGCACGCTGATCAGGGCCAGGGTCATGTGCAGGTGTTTGAGCAGGGGGTAATAGGCAATCATATTGCTTCCTTGTCGTTGTCGGGCAGACCGCTGTTCCAGTTGTGGGCGTGGGTACGCTCCTGTCCTTCCTGATCGTCTTGCAGCAGATCGGAGAGGATCTCCCGGTATTGCAGGCTCTTGTTGATATAGGTGTGCTCGTCGTCCAGATAGTTGACCTGCTCCCGCAGCAACCGGTTGTCATACTGCTTGAACATCTGGCCGGCGCGCCAGGCCTGGTTGGCCCGGAATCCCAGCTGGGTCAGGGCCTCCACCCCGAGATCCACGGCTGAGCCCAGGGTTTCCCGGTGCACGCTGTCGACCCCCTGGCGCAGGATCTCGTGGGCGTGGGGTCTGTCCTGGGCGCGCGCCAGTATTTTAAGGTGCGGGAAGTGTTTCTTCACCATCTCGATGACGGCGATCGAAGTGGCCGGATCGTTGACGGAGAGCACCAGCAGCTTGGCCTTGTGGGCGCCGGCGGCGTGCAGCAGATCGAGCCGGCTGGCATCGCCATAGAAGACCTGATAACCGTACTTGCGCAACATCTCGATCTGGCTGGCATCCTGCTCGAGTATGGTGGTGCCGATGCCGTGGCCATGCAGCAGACGGCCCACGATCTGACCGAAGCGGCCGAAGCCGGCGATGATGACGGGGTGTTCGACCAGCTCGGGCTGCTCGTGTTGCGGCACGTCGGCCTGGTTGCGGTAGTCAAACCAGGGCTGGATCACCCTGTCGTTGAGGATCAGCAGCAAGGGCGTCAGCGCCATGGAGAGTGCAACCACCAGGGTCAGCAGCGAGATGGTCTCGCTCGGCAGCACCTTGTTCTGGGTGGCGAACGAGAACAGCACGAAGGCAAATTCCCCCCCCTGCGCCAGCGCCAGCCCGAAGGTCCAGCGTTGGCCGGGCGAGATGCGGATGATGAGGCCCAGCGCCATCAGCACCAGCCACTTCAGGACCATCAGGCCGATCACCAGGGCCGGAATGAGCAGGGGATGCGCGGCAAACAGGCCGAAGTCGATGCCGGCCCCCACCGACATGAAGAAGAGGCCGAGCAGCAGCCCCTTGAACGGCTCTATGTCCGCCTCCAGTTCGTGGCGATACTCGCTGTCCGCCAGCACCACGCCGGCGAGGAAGGAGCCAAGGGCGGGGGAGAGCCCCACCGACTCCATCAGCACCGCGATGGCGATGACCAGCAGCAGGGCGGCGGCGACGAAGATCTCCCGCATGTGGGACTGGGCGATGGCGCGAAACACCGGCCGCATCAGGTAATGGCCGCCCAGCACTATGCCGGCGATGGCGGCGACCACCAGCAGCCCGTGCTGCCAGCCCGCCAGATCCGGGTTGCCGTTATTGACCACAGGGTTGATGGCCAGCAGCGGCAGGATCGCCAGTATGGGGATCACTGCGATGTCCTGGAACAGCAGCACCGCAAAGGCGGAGCGCCCGCTCTCGCTCTGCATCAGCTTGCGCTCCTGCAGGCTCTGCAGGACGATGGCGGTAGAGGAGAGCGCCAGGATGAGGCCGATGGCGAGCCCCTGTTGCCAGGGCAGACCGATGAGGCAAGCCACCCCGGTCAGGGCGGCGGTGGTGAGCAGTACCTGCAGGCCACCGGTGCCGAGGATGGGCCCCTTGAGCTGCCACAGCAGGGCGGGCTTGAGCTCCAGCCCGACCAGGAACAGCATCAGCACTACGCCGAACTCGGCGAAGTGCATCACATCCTTCTGCTCACCCACCAGGCCCAGCAGGAAGGGGCCTATGATGATGCCCGCCAGCAGGTAGCCGAGCACCGAGCCCAGCCCCCAGCGCTTGGCGAGCGGCACGGCGAGCACCGCCGCCGAGAGATAGATCAGCGCATCGAACAGCAATCCATGTCCCATTAGTCGGCCCTCCCTTCGAACCTGGCTGTCCGGCTCTGCTCATCGAGTCGGCAAAATAGCTGAGCGTGTTTCATGAGAGCACCTCCAGCAGGTCACGCAGATAGGCGCTCTCGCCGAGCTGGGCGGGGGTCAGTCGCTCGTCGCGCAGGGCGCACAGCAGTTGACGATAATCCTGCCCGCAGCGGTACAGCGCCTGGGGATCCTTGAGCTTGTGAAAGGAGTGGAGCACGAAGGGCGGTAGCCAGCTCATGCCGCACAGCTGCGCCGTCTGTTGGAAGGGCAGCAGGAAGTCGAGCAGCGGCCGGTTGTTGTAACCCGCGCTGCAGTAGGATTCGGGGGCACCGCCTGTGGTGATGGCGCTCAGCCACTGCTTGCCTGCGAGCGCATGGGCCTCGGGGCCATAGGCGTAGCCGTACTCCAGCACCAGATCCATCCACTCCTTCATGATGGCCGGGCAGGAGTACCAGTAGAAGGGGTGCTGGAAGACGATGAGATCGTGCTCCATCAGCAGCGTCTGCTCGCGCTTCACGTCGATGAACATGTCCGGGTAGCGATGGTAGAGGTCGTGTACTGTGACGCCATCCAGGCCTTCGATCGCCTGCAGCAGCTGTTTGTTGGCCCTGGAACTCTGCAGCGCCGGGTGTGAGAAGATAACCAGAATGCGTTTCATGGGGTCATAACCTGAGAGGAGACTCTTGTCCGCGAAAAGAAGATGCATCGAGCAGCGACGTTATCAAGAAGTGCCTGTTCCCGCCAGTGTCAGGGCGGATGGCGGCGGGCGTGTCGCCCGACAGAGGCGGTTCTTTTGGCACCGCTCAGCCTGGCCCAGTGTGTCATGTCCCATCCCCTATCTCATCCTCTTTTGATCTGCCGCAGGGGGGAGGCTTGACCCTCCCCCAGGGCCAAGGGTTACCATAGGCCTCCTTTGATTACTGAGTCATGTCATGGTTCTGACCCGTCGCCAACTCGCTCGCGCCCGCCGCTGGCTCCCCCTGTGGAGTCTGCTGATGGTGTTGATGTCGTTTGGCAGCCGGGCGGCGACCGATCTCTGCACCCTGACGCCCCATTGCAGCCAGAGTGAGCGCACCCTGGAGAAAGCCATGCCCTGCGGCAGCTTCACTTCGGCGCTCGCCATGACGGTGCTCACCGGCGGCGACCTGACGGTCGCCGTGCTGGAGCCGGACGCTCCGCGTTTCATCTCCCCCTCCCTGTTCATGCCGGACGCGCCGCTCGAGCGGCTCGAACGCCCCCCTCGCCAGTTCCGTTGAGTCGAGTCCCCCTGTTTTTTGGGTATTTCTTCTTATCTGAGGTGAGTTATGTACAAGTCCCTGTTACTGGCCGTGCTGGCCGGTACCGTCAGCTTCTCTGCCCTGGCGGCGGAGCAGATGACCGTCTACAAGTCCCAGTATTGCGGCTGCTGCAAGACCTGGATCAAGCACATGGAAGAGAACGGCTTTGAGGTCAAGGTCGTCGAAACCGAGCAGCTCGATCCCATCAAGCAGCAATACGGTATCACCCCGCAGCTGGCGTCCTGCCACACCGGGGTGGTGAACGGCTATGTGGTGGAGGGGCATGTACCCGCCGCCGACGTGCAGAAGCTGCTCAAGGAAAAACCGGCGATCCGCGGCCTGACCATTCCGGGCATGCCCCAGAGTGCGCCTGGCATGGATATTCCGGGTCAGCCCTATCAGGTGCTGAGCATCAGCGAGGAGGGCGCGACCAAGGTCTGGTCGAGCTACCCCGGCTGACGCACCCTGGTCATGAGCAGACACTACTCCATCATGTGAGGCACACCTGAGCGAACCCGTGTCGCTCATGGCCAGCACGAGAGGGCCGTCATCGCAGGATGGCGGCCCTTTTCCGTGGTTTTTGGCCGAATGTTTGGGGATCACTTGCAACCCAGAGCGACAAGGGGCAGATTGATCGCCAATTTATGATCACGGGGTTGAGAGCCAGATTTGCTAGCCTCGTTACCACGCAAACAGGGTGACCGGCAGCAGAGCGATCGTCAGTTTATGGCGCTAATACCCGGCCGCCTACCCTGCTACCGCGCAAAGGATGCGACATGTTCACCTTTTCCCGAGGGCTTCTGCTGCTGGCTTGCCTGGCCGCCGTTCCCTGTTCCTATGCCAATGAAGAGTCCGCCATGCCGACAAGCGAAACCCCTATCCAGCCGCCCGTGGCCGCCAAACACCCGCACTCCATGAAGAAACATGGGGATGTCCGGGTCGACAACTACTACTGGCTGCGGGATGACGAGCGCCAGAAGCCCGAGGTGCTGGATTATCTCAAGGCCGAAAACGCCTACACCGAGGCCATGCTCAAACCGACCAAGCCACTGCGCGATCAGCTCTACAAGGAGATGGTGGCCCGCATTCCCCAGCAGGATGAGTCGGTGCCCTATGTGAAGAACGGCTACCGCTACCAGACCCGCTACGAGCCGGGCAAGGAGTACGGCATCTACTCCCGCACCAAGCTGGGAGAGAAGGACGCCAGCCTGATGCTGGACAGCAACCAGCGCGCCGAGGGGCACGAGTTTTACTCTCTGGGCGCGCTGGAGGTGAGCCGCAACAACCGCTGGCTGGCGGTGGCGGAAGACTTCCTCTCCCGTCGTCAGTACCAGATCCAGTTCCTCGATCTGGAGAGCGGCAAGTGGGCGAGCGACAAACTGGAAAACACCTCGGGCAACCTGGTGTGGGCCAACGACAGCAAGACGGTGTTCTACGTGCGCAAGCACCCCAAGACCCTGCTGCCCTATCAGGTCTATCGCCACGAGCTCGGCTCGGACCCGGCCAAGGATCAGCTGGTCTATGAGGAGAAGGATGACACCTTCTATGTCAGCCTCTACGCCACCACCTCGGAAGACTTCATCGTCATCGCGCTCTCCAGTACCACCACGGGGGAGGCGCGGCTCATCGACGCCAACACCCCGACCCAGGCGCCGCGGCTGTTCCTGCCCCGTCAGGTGGATCACGAATACAGCCTGGACCACTACCGTGGCCGCTTCTACGTGCGATCCAACAAGGATGGCAAGAACTTCGGCCTGTACGAGACTAAGGAGAGCCCGGTGGATCGCTGGAAGGCGGTCATAGCCCCCAATCCGGACGTGCTGCTGGAGAGCTACGCCCTGTTCAAGGATTGGCTGGTGCTGGAGGAGCGCAGCAAGGGGTTGACCCGGCTGCGTCAGGTCAACTGGCAGAGTGGCGAGCAAAAAGAGATCGCCTTCGACGATCCCGCCTATGTCACCTGGCTCGCCTTCAACCCGGAGCCGGAGACCAGCGAGCTGCGCTATGGCTACTCCTCCATGACCACCCCCTCGTCCACCTATGAGCTCAACATGGACAGCGGCAAGCGCACCCTGCTCAAGCAGCAGGCGGTGGCGGGCTTCAAGCCGGCGCTCTATGCCAGCGAGCGGCTGTGGGTGACGGCCCGCGACGGCGTGGCCGTGCCGGTGTCGCTGGTCTATCGCAAGGATATGTTCAAGCAGGATGGTCAGAACCCGCTGCTGGTGTATGGCTACGGCTCCTACGGCGCCAGCATGGATCCCGACTTCAGCACCTCTCGCCTGAGCCTGCTGGATCGCGGCTTCGTCTACGCCATCGCCCACATCCGGGGTGGCGAGGAGCTGGGTCGCGGCTGGTATGAGGATGGCAAGCTGCTTAAAAAACAGAACAGCTTCCACGACTTCATCGACGTGACCGAGGCGCTGGTGAGCCAGGGCTATGGCGCCAGGGAGCAGGTCTACGCCATGGGCGGCAGCGCCGGCGGCCTGCTGATGGGGGCCGTCATCAATCAGGCGCCCCAGCTCTACCGTGGTGTAGTGGCTCAGGTACCGTTCGTGGACGTGGTCACTACCATGCTGGATGAGTCCATTCCGCTCACCACCGGGGAGTACGACGAGTGGGGCAACCCGAACCAGAAGCGCTACTACGACTACATGAAGGCCTACAGCCCCTATGACCAGGTCAAGGCGCAGGCCTACCCGAACCTGCTGGTCACCACCGGGCTGCACGACTCCCAGGTGCAGTACTGGGAGCCGGCCAAGTGGGTCGCCAAGCTGCGGGAGCTGAAGACCGACGACAACAAGCTGCTGCTCAGCACCGACATGGATGCCGGGCACGGCGGCAAGTCGGGCCGCTTCAAGGCCTATGAGGACATAGCGCTGGAGTTTGCCTTTATTCTGGATCTGGCCAAGCCGAAGGCATGAGAAAAGGCTAAGCGGTTGTTGCTGAACGCGACTCTGGTGCCTGGGACGGCGCCGATCCGCAGATGAGAACAGGCCGGTGAGGGCAACCCACCGGCCTGTGTTTTTATCTCGCAGCCAAACCCATAAGCCACCAAGCTTGAGGCCCTTGCCAGCCAAGGGCTGCAAAAGAATCTCCCCTCCATTTTCCCTCTGCCTGCATGAACAGATCCAATTAATCCATGACCTATTAATTGATGATCCAGTTCAAATTTCTCGCTATTTAAATCCAGCATTTTGCCATTTTGTTTGATTTATGTTGGCACTATGTGCCTAATCAAGGGGTTACCACTTTTGATCCGACCCTTTTCTGGTCGAATCGCCCTCGATCGGCATGACGCTGATTATCTCACCGCAGGATGATGGTGGCTTTGGGAAGAGCCGTTGGCGCTCGACCCTTTCCTCATATGAGGTCATATAGGCGGACCCAGTCTTGATGCGGGTCCGTCTCATATTCACCCGGGAATCGGGTGAGATAAATCAATGAAAAGGATGGAAAACATGAAAGGATTATCCTTGGCGTGCGCCTTGTCGGCTGCCCTGGTTGGCGTCTCCTTCGGCGGCCAGGTCCAGGCACAGGAACGCTTCGTGACGATCGGTACCGGCGGTCAGACCGGGGTCTACTACGTGGCGGGTCAGTCTATCTGTCGTTTCCTCAATCGCGGCGCCGCCGATCACCAGATCAAATGCAACGCCCCGGCCAGCGGCGGCGGGGTGGCCAACGTCAACGGCATCCGCAGTGGTGAATTCAACTTCGGCATCATGCAGTCCGACCACCAGTACAAGGCGATGAAGGGGCTGCCCCCCTTCCAGGCCGAGGGGGCCATGGACGACATGCGCGCCGTCTTCTCCCTGCAGAGCGAGGTGTTCACCATACTGGCCCGGCGCGACGCCAAGATCGCCAGCTTCGACGATCTGAAGGGCAAGCGCGTCAACATCGGCAACCCGGGCTCGGGCCAGCGCGACACCATGGAAGAGATCATGGCGGTCAAGGGCTGGCAGAAGAGCGACTTCGGGCTGGTCTCCGAGCTGAAGCCGGCCGAGCAGGCCTCGGCGCTGGGTGACAACAACATCGATGCCATGAGCTACTTCGTCGGTCACCCGAACGGGGCCATCCAGGAGGCCTCCACCACCACGGACGCCGTGCTGGTGCCGGTGACCGGGGCCGACATCGACAAGCTGCTGGCCGAGAAGAGCTACTACACCAAGGCCGAGATCCCCGGTGGCCTCTACAAGGGCAGCGACCAACCGACCCCGTCCATCGGCGGCAAGGCGGTGCTCTCCACCAGCGCCAAGGCCGATCCGGAAGTGGTCTATCAGCTGGTCAAGTCGGTGTTCGACAACCTGGATCGCTTCAAGCGTCTGCACCCGGCCTTCGCCGATCTGAAGGAAGCCGACATGATCAAGGTGGGTCTCTCAGCCCCGCTGCATGAAGGCGCCGCCCGCTATTACAAAGAGCGCGGCTGGCTCTGATCGCAGGCTCAAGGGCCTCTATCGTCTCTTCGACACCCGTCTGCCGCCCTGCCGCGGTAGCGGGTGTCGTGTCGTTGTACTCGTAGGCACAAGTTAACCCTATGCAAGAAAAACAACTCTCTACCGAGGAACTGATCGCCCAGGACGTGGGCGCTCGGCTGCCGCTCGGCCTCATGGGCTGGCTCATCACGGGGCTGGCGCTGGCCTGGTCCCTGTTCCAGCTCTGGATCGCCTCTCCGCTGCCCTTCATGCTGGGCTTCGGGGTCCTCAACGATACCGAAACCCGCGCCATTCACCTTAGCTTCGCCCTGCTGCTGGCCTATCTGGTGTTCCCGGCCTTCCGGCGTTCGCCCCGGGATAGGGTGCCGCTCGGCGATATCGCCCTCGGCCTGATCGCCGCCGGTGCGGCCGCCTATCTGTTCGTCATGTATGAGGCCCTGGCCCAGCGCCCCGGCAATCTCACCACCTCGGATCTGGTCACCGCCTGCATCGGTATCCCGCTGCTGCTGGAGGCGACGCGCCGTGCCCTTGGGCCCGCCCTGGCGGTGATCGCCCTGGTGTTCCTCGGCTACAGTCTGGCCGGTCCCTGGATGCCGGGGCTGCTGGCCCACCGCGGGGTGAGCTTCACCGCGCTGGCCAACCACCAGTGGATCACCACAGAGGGGGTGTTCGGCATAGCGCTCGGGGTCTCCACCAGCTTCGTGTTCCTGTTCGTGCTGTTCGGTGCCCTGCTGGAGCGGGCCGGCGCCGGTCACTACTTCATCCAGCTCGCCTTCAGCCTGCTCGGTCACCTGCGCGGCGGGCCGGCCAAGGCGGCCGTGGTCGCCTCGGCGCTGACCGGGGTCATCTCCGGCTCCTCCATCGCCAACGTGGTCACCACCGGCACCTTCACCATCCCCATGATGAAGCGGGTCGGTTTCTCCAAGGAGAAGGCGGGGGCGGTCGAGGTGGCCTCCTCGGTCAACGGCCAGATCATGCCGCCGGTGATGGGGGCCGCCGCCTTCCTGATGGTGGAGTACGTGGGCATTCCCTACGTCGAGATCATCAAGCACGCCTTCCTGCCGGCGACCATCTCCTACATAGCGCTGCTCTACATAGTGCATCTGGAGGCGCTCAAGCTCGGCATGGAGCCCATCGGCAACCACCAACCCAAGCCCTGGCTGCGCCGCCTGACCGGTTTCGCCTTCGGCGCCGCCCTGATCAGCGGCCTGTCGATGGCGGTCTATTACGGTCTGGGCTGGCTCAAACCGGCGCTGGGTGACTATGCCCTGCCGGGGGTCGCCCTGCTGCTGGTAGCCGCCTATCTGGGACTGCTCAAGATAGCGGCCAGCAATGAGCCGCTGCCCGCCGAGGATCCGGATCAGCCGCTGACCGAGCTGCCCAACACCCGCGCCGTGCTGCTATCTGGCCTGCACTTCCTGCTGCCGGTGGTGGTGCTGGTGTGGTGCCTGATGGTGGAGCGACTGTCGCCCGGGCTGTCGGCCTTCTGGGGCACCGTCATGCTGACCATCATACTGCTGACCCAACGGCCGCTGCTCAACTGGCTGCGCACCGACGGCAAGCACCACTACGGCTCGGCCCGCGATGGCCTGGTGGATCTGAGGGAGGGCCTGGTGGCCGGTGCCCGCAACATGATCGGCATCGGCATCGCCACCGCCACCGCCGGCATCATAGTAGGTGCCGTCTCCCAGACCGGGGTTGGCCTGGTGCTGGCGGATCTGGTGGAGTTCCTCTCCATGGGCAACCTGCTGCTGATGCTGCTGCTGACCGCCCTGCTGAGCCTGATCCTCGGCATGGGGCTGCCCACCACCGCCAACTACATAGTGGTGTCCAGCCTGCTGGCGCCCGTGGTGGTGACGCTCGGCCAGCAGAACGGCCTGATAGTGCCGCTCATCGCGGTGCACCTGTTCGTGTTCTACTTCGGCATCATGGCGGACGTGACCCCGCCGGTGGGGCTGGCGTCGTTCGCGGCGGCGGCCGTCTCCAAGGGGGATCCCATCAAGACCGGGATCACCGCCTTCTACTACAGCCTGCGCACCGCGGCGCTGCCGTTCCTGTTCATCTTCAACACGGATCTGCTGCTGATCGACGTGGACTTCGCCCACGGTGTGCTGATCTTCATGGTGGCCACCGTGGCCATGCTGATCTTCGCCGCCGCGACCCAGGGCTGGTTCCTGGCGCGCAGCCGCTGGTACGAGAGCGTGCTGCTGCTGCTGGTGGCCTTCACCCTGTTCCGTCCCGGCTTCTGGATGGACATGGTGCACGATCCCTACAGCGACACGGCGCCGGCCCAGTTCGCCCAGACCCTGGGGGAGGTGGAGGCGGAGAGCACCCTGCGGCTGCGGATCCAGGGGGAGGATGCGGTGGGCAAGCTGCGCCAATCCACAGTGCTGCTGGCGGTGCCGGCCGGTGCCGATGGCGAGGCCCGTCTCGCCAGCCTGGGGCTGGCCCTGTACGAGCAGGATGGCAAGACGCTGATCGACAGCGTCACCTTCGGCAGCCCGGCGGCGGCGGCCGGCATGGAGTTCGATCAGGAGATCCTCTCCGTCAAGGCGCCCACCGAACGCTGGCACAAGGAGCTGATGTGGTTGCCTGGCTTCCTGCTGTTTGCGCTGGTGGTCTGGCTACAGCGGCGACGAACCTTGCGTTAATCAACACCCACAATAAAAACGGCGCCTCGAAGGCGCCGTTTTCAATTCTTGGGGCGTTACTCTGGCTGCTGTTCTTGCAGCAGACTCAGGTTCTGCTGTTCCAGCGGGCTCAGGCCCAGCTGCTCGCAGGCTTGCTCGAAGCTGATCCCCAGATGACACATCATGATGTCGATAGCAGGCAGATAGTTGGTCATAGCTTGTTCCATGGTGATCCTTCAGACTCGTTTCTTATGCCCGAGCAATGACTGCGGGGCAATTAGACTTTAGGCGTAGACTGCTCATCTGCTGCGCACCCCTGCCACTCGGCGGGGGAATTTGTTACTCTTGCGAGCACTAAAGAGGTTGCCGTATGACAGCGAGCAACCGGTGAGGAGCAGGGCATGTTATTGAGTTTCTTGATCATCGCATCGGGCTGGTGGCATATCCGCGCAGCCTACGGCTCAGACTCCCGTCAGTTCTATATCAGCAAGCCGCTGACCATGCTGTTTATCATCGCCTTGGCGTTCGGTTACCAGAGTGACGACCATAACGGCTCCCATGCCTGGCTCCTGCTCGGCCTCTGCCTGTCGCTCGCCGGTGACGTGCTGCTGATGCTGCCAAGGGATCGCTTCATCCAGGGACTGGCGGCATTTCTTGTCGCGCACCTCTGCTACATCGTCGGCTTCGCCCAGGGGCCGCTGGTGCTGAAGCTGGTGGATGGCCTGATGTTGCTGCTGGTGGCCGGCCTGGTGTTCGGCCTGCTGTGGGGCCAGCTGGGGGAGATGAAGATCCCGGTGTTCTGCTACATGCTGGTGATCATCGGCATGGCCTGGGTGGCGGCAGGCGCCTGGCATGCCTCCCTGACGGCGGGCAGCGCCGCCGCACTGGTGGGGGCCCTGATGTTCCTGTTCTCCGACAGCATGCTGGCGCTGGACAGATTCCGCCGGCCCTTCCCCCATGCCAAGGCCTGGATCATGAGCAGCTACTTCGCCGCCCAGTTCCTGATCGCCGCCTCGCTGGCGGGATAGGGCGGGACGTCATCCCTCGCCTGCGAGTGCGCATCCGGCGGGTGGGATGAAGAATCTCCAGCCAGAAAAAAACGGGCCAGTCGGCCCGTTTTTTTATTGTCATGACTCCAGCGGCTCCCCATTGGCCGGCTTGGGGGCCGGCTGCTTGAGCAGCAGCATCAGGGCGCTGGCGATGAGCAGGAAGATCCCCATCACGTAGAACACCTGGTTGTAGGCCATGATGGCCGCCTCCCGCGAGATGGTGTTGGAGAGCATGGCCTGGGCCTGCTGCTGCGCCAGCTCGGGGCCCGAGCCCTGCGCCATCATGCTCTGGGTCAGCTGCAACAGATAGCTCTGACCCTCGATGCTGGTGGCGGCCAGGGTGCTGCTGATCTGGCTGAAATGGATGCGGGTATCGTTGTCGATCAGGGTGGCGATGATGGCGATGCCGAAGGCGCCCCCCAGGTTGCGCAGCACGTTGAGCAGGGTCGAGGAGGAGGGGATCTCCTCCGGGCTCAGGCTGGCGGTGGCCACCAGGGAGAGCGGCACCATGACGAAGGGCTGGCCCAGCGCCCGCACGATCAGCGACTGGATCAGCTGGGGTCCGGCGTAGTCGGCGCTCATGTTCACGTTCATAAAGCAGCTCACCCCGAAGATCAGGAAGCCGAAGCTCACCAGATAGCGCGGGTCTATCCTGGTGACCAGCTTGGGCACCAGCGGCAGCACCAGCAGCTGCGGCAGCCCCATCCACATCAGCACCTCACCTATCTCCAGCGCGTTGTAGTTGTGGATCTGGGTCATGTAGAGCGGCAACACATAGATGGAGCCCATCAATCCCATGCCCAGCACCAGGTAGGCGAAGCAGGCCAGCGCGAACCGCGGGCTGTGCAGCAGCCGCAGGTTGACCAGCGGATGGCGCCGCAGCAACTGGCTGATGACGAAGAACACCAGCGCCACCACGGAGATGACGGTGAGCCGTACTATGAAGCTGGAACCGAACCAGTCCTCTCTGTTGCCCTCCTCCAGCACCACCTCCAGCAGGCCGAGGCCCACCGCCATGGTGACGATGCCGATGAGGTCCACCCGCTTGATCACCTCCCAGTCCACCGGCTTCCGGTCCAGGCCATGGGCCAGCATGGCCATCACCAGCAGGCCGGGCGGCACGTTCAGATAGAAGATGTAGTGCCAGGAGAACTGCTCGGTCAGCCAGCCGCCGAGGGTCGGCCCTATGGTGGGCGCGAAGGTGGCACAGAGGCCAAACAGCGCCATGCCGGTGGCGCGCTTGTGCAGCGGCAACAGGCTGATGATCAGGGAGAAGGCCATGGGGATGAGGGCGCCGCCGGTGAAGCCCTGCAGGGCCCGGAAGACGATCATGCTGGTGAGGTTCCAGCTGAACGAGCAGAGCACGGAGGCGACGATGAAGGCGCCGGTGCTCCACAGCATGTAGCGGCGCACGCTCAGGCCACGGCTCAGCCAGCCACTGAGCGGGATGGCGATCATCTCGGCCACCAGATAGGAGGTGGAGATCCAGGAGCTCTCGCTCAGGGTGGCCGACAGGGCCCCCTGAATGTCCTTCAGGGAGGCGTTGGTGATCTGGATGTCGAGGATGGCCATGAAGGCGCCGATGAGCCCCCCCATGACCGCGATCCAGTTGCGACGCGGGATGGGTTCCATCAGTGGGCGGCCACCACGGCTTCAGAGGCCTGGCTGTCCAGGTTCACCCCGCTGGCCGGGGCGGCGGGCTCAGTGCTTGCCAGCCGGTCCGGCGCGGCGGTGCGGGTATCCACTATCACCTCGGTGGAGAGGCCCGGCCGCAACTTGCCGGCCAGCAGGCCCGGCTCGGGGATGCGGATCTTGACCGGGATCCGCTGCACTATCTTGGTGAAGTTGCCGGTGGCATTTTCGGGAGGCAGCAGGGCGAACTTGGCGCCGGTGGCGGGGGCCAGGCTGTCGATGATGCCCTCGACCGGTTGATCCGGGTAGGCATCCAGGATCACCTCCACCCTCTGGCCCGGCTGCATGTGTTGCAACTGGGTCTCCTTGAAGTTCGCCTCGACCCAGACTTGCTGCAGCGGCACCAGGCTGGCGACCTGCATGCCGGACTGCACGTAGAGCCCTTCCCGCAGGCTGCGCTTGCCGATGATGCCGTCGGCCGGGGCCCGCAGCTCGGTGTAACCGAGTTCCAGTCTGGCCTGTTCCAGCTGAGCTTCACTCAGGGCCAGTCTGGCCAGATTCTGCTTGGCCTCCGCATCCAGCACCAGCAGGCGCTCACGGGCCGCCTGCAGGGCCGCCTTGGCCTCCTGCAGCAGGGCCTGGTTGACGCGCAGGCCGGCCTGCACCTCGTCCAGGTTGTCCTGGGAGCTGTAGTGGCGCTGATTGAGCTGGCCGACACGATGCACCTGCTGCTGGGAGCGCACCTGCTCGGCCTCGGCCGAGGCGACCTTGGCCTCGGCCTGACGGATCAGGCTCTGCTGCTGAGTGCGGGTGGCGGCCAGGTTCTCTGCCGTCGCCTGGTTGAGGTGCAGGTCGGCCTCGGCCTCGATCACCTTGGCTTTATATTCCCGACCGTCCAGCCGGGCGATCAGCTGACCCGCCTTCACCTCCTGGTTGTCGGTCACCAGCACCTGGCTGATGTAGCCGGGCAGCTTGGAGCCGATGCCGGTCACCTCGCTCTGCAGATAGGCGTTGTCGGTGCTCTCAAAGTAACGGGCGTGCAGATACCAGTAGCCGGCAAACAGCATGCCGAACAGGGCCAGCAGCAGGGCGGCCAGCAGGGGGATTTTCTTGTGTTGACTCATTGTGTGGGGTTTCCTGAACTGAGGGGCGCAGGCTAACATCGGCAGACTGTTTCGATTAGTATCGCTTTATGAGATATACAGTTGCACTGGTGGGACAATGGACCTAAATGCTGCCTTAATACTGGTGCGCATCGTCGACAAGGGCTCCTTCACGGCGGCGGCCCGGGAGCTGGGCATGACCAAGGCGACGGTCAGCCGTCGCATCGCCGAGCTGGAGCAGCGGCTCGGCGTGCGCCTGCTCTATCGCTCCACCCGACAGCTCACCCTGACCGAGGCGGGGGAGCAGTACTACCTGCGCTGCAGCAAGGCGGTGGAGGAGCTGACCCAGGCCGAGCTGATGCTGAGCGCCAGCCAGCAGGAGGTGACCGGCACCCTCAAGCTGGCCGTGCCCATAGAGACGGGGCAACTGGTGGTGGGTCGGCTGGTGGCCAACTTCCTGCAGGCCTATCCTGGCCTGCGAGTGGATCTGGAGCTGACCAACAGAGTCGTGGATCCCATCAACGAAGGGCTGGATGCCATAGTGCGGATCGGTGACATGAGCGACTCCAACCTGGCGGCACGGCGGCTGTGGAGCTCGGATCGCGTGCTCTGCGCCAGCCCGGCCTACCTGGCCAACAACCCGCCGATCACGCGGCCGGAGGATCTGTTGCTGCACGAGCGGGTGGCGGTCAGCAGTGGTTTTCTCTCCTCCCACTGGTGCTTCGAGGCAGAGGGGCGGGAGGTGTTGGTGGATCCGCGCTCCCGCTTCCAGGTCAACAACATCACCTGTGCCAGGGAGGCCGCCAAGGCCGGGCTGGGGATAGCCGCGCTGCCCGTCATGATCTGCCACGAGGAGCTGGCCAGCGGGGCCCTGGTGGCCCTGTTGCCGGGCTGGCAGCAGCCCAGGGTGCCCATCTATCTGCTGTTCCCGGAGCGGCGGCTGATGCCGAGCAAGTTGCGGGTCTTCATCGACTTTCTGGTCGAGAATGGGGCCGAGTACGGCATCGACAGCCTGCGGTGAAGGCGCACGAATGCACGGCTTCCCGCTGGCGGGGTTGGTGCGTGACGACGATGATATGAAGACGAGCCGTTGTGAGAACGAGACATGGAACAGTGGATTGACTTGTATCGGGCCTCCCATTCGCTGGAGGCCCGCGCCCTGAAATGATGGTGGCGCTGGCGCCGTCGGTGCATCGACAAGCGGTTGCGAGGAGAGGATATATGGAGCAGTGGATTAACTTGTATCGGGCCTCCCATTCGCTGGAGGCCCACGCGCTGAAAGGGGCATTGGAGGTGGAAGGCGTGCGGGTGCGGCTCAGTGGGGAGGGCTTGTCGGGCGCGCTGGGGGAGCTGCCGGTGGATCTGTTGCAGGTCACCCTGCTGGTGCCTGCCGAGGATCGCAGCCGGGCGGGCAAGGTCATCGAGCGTTACCAGCAGCGCCAGGGCAATGGCTGGCTCTGTGGCCAGTGCGGGGAGGAGAACGGCGCCAACTTCGATATCTGCTGGCGTTGCCGCCATGATCCGCACGATCACTGATCATTTGCATTCACCAGGGCCCGCCAGCGGGCCCTGGTCTTGTTTGCCTGTCTCAGCGCAGGGTGAAGTCGATATCCTCCCCCGCGTTGGGGTCGTGATAGGTCGCCAGATCCAGCTCCCCTTCGCTGCGGGCGATCAGCACGGACACCAGAATATCCCCCGAGACGTTGACCGTGGTGCGGGCCATGTCGAGCAGGCGATCGATGCCGGCGATGAGCGCTACCCCTTCCAGCGGCAAGCCCACCGCGGTCAGGGTCAGGGTCAGCAACATGAGCCCGGTGCCCGGGGTGCCCGCTGTGCCTATGCTGGCCAAGGTCGCGATGCTGATGATGGTCAGGTAATCCACCAGGTGCAGATCCACGCCAAACGCCTGCGCCACGAACAGCGCCGTCACCCCTTGATAGAGCGCGGTGCCGTCCATGTTGATGGTGGCACCTATGGGCAGCACCTTGGCGGTGATGGCGGGGGAGACCCCGAGCCGGCGTTCGGCGCAGGCTAGGCTGACGGGCAGGGTCGTGCTGCTGGAGCTGCTGGTGAAGGCGATCGCCTGGGCATCGAGGATGCTTCTGAAGTAGTGCAGCGGATTGAGGCGAGCCAGCAGGATCAGCAGGCTGCTGTAGACGCCGAGCACGTGCAGCAGGCAGCCGAGGTAGACGGCTCCGATCACCTTGAGCAGCGGCAGCAGCAGATCCAGCCCGTACTTGCCGGTCATCCAGGCCATCAGGGCGCAGACGCCGTAAGGGGCCAGGGCCATCACCATCTGGGTCAGCTTGAACATGCCCTCCGCCAGGGCGGTGAAGAAGCGGATGGCGGGACGACCACGCCGGCCGGTGGCGTTGAGGGCGAGGGCGAGGGCCACCGCGAACACTATCACCTGCAGGATCTTGCCATCCACCATGGCCTGGATCGGGTTGCGCGGCACCAGATGGCTGAGCACGCTGGCCAGGGTCGGTTGCACCACCACACCGGTCCGCTCGTAAGGCCCCATATTGGCGCCCATGCCGGGCTCCAGCAGCCAGCCCATCATCAGTCCGATGCAGATGGCGATGGCGGTCGAGCACAGATAGAGGCCGATGGCCTTGCTGCCGATCCGATCCAGAGTCTTGCCCTTGAGCAGGGAGGTGAGGCCGGCGATGACGGAGCAGAAGATGAGGGGCACCATCAGCATCTGTATGGTGTTGACGAACAGGACGCCGATGGGCTTGAGCAGCAACGCCTGCTCGCTGAAGCCGAGCCCGAGCCCAATCCCGGTCAACATGCCGATCAGGGTCTTCAACCAGAGCGGGCGGCGGGTCCAGATCCGCCAGGGCTTGAGGGCCAATCCATGGAACAGCATGACGCCAATGTCCTTATTTTCTAACTGCGACGGCAAAAAGGGGCGCCAGTGTAGCCATCCCCTGTTCAGGTTGCCACTTTATCGACAAAGTGGCGCTCACGGCCAGCTCGGAGGTCGGGAAATCGGCACTTTATTGGCTTACATCAAGATAGGGGGGCCCGACTCGGGCTTTAATTGGCATCCTATATGATGATTAATGAGGTTTGAGATGTCTCAATCGATACACGGTCACGAAGTGATGGAGATGATGCTGGCGCAGGACGGCCAATTTACCCGGGCCAGCCTCAAGCAGGCGATCGACAGCCGCTTCGGCGCCGATGCCCGCTTTCACACCTGCAGCGCCAGCGAGATGGATGCCGAGGCCCTGATCGACTTCCTGGCCAAGCGCGGCAAGTTCATCGAATCCGGGCAGGGTTTCCAGACCCGGGCCGACAAGATCTGCCAGCACGGTTGATCCCCGCGGCGGGCACAGCCCTGGTGCTCGCCGAATCCCCTGCCCTTTGTTATATTTCGCCCTCTCTCCCCCCTGTTGAAGGCTTAGCCTGGGCGTTGTATGGATACTTTCTCCGCTGCCGTCATGTTGTTTTTGATCATGGATCCGCTGGGCAACCTGCCAGTCTTCCTCTCCATCCTGCGTCATGTCGATCCCAAGCGGCGACGCAAGGTGATGATCCGGGAGCTGCTGTTCTCCTTGGCCATCATGCTGGGCTTCCTGTTCGCCGGTCAGCAGATCCTGAGTTTCCTCAATCTGCGCCAGGAGGCGGTGAGCATAGCGGGGGGCATAATACTGTTCCTCATCGCCATCAAGATGATCTTCCCGACCCCGGGCGGGGTGACCGGGCTGGCGGCCGGGGAGGAGCCCTTCCTGGTGCCCATGGCCATCCCGATGATCGCGGGTCCCTCCATCCTGGCCTCTCTGCTGCTGCTGGCGAATCAGGAGCCGACCCGGATGGCGGACTGGTCCCTCGCCCTGTTGCTAGCCTGGGGCGCCAGCGCCGTGATCCTGATGTTCTACGAGGTGTTCAACAAGCTGCTGGGTGAGCGAGGACTCACCGCCGTGGAGCGGCTGATGGGGATGCTGCTGGTGATGATCTCGGTGCAGATGCTGCTCGACGGCGTGCACCATTATCTGGACGTGACCGGTCAGGGCTAAGCCGGCCGGAGCCTTGTCTCAGGGCTGACCGACGGCCGAGGTCTCCAGCTTGCTCAGGATGAGGGCGAGCAGGGTCTCCCGCAGCCAGCGGTGGCCCGGATCCTCCTCGTGGCGCTGATGCCAGATCAGCAGGTGGGAGATGCTGTCCAGCGCTATGGGCAGCGCCAGCGGCACCAGCGGGTAGACCTGGGTCGCATGGCGGGCATAGAGCTTGGAGAGGGTCACTATCATGTCGGAGTGCATCCCCATCCGCAGCGCCGCTTCGAACGAGGGCACCGTCGCCTCTATCCGGCGATAGAGATCCAGCTCCGCCAGCTTGTGATCCAGCATCCAGCGATCCCGCCCCTCGCAATAGGTCTGCACATGGGGATAGGCCAGGTAGCGGGCGAGATCCCATTCGCGCTCGTGCAGCGCCGGATGATCCTGCTGCACCAGACAGGTGAGGCCATCGATGGCGAGCAGCCGCTGGCAGATGCTGCCGGGCAGGGTATCCAGCCGGTAGTCCGAGGTGATGCAGTTCTCCCGCACCGTGAAGGCGATGTCCACCTGGCCCTGGCTCATCGCGGTCAGGCTGTGCTCCGTCCACTCCTCGTAGCGCAAGCGGATGCCCGGCGCCTGGCGCTTGAGCTCGCTCAGATAGAGGGGGGCGAACAGGGTGAAGGCGCTGTCCATGCTGGCGATGACGAACTCCCGCTCGGTGCTGGCCGGATCGAACGCCGGTGGCTGGATCAGGTTGTCCAGCGACAGCAGTATGGGTTGCAGCTGTTGCTGCAGGCCAAGGGCGCGCGGGGTGGGCTCCAGCCCATGGGCCGCGCGCACGAACAGGGGGTCGTCGAAGGTTTCCCGCAGGCGGCCGAGGGCCTTGCTGACGGCCGACTGACTCAGGTGAAGACGGCGGGCGGCCCGGCTGCCATTGCGCTCTTCCAGCAATACTTGCAGGATAATCAACAGATTAAGGTCTATGCGCCCGAGCTGTTCCAGCAGCATGATATGAATCCTCTTCAATTCTAAGATGAATTTATACCATTTGTTTTCATATCTTGGCGACCCTATGCTCGAGTCGTCTCTCGCCTTAGAGGGTGGCTGGTACAGGATGTAGCGGTTGAGGGGACAAGTAGCACAGACTCATACGGCGGCCAATGGCCGCCGTATTTTTTTGCGTGATTTATTTGCCAACTTGCACCTGCCTTGATTTTGCCCAACAATCGTTGCGCCTTCTTTTGATACAAACAATGGGTATCTATCAGTCAGGAGTATCCCGATGGGACTCGGTGGAATTCATATCTGGCATTTGTTGATCCTGCTCGTGGTCGTGGTCGTGGTGTTTGGCAGCAAACGCCTGGCCGGCGCCGGTGAGGATCTGGGCACCGCCATCAAGGACTTTCGTAAAGCCTTGCGTGACGATGAAGTAAAGCCGAAATAAGTGGGAGTTGAGTGATGTCTGTAGACGAGAAAGTCGAATTGAATGAAACCTGCGACAGCTGCGGCTGTTTCGCCGAGATTGGCACCATCATAGGTGAAGGCGACGATGTGATGGAGCTGGTGATCGAGGCCGCGGCCGAAGCCGATGCCCGCGCCAAGCTGGCGGCCTATGAGGCGCTGGCCAAGCAGGTCACCGCCGAGGCCGAGATCAGCAGCGAGCTGAGCCAGGGCGCCGATGGCGTGATCCTGAAAGCCCGCCTGCAATTCACCTGCACCGCCGAGAAGCTGATTTTCGAGATGCGTGCCCGCTCAATCTGAGCCCCCTGAGGATACGGCAGGCCTGCCTGCCGTATTGAGCCTCCAGCCACAGTTCCCCGTTCTATAGTGAGTTATCTCCAGATGACTCAGCCCGAGACGAGTCGGCCAATGGCAGGCGACGGCATGATGCGGCGGCGAGGGCGCTCTGCCCTGTCCCCCTATCCCATAACGAAGCATCCTGCCGACGAACCGCCGGGCGCGAGCCGGTCAACCTGCAGGCGACAACATGCTGACGCAGCGATGGCGCCCTGCGCTGAGCCCCGGGTTCCGGTGCGAGTTATCCTGCCAAGGCACAGCCTGCCGTGGACTGACCAACGGCAGGCGATGGCGTGATGATGCGACTATGGACCCAGCCCTGAGCCCCGGGTTTTATTGTTAATCATCCTGCCAAGAAACAGTCCGGCGCGAGTCGGCCAACGGAAGGCGACGACATGATGACGCGGCGATGGATCTGGGGCCTGCTTGCCCTCTGGTATCTTCCCCTGCTGGCGGCCGATCTCAAGCCGCAGCTCTTGCCCCAACCCGGGGATCTCGAACACATACTGCAAAAGAAAGAACTCAGGGCCCTGGTGGTCTATGAGCGGGGCTTCTTCTTCTTCGACAAGGGCGCCCAGTACGGCATCCTTGTCAATCAGCTGCAGGGCTTCGAGCGCTGGCTGAACCAGCGTTATCTCGCCAAGGATAAGCTCAAGCTCAAGATAATCTACATCCCGGTGCGTCAGGACAAGCTGCTGGATTACCTCGCCGAGGGGCGCGGCGATCTGGTGGCGGCCACCATGACGGTGACGCCGACCCGGCGCGAGCAGGTGACCTTCTCCCGCCCGCTCATCTCGCCCATCGAGGAGTGGGTGGTGAGCCAGCGCGATCTGCCCGGCTTCAACCGCATCACCCAGCTGTCGGGCCGGCGGATCTGGGTACGTGCCAGCTCCAGCTACTACGAGAGCCTGCACCAGCTCAACTGGCTGTTCCGCGAGCTGGGGCTGCCCCCCGTCTACATAGAGACGGTGCCGGAATACCTGCAGGATGGGGATCTGTTGGAGATGGTGGCGGCCGGCATCATACCGCTGACCGTCACCGACAGCTTCAAGGGGCGGATCTGGCTCGGCATGATAGGCGGGCTCAAGGCCCACAAGCTGATCCCGTTGCGGGACAAGGGGCGCAGCGCCTGGGCCCTGCGCAACAACAGCCCCGAGCTGCTCAAGGCGGTGAATGCCTATATCTCGGAGTCAAGCAAACGCACGCTCTTCAGCGACATGACCCTGCGCCGCCTGCTGGCGCAGAGTGACCAGATGAGCAACATCTTGGCGCCGGATCCCATGGGCCGGCTGTCGACCATCCGCAAGGTGCTGGAGACGCAGGCGGACAAATACCAGCTGGACTGGCTGATGCTGGCGGCGCTGGCGTACAAGGAGTCCGGGCTCAATCCCAATGTCCGCTCCAACCGGGGGGCGGTCGGCATCATGCAGTTGCTGCCGAGCACAGGTGGCGAGGTGGGGATCCGCGGTGCCCGGCTCACCAGCCTGGAGGGCAACGTGGAGGCGGCCTGCCGTTACATGCGGCTGATCCTCGACACCTACTTCAACGATCCCGGAATGGATCGGCTCAACCGCCACCTGTTCGCGCTGGCGGCCTACAACGCGGGCCCCAACCGGGTGCAGGCGCTGCAGGCCAAGGCCAGGGCCAGGGGACTTGATCCGAATGTCTGGTTCGGCAACGTGGAGCAGCTGGTGGCCAACGAGGTCGGTCAGGGGCCCATCAACTACGTCGGCACCATCTACAAATATTACGTGGCCTATCGCTTCAGCCTGCCCCAGCTGGAGGGCAAGTCCGACGCCATAGAGGCGGCCCAGCCCTGAGCGCTCAACACCGGTCGGGGGCGCGATCCCGGATGCAGGCGGCCTCCCAGCCTTGGTCCCGGTGCAGCATGTACCAGGGAGATGGTTGTCCGGCCGGGATGGGATCCGGCTGGCTGGCTTGCGGCCTATGGCCGAGGGAGGGGCGGTCACAGAGTTCCATGCGCGACTCCTTGATTCGTTGCGATCAGGGCGGTTGCCTGGGTTATGCCATGGCCAGATGACAAGGAGATGACCCTGATCCCCGCCGAATTCGCCCTGCTCGACGATCCTGGTGCGGCCCTGAAGGCGCGCTGCCAGCTGATCCGCGCGGCCCGCAGCAGGATCCAGGCCCAGTACTACAGCTGGGAGGAGGACGGCAGCGGCAAGCTGTTGCTGTCCGAGTTGTTGCATGCGGCCCGGCGGGGGGTCCGGGTCCAGCTGCTTATCGACGATCTCTATGCCGGCGACAACCGCTTCCTGGAGATGGTGGCGCATCAGCCCGGCATCGAGGTGCGGCTGTTCAATCCGTTCTGGCTCAGGGGCTGGCGCCGGCTGACCCTGCTGTTGGAGGGGCTGCTCAGCTTCAGACGCATCAACCACCGCATGCACAACAAGCTGCTGCTGGTGGATGGCTGCCAGATGGTGATAGGTGGCCGCAACATCGGCGATCGCTACTTCGGGCTGGGGGCGCCGCCTCACTTCGTCGATCTGGATCTGCTCTGTCGGGGCCCCCTCTGCCGGCAGGCCGGGCAGGGCTTCGGGCTGTTCTGGCACAGCCGCTGGAGCCATCCGATCCGGCGCCTGTTGCGCCGCGCCCTGCTGCCCGCCGAGATAGAGGCGGTGAACGACTTCCTGCTCACCCTGACCGATCCGGCGGTGGCCGCCGTCTACGATCTGCCCGCCAGCCTGTTTGATGAAGAGCCTGTCCCCCTGCGCTGGCATCCGGGGCAGGGGGAGTGCTGGTTCGATCGGCCCGGCAAGGGGCTGGTCTCCCGGCCGACCACGGCGCCCCTGCTGGGGCGCAAGCTGGCCGGCAACCTGGGCACCCTGCGGTTGGTGAGCCCTTACCTGATCCTGACGCGCGGGCTGCGTCGTCAGCTCAAGCGGCAACGCCAGGCGGGGATGGCGATAGAGATACTGACCAACTCCCTGGCCAGCACCGATGTGCCGCTGGTGTACGGCGCCTACCGGCGCCACCGCCCCTGGCTGGTGCGGCAGGGGATAGCGCTGGCCGAGCTGGAGAGCGAGGCGCTCAGCCTGCATGCCAAGCTGATCCTGATGGGCGACGAAGAGGCGCTGCTCGGCAGCTTCAATCTGGATCCCCGCTCCCTGCTGCTCAACACCGAGCTGATGCTACATCTGCGCTGCCCCGCGCTCTGCGCCGAGCTGCAGCAGTGGCTGGCGAGGTGGCAACAGGCATCGGTCCAGCCGGTGCCGGCCCCTCCTTCGGCGCTGCGGCGCCTGCTGGCCCGGCTGAGCGACTGGCTGCCGCTGCACCCCTGGCTGTGACGGGGCCCATTTGTGCGAGATCTCGCAAAGCCT
Organism: Aeromonas encheleia; assembly: GCF_900637545.1. Lineage (NCBI taxonomy): Bacteria > Pseudomonadati > Pseudomonadota > Gammaproteobacteria > Aeromonadales > Aeromonadaceae > Aeromonas > Aeromonas encheleia. The sequence goes on from NZ_LR134376.1 coordinate 305,582, forward strand.
TGTGCGCCTTCGAGGATAGCCTTTGCCATCCAACGCCGGATTTCGATTTTATCGTATTGTTTTTAATCACTTTCTATCTTGATATGAATCGAGCCGGCTCCATGCTGTTTGCATACAAGTTCGTATAAAACGGTTTTTTATTTTATTTAACTGCGTAGTATTTCAGTTGCAAGGACAAACACGGCGGCTGGTCCGTCGTGCGGGAGAGGGTGATGAGGGAATTGGTCGGCCGGATTGCTCTGGCAGACAGCCACTTCGGCTCGGGAGCGGAAACCCGTGAAGTGGAATCAGTACCCGTTATTGCCGGATCCCAATATGGAACATGCTATTTGCGAGGGGGTGACATGCGAATGTCGCCCCATTTTTTATGTCGAAAGGTCACCTGGCGCTCATGAAAAGACCGCCAGCGGGCGGTCTTGGGCAATCAGGTCTATTGGTCTGCCACCTCAGGCGATGCCGGCCAGCAGGCGACTCCAGTTGCGTTTGCCGGCGAGGAAGCCATCCCGCAGGTTGCGATACTCCAGCTGCAGCTTGAATCTATCGTAGCGGGCCAGCGCCTTGCGCTTGCGCTGCTCCAGCAGCAGCTTGCGGCTGGCGTAGTAGTGCTGGAGCTGCAGGCTCAGCTTGTCGTACTCCTCTTGCAGCAGTGCCTGCCACAGCTCCCTATCCTCTTCCTTGCGCAGCTTCGCCTGGGCGCGCTTGAGCTGCATCTCCAGCCTGGCCAGCTCGATCCGCTCCTCCGGGCAGGCGCGCAGATCCCTGGCCAACCCGCACCAGGCGGCGCAGCGGATCAGCCACTTGGTCGGATCGAACTGCCACCAGTGGATGCCGTTGCGGTAGTCGTTCTCGAACAGGTGATGGAAGTTGTGATAGCCCTCGCCGAAGGTGAAGAAGGCCAGGATGCCGTTGTCCCGCGCGCTGTTGCGATCGGTGAAGGGCTGGCTGCCCCAGATGTGGGCAAGGGAGTTGATGAAGAAGGTGGTGTGGTGGGTCATCACCATGCGCAGCGCCCCCGCCAGCAGCAGCATGCCGAGCAGATCGCCGTGGATCAGGCCGAGCAGCAGCGGGATGCCGATGTTGGTGCCGAGGGTCAGCGCCAGATAATGCTTGTGCTGGAAGGCGACCACAGGGTTGTTCTGCAGATCCCGCACATTGCTGTAGTCGTGGTAGGTCTCGCGCTGGTATTCCCGCAGCATCCAGCCGATGTGGGAGTACCAGAAGCCGCGGCCCGCGCTGTAGGGATCCTTCTGGTTGTCATCCACGTGGCGATGGTGGCGGCGGTGATCGGACGACCAGTGCAGCGCCGAGTTTTGCAGGGCGAGGGCGCCGCCGATGGCGAAGATCCATTGCAGGATAGGGTGTGCCTTGTAGGCCTTGTGTGACCAGAGCCGGTGATAGCCTGCGGTGATGGAGATGCCGCAATAGCAGAACAGCAGCAGGAAGCAGAGCCACTGCCAGAGGTCGTAGCCGTGGCTCAGTCCGTACCAGGGTACCGCAATCAGTGCGGTCAACCCGGAGAGGGCGAACAGCAGGGTGTTGGTCATGATGATCGGGGGGCGGTCCATTTCACTCGGCTCCTTTCAGCGAACAGCTGTTCACTATTCTCCACCGGGCCGGAATGGGGGTCAATGGTAAAAAAGTCGGCAACAAACCTGATCCAGCCCCCGCCTTCGGGTTATCATCTGGCCTCGCTAATCTCAAGGTGACGGTTTTCGTGGGTATTCGCGCGCAACAGAAAGAAAAAACCCGGCGTACGCTGATCGAGGCGGCGTTCAGTCAACTCTGTGCCAACCGCAGCTTCTCCAACCTCAGCCTGCGGGAAGTGGCACGGGAGGCGGGCATAGCGCCGACCTCCTTCTACCGTCATTTCCGTGACATGGAGGAACTGGGACTGACCCTGGTGGACGAGGGTGGCCTGACTCTGCGCCAGCTGATGCGCCAGGCGCGCCAGCGCATCGCCGGTGGCGGCAGCGTCATCAGCACCTCGGTGCAGACCTTCATGGAGTTCGTCGAAAACAACCCGAATATCTTCCGTCTGCTGTTGCGTGAGCGCTCCGGTACCTCGGCGGCTTTCCGCCAGGCGGTGGCGCGCGAGATCCAGCATTTCATCGCCGAGCTGACCGATTATCTGGAGGCGACCACGGAAGCGCCACGGGAGGAGGCCTACATTCAGGCCGAGGCCATGGTGACCATCGTCTTCAGCGCCGGTGCCGATGCCCTCGACATGACCACGGAAGAGTGCCGGGCGCTGTCCGATCGCACCATCAGCCAGCTGCGGATGATCGCCATGGGCGCCGAGGTCCAGAATCGCAAGCGCCGCGAACCCCTCTCTTAAGTTAAGGATGGACAGTCTCATGCGTGAACCGAACGCGATCCCGAAGAAACCCCTGCTGCTGGCCCTGCTTATCGGCATCTGCGGGGATGCCTTCCTGTCGGTGCTGACCGCATCGGCCGTGCCCTTCTCCTTCTTCCCCCTGATCGCCCTGCTGCTGGCGGCCAACCAGCTCTATCAGCTCTATCGCCACCAGCCCATGGTCGGCAACACCCCCAGCTGCATCCTGCTCTGCTTCTTCATCGGGGTGTTCGGCCACTCGGCGCTGATCAAGGTGCAGTACCCTGAGCTTGGCAGCAATTTCTTCTCGCTGATCGCCATGCTGCTGTTGCTCGCCGTGCTCTCCATCAGGCTCGGGATCAGCGTGGGGAAAAAAGTGAAGGAGTGACGAGTCACTCCTTCAGGGTCGGTTGCGAGGGGAGAAGCTAGTCTTCCCGAGGCGGCGTCCCGCCCTTCTGCCTGGCGTCTATGATGGCCTGCAGCTTGGCGCGGATCTCCATCATGCCAAACACACCGAAGATCAGCACCTGGGTGAATTCGAGGCGAGTTACCGCGAAGTAGGGCTTGCAGGCGGCCTTGATCATGCTGGCCTGCACCCAGTGCATCAGGATCACGATCACGCCGCAGACCGGCAGAAAACCGTTCAACTTGCCCGGCAGGGTACCCGCCAGCGCGAGCACTACCCCTAGCCAGAAGAACAGCAGCAGTCCCATCGCCACCAGATTAAAGAAGCGCTTCATTGTTCATCTCCCGCACATAGAGTTGATAGCAGACCTGACCGGCCTGCTTGTCCTTGAGTAGTTGCCAGTTGGCAGGCAGGGCCAGGTCGTCCATCTCCTTTTCCCGTTCAAGATAGATGAGCGCATCCGCTGCCAGCCAGCCGCGCTGCTCCAGTAGCTCGCACACCTGGGGCAACAGTTCGCGCCGAAACGGCGGATCGAGGAACACCAGATCGAAGGGGGTCACCGGGCCTTGCAGCCAGCTGACCGCATCGGCCTGGATCACCTTGCCCTGCTGACTGCCCAGGGCGGCCAGGTTCTTCCTGAGCTGCTCGGCCGCGCCCTTGTCCATCTCGATCAGCGTCACCTGCTCGGCATAGCGCGACAGCGCCTCCAGTCCCAGGCCGCCGCTGCCGGCAAACAGATCGAGACAACGGGTGCCACGGACATGGGGCGCCAGCCAGTTGAAGATGGTCTCCTTGACGCGATCCGTGGTGGGTCTGAGTCCTTCCACATCCCTGACCGGCAATTTTCGACCCTTCCACTGGCCGCTGATGATTCTTACAAAGCCCGCTTTTCCCTGCGGAACCGGGCTTTTATGAGGGCTGCTAGGGCTGGATTTCACTCTGGGCATCGCGTTTCGTCGTCAGAAAATAAAGTGTTAGTATAAGGCGGTTCATTTTTATGCCGACCCACCGAGGGACGGCTATCTTAGCAGTCAGCCAACGAAGTGAGTATTTTTTAGATGGCAAAAGGTTTGTTTTCCTGGCTGGGTTTCGGCCGCAAGAAAGAAGAGGCTGAGGCCGTCCAATCACAGGCCCCCGCAGCCACCCCGGCTGTCGCCGAGCCCGAGGCCACTGCTGCCCCCGCTCCCGTCGCTGATATTCCCCTGACCGAGGCCCCTGCTGCACAGCACGAGGCGCCGCTGGCGACGCCCGACGAAGGCCCGCTGGTGGTGGAGGAGCCTGCCTCCGAACTCGAGCCCGTCATCGTCAATGAGGCACTGATCGCCGATGCGGTCGCCGAGGAAGAGGCGCGTGTTGCCGCCGAGGTCCAGGCCGCGGAAGCCGCGCGTGTTGCCGCCGAGGCGCAGGCCGCAGAAGCCGCACGCATCGCTGCCGAGGCTCAGGCCGCAGAAGAGGCGCGCATTGCCGCCGAGGCTCAGGCCGCAGAAGCCGCACGCATCGCTGCCGAGGTTCAGGCTGCGGAAGAGGCGCGCATTGCCGCCGAAGCTCAGGCCGCGGAAGCCGCACGCATCGTTGCCGAGGCTCAGGCCGCGGAAGAAGCTCGTATCGCCGCCGAGGTTCAGGCCGCGGAAGCCGCACGCATCGCCGCCGAGGCGCAGGCCGCAGAAGCCGCGCGCGTTGCTGCCGAGGCTCAGGCCGCAGAAGAGGCGCGTGTTGCCGCCGAGGTTCAGGCCGCGGAAGCCGCTCGCATTGCCGCCGAGGCTCAGGCCACGGAAGAGGCTCGCATCGTTGCGGAGGCCGATGCCGCCGCTCTGGCCAACTTGCCGCTGGCCGCCAAGGTTGACGACGACACCCAGGACAAGCCGCAGCGGGAGGGCTTCTTCGCTCGCCTCAAGCGCAGCCTGGTGCGCACCAGAGAGAACATAGGTTCCGGCTTCTTCGGCCTGTTCCGTGGCAAGAAAATCGATGATGAGCTGTTCGAGGAGCTGGAGACCCAGCTGCTGACGGCGGATCTCGGCGTAGACACCACCAGCCGCATCATCGAGGGGCTGATCCAGCACGCGGATCGCAAGCAGCTCAAGGATGCCGAGGCGCTCTATGGCCTGCTCAAGCAGGACATGGGCGCCATGCTGGCCCAGGTCGAGAAGCCGCTGGTGATCGACACCAGCAAGAAGCCCTACGTGATCCTGATGATCGGCGTCAACGGAGTGGGCAAGACCACCACCATCGGCAAGCTGGCCAAGCAGTTCCAGGCCGAGGGCAAGAGCGTCATGCTGGCCGCCGGTGATACCTTCCGTGCCGCCGCGGTCGAGCAGCTGCAGGTGTGGGGCCAGCGCAACAAGATCCCGGTGATCGCCCAGCATACCGGCGCCGACTCCGCCTCCGTCATCTATGATGCCATCGAGGCCGCCCGTTCACGGGGCGCCGACGTGCTGATCGCCGATACCGCCGGCCGCCTGCAAAACAAGAGCAACCTGATGGAAGAGCTCAAGAAGGTGGTGCGGGTGATGAAGAAGCTGGATGAAGAGGCACCTCACGAGATCATGCTGACCCTGGATGCGGGCACCGGCCAGAACGCCCTGAGCCAGGCCAAGCTGTTCAGCGAGGCGGTGGGCCTGACCGGCATCACCCTGACCAAGCTCGATGGCACCGCCAAGGGCGGCGTCATCTTCGCGGTGGCCGACAAGTTCCAGATCCCGATCCGTTACATCGGGGTGGGCGAGGGGATAGACGATCTGCGCCCCTTCGTCGCCAACGACTTTATCGAGGCACTGTTCAGTCGCGATGAATAAGCGCCACTCGCCCCGACCCAGGTCGGGGCTTGTCAATGTCAGGGATCCGTTATGATTCGTTTCGATAAGGTCAGCAAGGTATACAGCGGTGGCCACCAGGCGCTGCAGAAGGTCAGCTTCCACCTGCGCAAGGGGGAGATGGCCTTCCTGACCGGCCACTCGGGGGCGGGCAAGAGTACCCTCTTGAAGCTCATCAGCGTGATGGAGCGGCCGACCGATGGTCGCGTCTTCTTCCACGGTGACGACGTCAGCCAGATCAAGCGGGGCCAGATCCCCTATGTGCGCCGCCAGATCGGCATGATCTTCCAGGATCACCGGCTGCTGATGGACAGAACCGTGTTCGACAACGTGGCGCTGCCGCTGGTGATCGATGGCTATAGCCACGGTGACATCAACAAGCGGGTCGCGGCGGCGCTGGACAAGGTGGGGTTGCTCGGCAAGGAGCGCTACCAGCCACGCATGCTGTCCGGTGGTGAACAGCAGCGGGTCGGCATCGCCCGCGCCATCGTCAACAAGCCGCCGCTGCTGCTGGCGGATGAGCCGACCGGCAACCTGGATCCCCAGCTCTCCATGGACATCATGCGGCTGTTCGAGGAGTTCAACCGCTTCGGGGTCTCGGTGCTGATCGCAACCCACGATCTCGGGCTCATCGCCCGCATGCGTTACCGCACCCTGACCCTCAAGGCGGGTCGCATGTATTCGCAAGAGCAGGAGGAGAGCTGATGGCCATCGTTCGTCATAAACAACCTTTGCTCCGGCGGCTGGGCATGTACTGGGTGGATCACGCCCGCCAGGCCTTCTCCAGCATGGGCGAGCTGTGGCGCAATCCGCTCGCCTCCCTGATGACGCTGGCGGTGCTCGGCGTCAGTCTGGCGCTGCCCTCCTGCTTCCATGTGCTGCTGAAGAACGCCGAGGTGGTGGAAGGCAGCTGGCAGACCAGCTCCCAGATCTCCCTCTATCTGCGCAAGGATCTGCCCGAGCAGAGCATCCTCGACATGAAGCAGCGGATCCTGCTCTATCCCGAGGTGGAGTCCGTCACTTATATGAGTAGGGACGAGGCGCTGAAGGAGTTTCGCGAGATCTCCGGCTTCGGCGATGCGCTCGACTACCTCGACAGCAACCCGCTGCCGCCGGTGCTGAGCGTGATCCCGGATCCCCGCTGGCAGAACCCGGAAGGGGCCGCCGAGCTGCTCGCCAAGCTGGAGAATGAGCCAGGCGTCGAGCAGGGCAAGCTGGATCTGCAGTGGCTGACCCGGCTGCAGGGCATCATGAACCTGCTGCGTCACACCATCACGGGTATAGCGGTGTTGCTGCTCTCCGCGGTGCTGCTGATCGTCGGCAACACCCTGCGCCTGAACATCCTCAACCAGCGCTCCGAAATCGAGGTGCTCAAGCTGGTGGGGGCGACAGATGCGTTTATTCATCGCCCCTTCCTGTACACCGGCATCTGGTTCGGGGTCATCGGCGGCATGCTGGCCTGGTGGCTGACCGAGGTGATGGTGATCTGGAGCGAGGGGGTGGTGAAGGAGCTGGCCGGGCTTTACAACAGCAACTTCCGGCTGGTGGGGATGGGGGCGGTCGATGGCTTCAATCTGATACTGCTCGGCGCCTTGCTGGGGCTGATTGCATCCTGGTTTTCGGTGCACAGACACATTCGCGACATAGAACCGTCCTGATTAATTTGCCATCACCGCAAAGCACTGGATTTTGAGAACTGGATCAAGTAAAAGAATGGCCCGTTTCTGGCACAGCTCCAGTTCAGGGAGTAATCTGAACGATACTGCTCCGCAGGCGTCGCTGGATCCTGGGAAGGATCTTGGGAACCTTCTGATTTATAAGCAGTCTATTTAATGCGACAGAATGTATACGGGTGTGGCCCCTCTGCCTTGCTCGTCTGACTTGGCAAGCATGTGAAGGTTGCGAGCTCCGCAACAATGGACTTAGCATGCTACTTTTCAGGGGTCCTTCACTGTGACCCCTTTTTTTTGACTGTTCATTTATGATTCATCCAGTCGACTTAAGATAAGCCGGGTTCACGCCGGGGTTGTTTGATGCGGCCCGCAGAACGGCATCCGGTCAGTAGACAGACCCTCTCAGGGTGTTAGACTGATTCGATTGAAAAGTAAGAGGTAGAACATGGGAACTTCATTGCAGCGCACTATGGCCCTGATTCCGCAAGGTAGTCTGGAAGGCTATATCCAGGCAGTAAACTCTATTCCGGTGCTGAGCGCAGAGGAAGAGCGTGAGCTGGCGACGCGTTTGCAGCAGGATGGCGATCTCGAGGCTGCCCGTCAGCTGGTCATGTCTCACCTGCGTTTTGTCGTTCACGTGGCCAAGAGCTACGCCGGCTATGGCCTGCCCCAGGCCGATCTGGTCCAGGAGGGCAACATCGGCCTGATGAAGGCGGTCAAGCGCTTCGACCCGAGTGTCGGGGTGCGACTGGTCTCCTTCGCCGTGCACTGGATCAAGGCCGAGATCCACGAATATGTCCTGCGCAACTGGCGCATGGTCAAGGTGGCGACCACCAAGGCGCAGCGCAAGCTGTTCTTCAACCTGCGTAAATCCAAGAAGCGTCTTGGCTGGTTCAGCCATGACGAGGTGCAGGCCGTCGCCGCCGATCTGGGGGTCTCCCCGACCGATGTGACCGAGATGGAAGCACGGATGAGCAACTACGATCAGGCCTTCGATCTGGTCGGTGATGATGAAGACGAGGGTGGCTTCGCCCCGGTGCACTATCTGGAAGACAAGTCTTCCGATCTGGCCGCCACCATCGAGAACGACAACTGGGACAGCCATGCCTCTCGCCGTCTGAGTGCGGCCCTGGCCACCCTGGACGAGCGCAGCCAGCACATCATCCGCGCCCGCTGGCTGGATGAGGAGAGCAAGACCACCCTGCAGGAGCTGGCCGATACCTATGGTGTCTCCGCCGAGCGGGTGCGTCAGCTCGAGAAGAACGCGCTCAAGAAGCTGAAAGACGCCATGGATGCCTGAGGGCATACTCTCGTAACAAGCAGGGCCTGATGGCCCTGTTTTTGTTTCGCGACTATCTGGTGTTACCCCTTGCCTCCGATACCATCGAATATGGTATGTTGCCGCCACTCACATCTAGGGAGAGCAGATAGTGAAACTGTTGAACGACCTGTTTACCAAAAACCGCGAGTGGGCGGAACGGCTCAAGGCCGAAGATCCCGAGTTCTTCGCCACCCTCTCCGCCCAGCAGGCGCCCGAATATCTCTGGATCGGCTGCTCCGACAGCCGGGTGCCCGCCAACCAGCTGATGGGCCTGCTGCCGGGGGACGTCTTCGTCCACCGCAACGTCGCCAACCTGGTGGTGCACACCGACTTCAACTGCCTCTCGGTGCTGCAATACGCGGTCGAGGTGCTCAAGGTGAAGCACATCATCGTCTGTGGCCACTACGGCTGCGGTGGCGTGCGGGCGGCCATGAAGAACGAGGAGCTGGGGCTCATCGACAACTGGCTGCGCAACATCAAGGATGTCTACTTCAAGTATCGTGACGAGCTCGATGCCATCGAAGATGAGCACGAGCGCCACGACTACCTGTGCGAGCTGAACGTGGCCGAGCAGGTGGCCAACGTCTGCCACACCACCATCATCCAGAACGCCTGGCGCAAGGGTCAGGAGCTGGCGGTGCATGGCTGGATCTACGGCATCAAGGACGGCTTGCTGCACGATCTGGATCTCTGCGTCAGCGGTCCCGAGCAGATCCCGGATGTCTACCGCGCCTGGCCGGACATGCGTCCGCCCCACCGCCGCCGCTGAGGAGCCTGCCATTGGCCCCCGCCCTCTACCTCCAGATCAAGCAGCACATCCTCGATGGTATCCGCGAACGCCACTATCAGGCGGGAGACAGGATCCCGACCGAGGCGGCCCTGTGCGACCAGTTTGCCGTGAGCCGGATGACGGTCAACAAGGCGCTGCGGGAGCTGGTGGCCGAAGGTTGGCTGGTGCGCACCGCGGGCTCCGGCAGCTTCGTGGCGGACCGGCGGGCCGAGTCGCCGCTGCTGGCCATTCGCAACATCGCCGACGAGATCCGCGAGCGTGGCAGTCAGTACAGCGCCAGGGTCATCCGCCTGCAGCGGCAGGCCGCCGACGAGAAGGTGGCGGTGCGGCTCGGGCTGCGGGTGGGGGCGCCCACCTTCCACAGCCTCATCGTCCACGAGGCCGATGGGGAGCCGCTGCAGCTGGAGGAGCGCTTCGTCGATGCCGAGCGCCTGCCGGGCTATGGCGAGCAGGACTTCACCCAACAGACGCCGAACAGCTATCTGATGGAGGTCTGCCCGCTCTCCGAGATGGAACACGTGGTGGAGGCCGTGCTGCCGAGCGCCGGTGAGGCCGGGCTGCTGCAGGTGCGGGTCGATACCCCCTGCCTGCTGCTGCATCGCCGTACCTGGTCGGATGGCTATCTGGTTTCCTACGCCAGGCTGCTCTCGCCCGGCTCCCGCTACAAGCTGAGCTCCAAGACCCGCCTCATCTGATTGTATATACATATCTTGTTTGCGGAGCCCACCCTTAGGTGGGCTTTTTTGTGGCTAAACTCTAATGAAATGGCTGTTATCAAGATGTGAATTAGATCCTATCTTTCTCGCCAGAGATCGGATATAAATTATTGTATATACATTTCGAGGTCGGTATGAACAAGGAACTGTTGAACTGCGAGCGGGTCTGGCTCAACGTGACACCCGCCACCCTGCGCCCCGATCTGGCCGACTACGGTCTGCTGGAACCCCACGCCCTCGGTGTCCACGAAGGCAAGATCCACGCCCTGGTGCCCATGCAGGATCTCAAGGGGCCGCACCCCGCCCACTGGCGCGACATGAAGGGCCGGCTGGTGACACCCGGCCTCATCGATTGCCACACCCACCTCATCTTCGCCGGCAGCCGTGCCGAAGAGTTCGAACTGCGTCAGCGGGGCGTGCCTTACGCCGAGATCGCCCGCAAGGGCGGTGGCATCCTCAGTACTGTGCGCGCCACCCGCGCCGCCAGCGAGGATCAGCTCTATGAACTGGCGGTGCCGAGGATCAAGTCCCTGATCCGGGAAGGGGTCACCACGGTCGAGATCAAGTCCGGCTACGGCCTCACCCTGGCGGATGAGCTCAAGATGCTGCGGGTCGCCCGCCGGCTGGGGGAGGCGCTGCCTATCCGGGTCAAGACCACCTTGCTGGCCGCCCATGCGGTGCCGCCCGAATACCGCGACGATCCTGACTCTTGGGTCGAGACCATCTGCCAGGAGATCATCCCGGCCGCCGCCGAGGCGGGCCTGGCGGATGCGGTAGACGTCTTCTGCGAACACATCGGCTTCTCGCTGGCCCAGACCGAGCAGGTCTATCTGGCGGCGGATCAATACGGCCTGGCGGTGAAGGGCCACATGGATCAGCTCTCCAACCTGGGGGGCAGCACCCTGGCCGCCCACTTCGGCGCGCTCTCGGTGGATCACCTCGAGCACCTGGACGCCGCCGGGATCCAGGCCCTGGCCCACCGCTGCGTGGTCGCCACCCTGCTGCCCACCGCCTTCTACTTCCTGAAAGAGACCAAGTTGCCACCGGTCGAGGCGCTGCGCCGCGCCGGGGTGCCCATGGCGGTCTCCTCCGACATCAATCCGGGCACGGCCCCCATCGTCTCCCTGCGCATGGCCATGAACATGGCCTGCACCCTGTTCGGCCTGACGCCGGTGGAGGCCATGGCCGGGGTGACCCGCCACGCCGCCCGCGCCCTGGGCGAGCAGGAGCGATTGGGGCAACTGCGAGTGGGCATGCAGGCCGACTTCCTGATCTGGAACTGTGCCCACCCGGCCGAGCTCAGCTACCTCATCGGCGTCGATCAGCTGGTGAGCCGGGTACTGAATGGCGAGGAGACGCTCCATGGCTGAGTTGAATGGCATTGACATGACGGTCTGGCAGGGGCGCCGGGATCCGGAAGATGGTGAACTGGCCCTGCGCTGGCACGACCGCGTCCAGCCTTGGCAAACGGATGCCGCGCCCGGCGTGGCCCTGGTGGGCTTCGCCTGCGACGAGGGGGTGCGCCGCAACAAGGGGCGAGTGGGGGCCGCGAGCGCGCCGCACGCCATTCGCAAGCTGCTGGCCAACACCGCCTGGCATCTGGGGCGGCCGGTCTACGACGGCGGTGATGTGGCCTGTGATGACGGCGATCTCGATGCCGCCCACAACCGCCTGGCCGAGCGAGTCGCGAGCCTGCTGGCCGAGGGGCACTTCCCGCTGGTGCTGGGCGGGGGCCACGAGGTGGCCTTCGGCAGTTGGAGCGGCCTCAACCGTCATCTGGCGGGCAAGGGCCGGGTCGGCATCATCAACCTGGATGCTCACTTCGACCTGCGGATGAAGCAGGAGCAGGCGAGCTCCGGCACCCCCTTCTTCCAGATCGCCGAGCAGTGCGCCGCCCAGGGTAGCCCCTTCCACTACGCCTGCCTCGGGGTGGCCGAGACGGCCAACACCCAGGCCCTGTTCGCCCGCGCCGATGGGTTGGGGGTCTGGTATGAGCTGGACGAGGCCATGACCCAGCGCGAGCTGCCCGAGCTGCTGAACGGCCTGGATGCCTTCATCGCCCGCTGCGATCACCTCTATCTGACCATAGATCTGGACGTGTTGCCCGCAGCCGTCATGCCGGGGGTGAGCGCCCCCGCCGCCCGCGGCGTCGAGCTGGCGGTCATCGAACCCCTGATCGCCCATATCCGGGCCAGCGGCAAGCTCAGGCTCGCCGATCTGGCCGAGTACAACCCGACTCTGGATCAGGATCAGCGCAGCGCCCGCGTGGCCGCCCGCCTGATCCATCAACTCACCAAGTAGCCAGCCGACTCGCCGGGTGCCAGCAGCGCCCATGATGGCGGCGACATTGATAAAACAAGGAGTGTGTATGTCTGAGCAACACCAGGATCCCCGTCAGGACCCGAGCCGAGTCATCCGTGCCCCCCGTGGCACGACGCTGACCGCCAAGAGCTGGCTCACCGAGGCGCCGCTGCGGATGCTGATGAACAATCTGGATCCGGAAGTGGCCGAGCATCCCCAGTCGCTGGTGGTGTATGGCGGCATCGGCCGCGCCGCCCGCAACTGGGCCTGCTACGACAAGATCGTCGAGGTGCTGACCCGGCTCGAGGAAGACGAGACCCTGCTGGTGCAATCCGGCAAGCCGGTCGGGGTGTTCCAGACCCACAAGGATGCGCCGCGGGTGCTGATCGCCAACTCCAATCTGGTGCCGCACTGGGCCAACTGGGAGCACTTCAACGAGCTCGATAAGAAAGGCCTCATGATGTACGGCCAGATGACGGCCGGCTCCTGGATCTACATCGGCACCCAGGGGATAGTGCAGGGCACCTACGAGACCTTCTTCGCGGTGGCGAACCAGCACTTCAACGGCGAACCCAAGGGCCGCTGGATCCTGACCGGTGGTCTGGGGGGCATGGGCGGCGCCCAGCCGCTGGCCGCCACCATGGCCGGCTTCTCCATGATCGCCGTCGAGTGCGACGAGACCCGCATCGATTTCCGCCTCAAGACCCGCTACGTCGACAAGAAGGCCCACAGCCTGGATGAGGCGTTGGCCATGGTCGAGGAGGCCAAACGCAGCGGCAGCGCCGTCTCCGTCGGCCTGCTCGGCAACGCTGCCGACGTGTTCGCCGAGCTGGTGGCTCGTGGCATCACCCCGGACGTGGTGACCGACCAGACCTCGGCCCACGACCCGATCCACGGCTACCTGCCCCAGGGCTGGAGCGTGGCGCAGTGGCGCGCGCTGCAAAAGTCCGCGCCCCAGGAGGTGAACCAGGCGGCCCGTCACTCCATGGCGCGCCAGGTGGAAGCCATGCTGACCCTGCAGTCCCGTGGCGCCGCCACCCTCGATTACGGCAACAACATCCGCCAGATGGCACTGGAAGAAGGGGTCAAGAACGCCTTCGACTTCCCCGGCTTCGTGCCCGCCTACATCCGTCCGTTGTTCTGCGAGGGCATTGGCCCCTTCCGCTGGGTGGCGTTGTCCGGTGACCCGGAAGACATCTACAAGACGGATCAGAAGGTGAAGGAGTTGATCCCGGACGATCCCCACCTGCACAACTGGCTCGACATGGCCCGCGAGCGCATCGCCTTCCAGGGCCTGCCGGCGCGGATCTGCTGGGTCGGCGTCAAGGATCGGGTACGCCTGGGCCTCGCCTTCAACGAGATGGTGAAGAGTGGCGAGCTCAAGGCCCCCGTGGTGATCGGTCGCGATCACCTGGACTCCGGCTCGGTGGCGAGCCCGAACCGGGAGACCGAATCCATGCTGGATGGCTCGGACGCCGTCTCCGACTGGCCGCTGCTCAACGCCCTGCTCAACACCGCCGGCGGCGCGACCTGGGTCTCGCTGCATCACGGTGGCGGGGTGGGTATGGGCTTCTCCCAGCACTCGGGGGTGGTGATCGTCTGCGACGGCAGCGATGACGCCGCCAGGCGCGTCGGCCGGGTGCTGCGCAACGATCCTGCCACCGGCGTGATGCGCCATGCGGACGCCGGCTACCCGATTGCCATCGATTGTGCCCATGCGGCGAAACTGGACTTGCCCATGCTGGCTGCTGCCGGCAAAGGAGAGAAATAAGATGTTTGAACTCAACCTGTTACCGGGCAAGCTCTGCCTCGCCACCCTGCGCCGCGTCAGCCGCGAGCCGGTTCATATCAGCCTGGATCCGGCGGCGCTGCCGGGGATCCACGCCTCCGCCGCCGTCGTCACCAAGGTGATCGAGCAGAACCGGGTGGTGTATGGCATCAACACCGGCTTCGGCCTGCTGGCCAACACCCGCATCCCGGTGGAGCAGCTCGACGAGCTGCAGCGCTCCATAGTGCTCTCCCACGCCGCCGGCATCGGCACCTACATGGATGACGCCACGGTGCGGCTGATGATGGTGCTCAAGGTCAACTCCCTGGCCCGCGGCTTCTCCGGCATCCGGCTGGAGGTGCTCGAGGCGCTGATGACGCTTATCAACGCCGAAGTCTATCCGGTGGTGCCGAAGAAGGGCTCCGTCGGCGCCTCCGGCGATCTGGCGCCGCTGGCTCACATGAGCTGTCTGCTGATTGGGGAGGGCAAGGCCCGCCACAAGGGCGAGCTGATGGACGCCGCCACGGCGCTGAAGATCGCCGGCCTCAAGCCCATCTCCCTGGCGCCGAAAGAGGGGCTGGCGCTACTGAACGGCACCCAGGCCAGCACGGCCTTCGCGCTGGAAGGCCTGTTCCATGCCGAGGATCTGTTCGCCGGCGCCATCACCATAGGCGCCATGAGTGTGGAGGCGGCGCTCGGCAGCCGTCGCCCGTTCGATGCTCGCATCCATGAGGTGCGCGGCCAGCGCGGTCAGATCGACGCGGCCGCCTGCTACCGCCAGCTGCTGGTGGACGGCAGCGAGATCGGCATGTCCCATCACAACTGCGAGAAGGTGCAGGATCCTTATTCCCTGCGCTGCCAGCCCCAGGTGATGGGGGCCTGCCTGGCCCAGATCCGCCACGCCGCCGAGGTGCTGGTGTGCGAGGCCAATGCGGTCTCCGACAACCCGCTGGTGTTCGCCGAGGATGAGGAGATCCTCTCCGGCGGCAACTTCCACGCAGAACCCGTGGCCTTCGCCGCCGACAACCTGGCGCTGGCCATCGCCGAGATCGGCTCGCTGTCGGAGCGCCGGATGGCGCTGCTGATCGATTCGCGGATGTCGGGCCTGCCCGCCTTCCTGGTCAACAACGGCGGCGTCAACTCCGGCTTCATGATCGCCCAGGTCACCTCGGCGGCGCTCGCCTCCGAGAACAAGAGCCTGGCTCACCCGGCCTCGGTGGACAGCTTGCCCACCTCCGCCAACCAGGAGGATCACGTCTCCATGGCCACCTTCGCCGCGCGCCGGCTGGTGGACATGGCGGAGAACACCCGCGGCATACTGGCGGTCGAGCTGCTGGCCGCCGCCCAGGGGCTGGATTTCCGGGCCCCGCTGCGCAGCACCGAGCTGATCGAACTGGCCAAGGGGCGGCTGCGCGAGCAGGTCAGCTTCTACGACAAGGACAGGTACTTCTCGCCGGACATCGAGGCCGCCGCCGCCCTGCTGGGTGCCGCCAGCTACAACGATCTGATCCCGGCCGGGGTGCTGCCCAGCCTCTAAGCCTTGGCGGTGCATCCGCGACGGCTCATAACAAAAGACCGCCCCTGTGGGCGGTCTTTGCGTTTCTGGCGTTGGCTGAATGCGGTTATTCGTGTTCGAACATCAGGAACAGATGGGCCATGAACAGCATCGGATGAGAGCTGGCGCCGTTCATTCGTGCTCGAACATCAGGAACAGATAGACCACGAACAACACCAGGTGGGTGGCACCGTGCAATGCATTGGTGCGACCGCTGCTGAAGGTGACCTTGCACACCATCAGGGTGGTGATGAGCAGCACCATGTCGGCGGTGGAGAGGCCGAGGCGCACCTCCTGCCCCAGCAGGGCGCCGATGAACAGCACCGAGGGGACCGTCAGGGCTATGGTCGCCAGCACGGAGCCGAAGTAGAGATTCATGGCGCGCTGCAACTGGTTGTTGAAGGCCGCCTTGATGGCGCCGACCGCCTCGGGCGCCAGCACGATACAGGCCACGATGAAGCCGCCGAGGGCAGGGGGGGCCGACATGACCTGGACACCATGGTTGATGGGGATGGCCAGCGTCTTGGCCAGCAGGATCACCACCAGCAGGAAGGCGAGCAGCAGCAGGGTGTGGTAGACGTTGCTGCGCAGTATGCCGTGGTGCTCCTCGTGATCCTCATGGTCGCTGTCGACGAAGAAGTGGCTGTGGCTGCGGGTCTGGATCAGCAGGAAGACGCCGTAGAGCAGCACGGAGATGATGATCAGCATCCAGGACATGGCGCTGGACATGCTGCCCAGGGTGCCGCCCCGGGTGAAGTTCGGCAACACCAGGCAGAGCAGGGCCAGCGGTATGATGGCGACCAGATAGGATTTCACCCCATCCAGATTGAAATTCTGGGTGTGATAACGCCAGCCGCCAAACAGCAGGGTGAAGCCCACCAGGCCGTTGGTCACCAGCATCACCACGGCGAACATGGTATCGCGGGCCATCACGGGGTTGGGCTCGCCGGTCAGCATGACGGAGGAGATCATCACCACCTCGAGGGAGATGACCGACAGGGTCAGGATCAGGGTACCGAAGGGCTCACCCAGCTTGATGGCCAGGGCATCCGAGTGACGCACCACGGAGAAGATGGCCCAGGTGACGATGGCGAGCAGGGCCAGTGACACCGGCAGGTAGATCGCGAGCGGAGTCGCCTCTGTCAGCAGGTCGCTGCCCAGCGTCTTGAAAAACAGCAGGGTCAGCAGGCCAACGGGCAGGGCAATCTCTTGCCGGATAAATGACTTCATAGGCAGTGGTTCTCATCTCAGGGCGGCATGAGCCGACGGGGGACAGGGATCTGTGCGCATGGATCGCGACAGATGGACACATGATAAGGGCTGTTGTCCGGTTCGGGAAAAATCATTTTCAGGGCGGGGCACCGGCCGGCGGCGGGGTTGCCGCCCGGGAAGGGGCCGCGGGCGCCATGCCGCGCCTGCGGGGAGAGATCAGGGGAAAATGGCTAGCGGTGACCCTGCTGCCACTCCAGCAACTCGTGCAGTGGCATGGGGCGGGCGAACAGGTACCCCTGAATGAGGTAAACGCCATGCTGGCCGAGGTAGTCGACCTGCTCCTGGGTCTCGACTCCCTCGGCGATCATCTCCATGTCGGACTTCAGGCCGAAGGCGATGATGGCGTCCAGCAGGTTGCGCTTGGGATCGTCCGTGCCGATGGAGTCGACGAACATCTTGTCGATCTTGATCTGGCGGATGCCGAGCTGCTGGAGGTAGGCGAAGCCGCCATAGCCGGTACCGAAATCGTCCAGCTTGAAGTGATAGCCCTTCTCCTGCAGCAGGGTGATCTCGTGGGTGGCCGCCGCTATGTCCACTATGGGCTCACGCTCGGTGAGCTCGAAGGTGAGCCGGGTCGGGGAGGGCCAGTCGTAGCGCTGCAGCTGATCGCGCAGGAGCGAGTGCTCGATGTGGGCGGCGACCAGATTGACGCTGACCCACTGCTCAGGCGCCAGTTGCGGCAGATCGGCGATCACCCTGTCCAGCAGCTGCTCCGTCATCGGCAGGATCAGCCCCTGCTCCTCCGCATAGGCGATGAAGGCGCCGGGGGAGGTGAACTCGCCCCCCCTGCGCCAGCGCAGCAGCGCCTCGAAGCCGACCACGCGCCGGGTGCGGCTGTCGACGATGGGCTGGTAGAAGGGGACGAACTCCTGGCGTGCCAGCCCGGTGTGCAGCAACCCCTTGAGGGAGCGCCGGTAGTTGCGCAGCAACCAGTAGCAGACGAGCAGCAGCCCCCCCAGCGCGGTGCCTGCCCAGAGGCCGCCCTTGAAGGCCAGGGCCAGGGCATGCTCCCGCAACGCCCGACCGGCCCACAGGGTCTGCTGCATCTTGCTGGAGGTGGGAGTAAAGCTCAGGCTCTGGCTGTCGGCTTCCTCCCTGATGGCCTGCTCGCCGCGGGGGAACAGTTTGTGGCGGGAGATGCCGGGCACCAGCGGGGTGAACTCGAGGTAGAAGCAGCCGGCACAGGGTTGCTGCAGTATGGTGTGGCTCCAGCTGTTGCTCAGTACCCAGTAGGCGAGGTTGCCCTGGCGCTTGAAGAACACCACCAGCTCCTGCTCGGTATCATACTCGGGCGCCGTGGCGGTCAGCCCGAAGGTGCTGTCGGCGGTCTCGGAGAGGGAGTCCGCATCGATGAGCGGCAGGTCCGGCCCCAGGCTGGAGCACCCCTTCCCCGAGGCCAGTCGCAGCCCCTGCAGGCGGATATGTCGGTTGTAGTGCTTGGGATCCCGCAGCAGGTTCATGTCCTGCTCGCCGCAGTCGAAGGCAAATTGCACCAGCTGATCGTCGATCCCCTCTTCCAGCGCCTGCTGGCGCTCCGCCATGGTGGTCTCTATCTCGGCGCGCTTCTGCTGCAGCAGGTAGTGGGCCAGCATGTCTCCCGTCAAACGACTCAGTGACAGGCAGATCAGGATCGGGAGGACGAGCAGCAAGGGGCTGATCCAGAAGGGAGAAATCCGTTTCAAGGGGTACCTGCTCGACGAAGGTGGGTGGAGCATCCAGAGTATGTGATCGGCGCGTGTCAGCATAGTGGATTAGCTGCATCGATTTGACAGCAGCAGAAACGGCGATGCATCCCTTGGCTAACTAGATGATTAATATTGTTTTCGCAACCTGAGTGGTGAAAAATCAATCGCCGACCTGTCATATCTAACAATTGTCCAGCTTATCTGAACTGGTTTAGAGTAGCCCTGCGGTTTGACTCACCGTGTGTTCAATACTCCTGTATCTATTTTTGTCAGTAGCACAGAGTGTTAGTTTTGATATTGAGTGTTTCTTTTGGTCCCCACTGTGGGACCATTTTTCTGTCCGCGAGTCAGCCTTTCCCGCCTTTTTGCCCACTCCCAGCCCCTGGCTCCCACCCGGGAGAGGCCTGCACGCGCGTCGCTTAATTACAAAAGCGGGATCTTCATCCGTAGGCGGGTTTTGACCAAGGCTGATACCATGAGGCCATATGGATGCTGTCGGCTACGGAAAGGCACATGAAACTGACTACTCAGCTCGTCTCGTTTATTACTCTGTGCGTGATCGCGGCCATGACCATGGTGTTGCTCGGCGGGGTGTTCAGTTTTCGTCAGATGGGCATGGAGCTGCAGCAGAACCGGGTCGACTCCCTGGTGGAGATCATCGACAAGCAGCTGGGCGCGGCCGACGATCCGCAGGATCTTGCCCGCTGGCTGCCGTCGCTGCTGCGCTCTGCCCACGTGGTCGAGCTGGAGATCCGCCAGGACAAGCAGCGGGTCTACTGGTTTCGCGATGTGCAGCAGCAGACCGACGAGAGCCTGCTGATCCCCTATAGCCAAACCATTCCCCATCAGCTCGGCATGCAGGCCGATTTCAAGCTGGACCGGCCGTTCAAGGAGTTTGAGTACTCCATGCAGGCCATGTCCGGCATCTCCTTCGGGGTCTTCATCGTGGTGTTCGGGCTCTGGTACTCCATCCGCTGGCTGCGGCTGCAGCTGCGCGGTGCCGAGTTGCTGGCCGAGCGGGCCCAGCTGATCCTGGATGGCAAGCTCACCAAGCTGGCCCATGATCCGGCCGACGAGTGGCCCGCCTCCGCCAGCCAGGCGATCGACCACCTGCTGGCGGAGCTGGCCGACGCCCGCAAGGAGCGCAGCCGGTTCGACAACTTCATCCGCAGCAACGCCTTCGTCGACAAGGCGACCGGCATCGGCAACCGTCTGTTCTTCGATAACCGGCTGGAGAGCGCCATCATGGAGGCGAGCGTGATCAGCGGCGGTGTGCTGCTGATCGAGCTGGCCGGCCTGGAAGAGCTGGATCCCGAGCTGACCGGGCGCCAGAGCCAGGAGCTGCTGATGGAGGCGAGCGCTTCTATCGGCACCTTCGTGCGCAAGCACAACGGCGCCCTGCAGGCCCGCTACGCCGGCCAGGTGTTTGCCGTGCTGCTGCCCAACATGTCCGAGAGCGAGATGGTGGACGGCGCCAGCCAGCTGCTCAAGAGCCTGCAACGGCTGCACTGGCCCGAGTCGGTCAATGCCGAGACCGCCGTCTACCTCGGTGCCGTCTGTTATCAGGGGCGGGACTCGCTGCTCAAGGTGCAGGAGGAGGCCGAGCTGGCGCTCAAGAGCGCGCGGCTGCAGGGCCACACCGGCTGGTTCCTCTACGAGAAGCTGTTGGATGAGGAGCCGAGCAGCAAGGGCACGGTGCGCTGGCGCACCCTCATCAACCGCCGCATCGAGGAGCAGGGCATCTATTTCTATCTGCAGCCGGTGCAGCAGGAGCGGGATCAGGTGGTGTTGCAACAGGAGCTGTCGATCCGGATCCGCGACGAGCAGGATCGGGAGCTGCAGGCCGGGGTCTTCATGCCGATGGCGGAGAAGGCCGGGCTGCTGCTGCCGCTGGACAAGCTGGTGGTGGCCCAGACCCTGCGCCTGCTGCGCCAGCGCCAGGAGCCGAGTTGCCCCATCAGCCTGTCGCTCTGCGCCCAGAGCCTGCTCAATCGTGAGTTCCAGCGTACCCTCTTCTTCGATCTGTTCCAGCTGCCGCGCAGTATCAATGAGAATCTGGTGCTGCAGCTGTCGGAGGCCCAGGTGACCCGCCACTACGAGGCCCTAAAGCGGCCGCTGCGGGCGCTGCGCATGCTGGGTTGCCAGCTGGCCATCGATCACGCCGGGCAGGATGTGGTGAGCACCCAGTACATCAAGGAGTTCGAGATCAACTTCCTCAAGCTCCATCCCAGCCTGGTGCGAGAGATCCACAGCCGTCAGGTCAATCAGATGGCGGTGCGCAGCCTGGTCGGCGGCTGCGCCAACACCCAGACCCGGGTGATCGCCGTGGGGGTGGAGAGCGGTGACGAGTGGAAGATGCTGCGCCACCTCGGGGTGCACGCCGGCCAGGGGCCCTGGTTTGCCGAGCCGACCTGGCTGGTGATGGACACGGCCGAGGCCTGATCTCGCTGTGACGGGGCCGCCCTCAGAGGCGGCCCTGCTCTCTCAGGCCCGCCAGCCCTTGCAGGCCACCGGTATGAATGAAGACGATCTCGCTGCCACGGGGGATGTGACCGGCGGCCAGCTCCCGGAACAGGCCCCACATCGCCTTGCCGCTGTAGATGGGCTCGAGCGGCAGACCGGTCTGCGCGCTGAACGCCTGCACCCACTGCCACAGGGCCGGGCTGAACTTGGCATAGCCGCCGTCGTGGTGATCCAGCGCGATCCGCCAGCCGGCGGTGCCGGCCGCCGCGGGATGGAGGCGGCAGACCTCGTCATGGATGAAGCCCCCGCCCTTCAGGACGGCGATGGCGAGGATCTGCTCCTGCGCCCGCTTGCCCGCGACCAGGCCGGCCAGGGTGCCGCCGCTGGCACAGGGCAGCACCCAGAGATCCGGCGAGAAGGGCACCTCGGCCACTAGCTCGGCGACCCCGGGAATGGCCAGCGGACCGCTGCCACCCTCGGGCACGAGCAGGCTGTCAGGGACCATGAACTGAGCCAGCCAGTCGGGATCCTGGCGCCGTCTGTAGCTCTGCCGGTCCACAAACACGAGCTCCATGCCCCAGCCCCTTGCCGCGCTCAGGGTTGCGTTGCTGACGGCCTCGGGTTCACCGCGTATGATGCCGGTGGTGCGCAGCCCCGTCAGATGGCCCGCCGCCGCCAGGGCGTGGATGTGGTTGGAGTAGGCCCCCCCGAACGAGATCAGCCGGGTCTTGCCCAGCGCGTCGGCCTGCTGCAGCTGGTACTTGAGCTTGCGCCACTTGTTGCCGGAGAGAAGCGGGTGGATCAGGTCGTCCCGCTTGCACCAGAGTCGCACCCCCTGGGCGTCCAGCAGGGGATGCTGGAGCTGGTGCAGTGGCGAGGGGATCCGGCCGGCGACCCCTTGAGCGCCCTCCCGGGGCAAAGCGTTGGCCGATATGGTGTCATTTTTCATAAATATGGAGGCTAATAGCCTGTTTATGTTAAGGTTTAACCCGTTTCATGCAGTCAGGTACAGGTCTCAATGAAGTCACTGTTTCGACGTTCGCCACCCGCTCACCAGGTCGGACTCCTGCTGGCCAGCGACCGCATCCTGCTGGCGTGCGTGGGACAGCCTCCCGTCTTTACCAGCCGTGCCATCAATGGCCCCCACGAGTGGCAGCAGGCCATGGGCGAGCTGTTCAACCAGCACGGCCTGGCCAAGTCTAAGGTGCGGGTCGCCCTCGCCGCCAGCCTTTATCAACAGATCCAGATCGACAAGCCCGCCGTGCCCGACGCCGAGATGGCCGGGGCCCTGCCCTGGGCCATCAAGGATTTCGTCAACGAACCCGTGCTGCAGCTCGCCATGGACTATGTGGATCTGCCCACGCCACCGGCCGGCCGGCCGCGCATCAACGTGATCTGCGTGCCCAAGAGCCGGGTGCAGCAGCTGGTGGAGGCGGTCAACGGGGTGGCGAGCCTGGAGGCTATCGTCAGCGACGAGCTGGCCATGACGGCCCTCTACGAGGCGGATCAGTCGGTGCGCATGCTGCTGTGGCAGCCCAGAGGGCAGGATCTGCAGCTGCTGGTGTTCCATCAGGGCGGACTCTGCTTCTCGCGCCAGCTGCGTGGCTTCGGCGCCCTGACCGGCGCCCAGGAACCCGATCGCGATCTGCTCGATGGACTGACCCTGGAGATCCAGCGCTCCCTCGACTATCTGGCGGGCCAGCTCAAGCTGCCGGAGCCGGGTCAGATGCAGCTCGCCATCGGCTCCCCCTTCATCGGCACTCTGGTGCGCCACCTGGAGCAGGCGTTCGGCTTCCCGGTATCGGCCATGGCCAACAAGGCGATACTGGCTGGCGTGGAATATCTCTCCGCCTACGGCGCCGCACTGGGGGCAGAGTCATGACCCCTGCTACCCATCTCCTCCCCATGGTCAACGAGAGCGCATGGCTGGCTGGTGTCGAATACCTCTGTGCCTATGGCGCCGCGCTGGGGGCTGAACGATGAAGCGTCATATCAACCTCTACGGCCCCGAATTTCGTCCCCGGCGCCAGTGGGCCAGCCTCAATCAGATGGCGCTTGCCTGGGGCATCGGCCTGGTGCTGATGCTGATCGTCGGCCTCGGCTACGCCTGGCAGCAACAGGGCGTCAGCCGTGAGCTGGCCCAGGTGCGGGCGGCGCTCGATGTGCGGCGCGGCGAGGCCAAACGGCTCGATGCCGAGCTAGCCCGTCATCAGGCCGACGGCCTGCTGCAACAGCAGCTCATCGCCAGGCAAGAGGAGCTGAGCGCCATGCAGGGGTTGATGCGCCAGCTGGGCAGCCTCTCCCTGCAAAAATCCCAGGGCTACGCCGGCGTGATGGCGGATCTGGCCCGCCTGCGCGACCCCCGCCTCTCCCTGCAGCGGATCGAGATCAGCGGCGGCCACATCAATCTCTCCGGGTTTGCCGAGCGCAGCCAGGATGTCCCCGCCTGGGTCAATCGTTTCAAGCAGACGCCCTCCCTGGCGGGCAAGCAGTTTGGCGAGCTGACCCTGAGCCGCGACAAGGAGGGCCGGCTGGCCTTCCAGCTCAGCGGCATAGCGCAGGAGAAGCCCTGATGGACATGAAAGCACAATGGCAGGCCTGGGCGCAGCAGGTCGCCGCCTTCAGCCTGCGGGAAAGGGCCATGATACTGCTGACCGGGCTGATCCTGCTCGGCGCCGCAGGCATCTACGGCTGGCTGGATGCCGCCGATACCCGCCTGAGCCAGGATCGACTGGCATTGACGGCGGCGCAGCGGGATCTGGAGATATTGGATCTTGAGAATCAGGGCAAGCAGGCCCGCCTGGCGCGGGATCCCGACGCGCAGGTGCGGGAACAGCTTGGCCAGGTGGAAACCAGCCTCGGCAGGCTGGACGCCGAGCTCAAGGCCCAGACGGTGGATCTGATCCCGGCCCACGAGATGCCGGCCGTGCTGGAGGCGCTGCTGTCCCGCTCCGCCAACCTGCACATGCTGGCGCTCAGCTCCCTCAAGCCTGAGCCCTTGATGGCGGGGGAGCAGTCGGTCAATCTGTTCAAGCACGGCATCCGGCTCGAGCTGGAGGGCGGCTACTTCGATGTCTACCAGTACCTGAAAGCGCTGGAGTCACTGCCTCGCCACTTCTACTGGCAGGGCTTCGACTACCGGGTGATCGCCCATCCCAAGGCGGCGGTGGCGATGGAAATTTACACCCTCAGCACCAGCAAGGAGTTTATCCGTGGCTAAGTGGCTGACAACATACGGGGCCGGATTTATCTGGCTGGCGCTGTGGGCCTGCCTGCTGAGCCCGCAGGCCCGGGCCGAGGTGCTGCAGGATCCCACGGCGCCGCTGGCCGGCATGAGCACGGGCGCCGCCCCGGACAAGGGGGCCGGCCTGCCCCGATTGCAGAGCATCATCTTGGGCAATGGGCCGGCGCTGGCGGTGCTCAATGGTCAGAGTTATCGGGTCGGTCAACTGATCGAGGGCTATCGGCTGCTCTCCATCAGCGCCGATGCCGTGGTGCTGGAGAAGGCGGGCAAACGCCAGGCGCTGACCCTGTTCGGCAGCAAGATCAGGATGTGAAGTCGGTGCCGTGCAGAAGGTCACGGGCCGGTTTTATCGAGTTTAATTGCGAGTCAGGTGCACTAACTACATGAAAAAACACCATTTATGCCTGCTTCCCCTCGCGTTGGCGGTGGCAGGTTGTACTACCTACAAGCATCCGGATCCGGTGCAGGCCAAGGACGCCCTCAAGCAGGCCATGACCGAGCAGAACCAGACTTCGCCCCTGACCACCCTGCCCCCCTCGGTGCAAAGCGAACTGCTGCAGCTGGATCGGATCCCGCAGCCGGTGGCGGTGCCGGAGAAGCGGCTGCGCATCGCGGCCCATGATGTCGATGCGGTCGAGTTCTTCGGCTCCCTGTTCAAGGGCTCCCGCTACAGCGTGGCGGTGCACCCCGGGGTGGCGGGTTCCATCTCGGTGGAGTTGAAGGATGTGACCCTGCAGGAAGCGCTGGCGGTGGTGGGCGACATGTATGGCTTCGACGTGCAGCGCAAGGGCAACGTCTTCCATGTCTACCCGGCCGGCCTGCGTACCGAGACCATACCGGTCAACTACCTGATGATGTCCCGTCGCGGCCTCTCCCGCACCTCGGTCAGCACCGGCGGCGTCACCGCCAATGACAGCAACGATAACGGCAATAACAACAACTTCGACAGCGGCAACAATAACAGCAGCAGCAACAACAATAACAACGGCAGCAACAACGGCTCCTCCTCCAACGGCAACAGCGACAACAGCAACGGCACCCGCATCGAGACGGACAGCAACAACGACTACTGGACCGATCTGCGCGAGGCCTTGCAGACGCTGATCGGCACGGGCGAGGGACGGGCCGTCATCACCAGCCCGCAGGCGGGCCTGGTCACGGTGCGCGCCTATCCCGGCGAGCTCAAGGCGGTGCGCGACTTCCTGGAGCAGTCCGGCGAACACCTCAAGCGCCAGGTGGTGCTGGAGGCGCGGATCCTGGAGGTTGCCCTCAACGAAGGCTATGAGCAGGGGGTGGACTGGAACGGCCTCTCCGCCACCTGGGACGGCAACAAGGGGATCATCGGCGGTGGCAGCCTGGGCGGCAGCCAGGTCGGTGCCAGCAATCCCATCTTCAATACCATAGGGGGCGGTGCCGGCTTCAAGATCTCGGATGGTAACTTCGTGGTGGCCGTTGACCTGCTCAAGACCCAGGGCGACGTGAACACCCTCTCCAGCCCGAGAGTCACCGCGACCAACAACCAGAAGGCGGTGATCAAGGTGGGCACGGACGAGTATTTCGTCACCAACGCCTCGACCACCACCACCACCTCGGGCAACTCGGCGCCCATCGTCACCCCCAACGTGGAGCTGACCCCCTTCTTCTCCGGCATAGCGCTGGACGTGACGCCACAGATCGATGAGGCCGGCCGGGTGCTGCTGCACATCCACCCCTCCGTCATCGACACCGAGGAGCAGAGCAAGACCATCAACGTCGGCACGGCGGATCCCCTGGTGCTGCCGCTCGCCAAGAGCTCCATCCGCGAGTCGGATACCGTGGTGCAGGCCAACAATGGCGACATCATCGTCATCGGCGGCCTCATGAAGACCGACAAGCAGGAGATCGTCAGCAAGGTGCCGCTGCTCGGCGACATCCCCTGGGTCGGTGAGGCCTTCACCAACCGCAGCGAGAGCACCAAGAAGGTCGAGCTGGTGATCCTGCTCAAGCCGACCGTGGTGGAGAAGGATACCTGGCAGAAGGAGCTGCAACGCTCCTCCGAGCTGCTCGACAAATGGTATCCGCCCGAGGACTAAGCATGACTCGCGCCCCGCTCGTACCCGCTCGTCGGCTCTCGGTCGCCGCTCACCTGTCCGCTGACGCGCCGGGGGAGAGCCCATGTATTTGAGCCACTTCGGCCTGCGGGAGGCACCGTTCGGCCTGACCCCGAATACCGGCTTCTACTACGGCCTGCCGCCCCATGAGGAGGCGCTGCAGGTGCTGAACTGGGCGCTGGCGCAGGGGGAGGGCTTCATCAAGGTGACCGGCGAGGTGGGCACCGGCAAGACCCTGCTCTGCCGCAAGCTGCTGGGGGAACTCGGCTCGGAGGCGCGCCCGGTGCGCCTGGCCTGGCTGCCCAATCCCCATCTCACGCCGGGCGAGCTGCGTGCCGCCCTGGCGCTGGAGCTGGGGCTGTCGATGCGGGATCAGGGGGAGCTGGATCTGACCGATCGCATCCATCGCCACCTGATCGCCCTGCATCAGCAGGGTCAGCGGGTGGTGGTGCTGATCGACGAGGCGCAGGCCCTGCCGGATGAGACGCTCGAGGCGATCCGGCTGTTCGGCAACCTGGAGACGGAGTCGAGCAAGCTGCTGCAGATAGTGCTGTTCGGTCAACCCGAGCTGGATGCGCGGCTGGCCAGGCCCCACCTGCGCCAGCTGCGCCAGCGCATCGGCTTCTCCTACTGCCTGCGCGCCCTGCGCGTCGATGAGACCCGCGCCTATGTGGATCATCGGCTGCAGGTCTCCGGCTATCGCGGTGCGCCGCTGTTTGAGGGCCGTGCCCTGCGCCTGCTGTGGCGGGCGTCCCGCGGGGTGCCGCGGCTCATCAACGTGCTGGCCCAGAAGTGCCTGATGCTGGCCTACGGCCGTGGGATGCGCCGGATCGGCCCCCGTCTGGTGCGCCTCGCCATCCGCGATACCGAGGACGCCAGCCGCGGCTCCTTAGTGCGCTGGTGGCCGCTGCTGTTGCTGCTGGGCGCTGCCCTGGCCTACGGAGTCTGGCCATGAGCGTGATCAATCAGATGCTCAAGGATCTGGAGCAGCGCCAGCAGGGCGAGGGCACCGCCATCTATGTGGCACCGGTGCGCCAGCAAGGCTGGTGGATGCTGGTGCTGACCCTGCTGTGCGGGCTGGCCCTTGGCATCCTGGGCTGGCGTTCCTGGATCTACTGGCAGCAGAGCCAACGGGTCGATCCCCCGGTCACCCAGATCGATGCGCCGCTCGCGCCTGATGCCATAGTCCAGGCCGCGTCTGTGGCATCGATGACGCAGGAGCCGGCGGCGGTCGCTGTGGCCTTGCCGGTCCCGCAGGGGATGCCGGACGAGCCGGTGCAGTCGACCTCTGCGCCAATCGCCGAGGCCCCGGCGCCGCAGGAACTACCGGATCAGGAGGGCGATTACCTTATCCCGAGCGACGAGGAGCTGCAGCCGGATCTGCAGGCCGAGCTGGCGGCGGAGCAGGAGGCAGTCATGGCCCCGCCGCCGCGCAAGCCCGGGATATTGAAGATCGAGACGGTGGAGCTCTCCGCGCCCGAGCTGGCGGCCCTGGCCGAGCGCAAGGCCACCACCGCCATGGCCAAGGGCCAGTTGCGGGAGGCGCAGGACAACTACTACCAGGTGCTGGCCCATGATCCCCACAATCAGGGGGCGCGCGAGCAACTGGCGGCCCTGCTCTATGGCGAGGGTCGGCTGACCGAGGCCGGGCAGGTGCTGGAAGAGGGGCTCAGTCTGGCGCCTCAGCAGGCCGATTTCCGGCTGTTGCTGGCGCGGGTGGCCATAGGCGCGGGGGACAGGCCCAAGGCGCTCGGCTGGCTGAGTGGCCTCCAGCCGGAGATCGCCAACAACCTGGACTATTACGCCACCTGGGCCGGGCTGGCCCAGGAGCTGGGCCAGAATGCCGAGGCGGCAGATCTCTACGTCAAGCTGCTGCGCCAGCAGCCGGACCAGGGCCGCTGGTGGCTCGGGCTCGGCGTGGCCGAGGATGGCCAGGGCCACGGCCAGCGCGCCCTCGATGCCTATCGCAACGCCCAGCTGCACGGCAACCTCGGCGAGGCATCGGCCCGCTGGCTGGAACAACGCATCGCCCAGCTGGCCCCATAGGTACCGGTTCGTAGGTTCGATTAGGGTCGCCTAATCGGACGCGGTGGCGGCGGTGTCATCACGGTAATCGGCGTAATCAGAATTAGGAATTTGGAGTAGCAATGGCACAACCCAGACTGAAAATGCGGCTCGGCGATCTGCTGGTGCAGGAGCAGATCATCTCCGATGATCAGCTGCAGCTCGCCCTGCAGCAGCAGCGTCAGACCGGCCGCAAGCTGGGGACCACCCTGATCGATCTCGGCTTCATCAGCGAGGTGCAGCTGCTGCAGTTCCTCGCCCGTCAGCTGGACGTGCCCTTCTTCGATCTCAACAACCTCACCATAGACGCCGCGGCCGTGGCGTTGTTGCCGGAGGTGCAGGCCCGTCGCTATCGTGCGCTGGCGGTCAACCTCAGCGACGACAAGGTGACGGTGGCCATGTCGGATCCCGCCGATCTGAGCGCCCTGGATGCCATCGCCGCCCTGCTCAGCCCGCGCGAGCTGGTGCTGGCGGTGGCACGGGAAGGCCAACTGCTTGAGTATTTCGACAGGCTCTATCGCCGCACCCGCGAGATCGAGAGCTTCGCCGTGCAACTGCATGAGGAGCATCAGGAGACCGGGTTCGAGCTCGGCAGCAGCAACCTCAATACCGGGGCCGACGAGGGGGAGGCGACGGTGGCCAAGCTGCTGCGCTCCCTGTTCGAGGACGCGGTGCAGGTGGGGGCCTCGGATATCCACATCGAGCCGGACGAGAAGGTGCTGCGCATCCGCCAGCGCATCGACGGCGTGCTGCACGAGAATATCCTCAGCGAGGTGCGCATCGCCCAGGCGCTGGTGCTGCGCCTCAAGCTGGTGGCCGGGCTCGACATCTCCGAGAAGCGGTTGCCCCAGGATGGCCGCTTCGCCATGAAGGTGCGCGGCCGCGACGTGGACGTGCGGATGTCGACCATGCCGGTGCAGTATGGGGAATCCGTGGTGATGCGACTGCTGGATCAATCCTCCGGCATCCTCTCGCTGGCCGAGACCGGCATGCCACCGGCAATCCTGGCGCGTTTTCGCCGCCAGCTCAAACGCCCCCACGGCATGATCCTGGTGACGGGGCCGACCGGTAGCGGCAAGACCACGACGCTCTACGGCGCGCTCTCCGAGCTCAACCAGGCCAGCCACAAGATTATCACGGTGGAAGATCCGGTGGAGTACCGGCTGCCGCGGGTCAACCAGGTGCAGGTCAATCCCAAGATCGGCCTCACCTTCTCCCAGGTGCTGCGCTCCACCCTGCGCCAGGATCCGGACATCCTGCTGGTGGGGGAGATGCGGGACAACGAGACGGTGGAGATCGGCCTGCGTGGCGCCATCACCGGCCACCTGGTGCTGACCACCCTGCACACCAACGATGCGGTGACCAGCGCCCTGCGCCTGATCGACATGGGCGCCCCCGGCTATCTGGTGGCCAGCGCCTTGCGGGCCGTGGTGGCCCAGCGCCTGGTGCGGCGGGTATGCGAGCACTGTGTCGAGGAGCAGGCGCCGGACGAGGGCCAGGCCACCTGGCTCGGCGTGCTCTCCGGCGAGGTGCCGGGTCAGCATGCCTACCACAAGGGGCGAGGCTGCCAGAGCTGCAACTTCACCGGCTATAGCGGCCGGATCGGGGTCTACGAGCTGCTGGAGCTGGATCAGCCCATGATGGATGCCCTGCGCCGCAACGATGCGGAGGGCTTCGCCCGGGCGG
This sequence comes from Aeromonas encheleia, assembly GCF_900637545.1. NCBI lineage: Bacteria > Pseudomonadati > Pseudomonadota > Gammaproteobacteria > Aeromonadales > Aeromonadaceae > Aeromonas > Aeromonas encheleia. Next base: position 335,758 of record NZ_LR134376.1, read on the forward strand.
CGCGCGACCATGAACACTACAGACCCCTGGCCCTGACTGCGCTGGACTATGCCCGGCAGGGCATCACCTCGGTGGACGAGGTGCTCAGGCTGGCCGAGGATCTGGGCTAAGCCATGGGCAGCTTCAACTACAAGGGCCGCGACAGTCAGGGCAATGCCGTCAGCGGGATGGTGGATGCCGCCAGCGAGATGGCGGCCGCCGAGCAGCTGATGCGGCGCGGCGTGATGCCGACCGAGCTCAAACCGGGCAAGGCGAAAGCGGCCAGCATCGACTGGTCGCTGCTGCTGGAGGGGGGCGTCAAGCTGGACGAGCTGGTGGTGTTCAGCCGCCAGATGTACGCCCTGACCCGGGCGGGAATCCCCATACTGCGCGCCATCGCCGGGCTGGAGGAGAGCGCCCACAGCAAGCCGCTCAAGCGGGCGCTGCATGCGCTGGGGGAGGATCTTGGCAACGGTCGCCCCCTGTCCAGCGCCATGCAGTCCCATCCCAGGGTGTTCAGCAACCTGTTTGTCGCCATCATCCATGTCGGCGAGAACACCGGTCAGCTGGAGGAAGCCTTCCTGCAGCTCGCCAACTATTTCGATCTGGAGCTGGAGACTCGCAAGCGGATCAAGACCGCCATGCGCTATCCCAGCTTCGTGATGATTGCCATCGGCATCGCCATGGTGATCCTCAACATCATGGTGATCCCGGTGTTCGCCGGCATGTTTGCCAAGTTCGGGGTCGAGCTGCCGCTGGCGACCCGGATCCTGCTCGCCACCTCCCACTTCTTCGTCCATTACTGGTGGCTGCTGCTCGCCATACTGGTGGGCGCCGTCGTTGGTTGGCGGCGCTGGGTCGCGACCCCCGGGGGCAAGCTGACCTGGCACAGATGGCAGCTCAGGCTGCCCATCGTCGGCACCATCATAGAGCGCTCCCTGCTGGCGCGTTTTGCCCGCAGCTTCTCCATGATGCTCAAGGCCGGGGTGCCGCTCAACCAGGCGCTGACCCTGGTGGCCGACGCGGTGGACAACGCTTATATGGCTGGCCAGATCCGCGACATGCGCGCGGGGATCGAGCGTGGCGAGAGCCTGCTGCGCACCGCCGGTGGCAGCGGCCTGTTTACCCCGCTGGTGATGCAGATGATCGCGGTGGGAGAGGAGACCGGCCAGGTGGATGAGCTGCTGCACGAGGCGGCCGAATACTACGAGCGGGAGGTGGACTATGACCTCAAGAGCCTCACCGCCCGCATCGAGCCCATCCTGATCGGCATAGTGGCGGTCATGGTGCTGATCCTGGCGCTGGGCATCTTCACACCCATGTGGGACATGATGCGTGCCGTGCGCGGCAAGTGATGAGGCATCTTCACCCTCCTGATGGGGGGCATGGTGCGTGCCGTGCGCGGCAAGTAATGGGTATCTTCACTCTCCTGACGAGGGACATGATGCGCGCGGTCAGAGGAAAATAAGACGGCATCTTCACCCTCCTGATGGGGGGCATGGTGTGTGCCGTGCGCGGCAAGTGATGAGGCATCTTCACCCTCCTGATGGGGGGCATGGTGCGTGCGGTGCGCGGCAAGTGATGAGGCATCTTCACGCTCTTGATGAGGGGCATGATGCGTGCGGTCAGAGGAAAATAAGACGGTATCTTCAGGTTCCTGACGAGGAACATGATGTGTGCCGTACGGGACAAATCAGCGCCGGGAGGGCAATGGGTGAGCAGACAGTCCGAGCAGGATGATCGCTGGCTGGGGGGATACAGGCGCTTGTGGGCCCTTATCCTGCTGCTGGTCATCGTCGCCAGCCTGGCCCTGGGCTATCGCAGCCAGCGGGAGCAGGCACTGGCGGTCAGCCTGGAGCTGCTCGGGGGGCAGTTCGCCGAGCGCGCACAGCGCTTGCACGGGCTCTGGCTCGATCAGCGCAGGCCCGAGGTGCTGCATGGGCAAGGAGTGGCCTGGCAGTTCGATGCACGGGGCTGGCCGCTGGCCGTGCTGCCGTTGCGGTCGCCCTCCGACAACTGCCGCCAGCTGTGGCAGCAACTGATCGGCCCGCAGGCGCAGGAGCTGCCGTCACTGCAGGTGCTGGCCAGCCGGGATGGCGGAGGCTGTGAATTTGGCTGGGAGGCTAACTGGCTGATTTATCGCTTCTCTGATGGCCGGGTGGTGTTCAGATCCTGAATGGCGATTGAACGGATCCAGTCTGGACTCTGGGTTACATGATTTTTTTCTATCTGCATGAAATAATGCGGGTTACTACGGAGGCAGCATGGCAGCAAAGAGAGTGATACCCGGCCGCACTATGGGCGGTTTTTCCCTGATCGAGCTGGTGATCGTCATCGTGATTCTGGGGATACTGGCGGTCACCGCCTTGCCCCGTTTTCTCGACGTGACCGACGAGGCGAAGAAGGCCAGCGTGGAAGGGGTATCGGGCGGCTTTGCCACCGCGGTCTCTCTGGTGCGGGCCCAGTGGGAGGCGGAGGGGCGTGCCAAGCAGGACAGCCTCAATACCGTGCTGTATGACGGCTCGCGCTTCTATCTCACCACGCCGACCGAGAGCCAGGTCAACAATGGCGAGCTCTCCCCCGGTTATCCCATGGATACCTCGGCGAGCGGCTCTCCCGATGTGGATCCGGCCAATCTGACGGCCACGCGCTGTCTCAATATTTGGGAGGGGTTGTTGCAAAATCCTCCCAAGGCTACTGCCAACTTTGACGAGGTAAGCGGTAGCGGCAATGACCTGAAGTTCTATGCCACGGTGAGCAACAATGGACTGGATTCGGTCTGCCGTTACTATCTGGTCAACAGCCTGAGCAAGGGAAGTGATGGACGGTATCAGGACCCGCAAGGGAGCACGGATGCCTATATGAGTTTCAGTTACCGCCCGGCCTCTGGCCAGGTCACCACCAATATCAATTGATAAACAGAGGAAAATGTAATGAAAAAGCAGGCGGGTTTTACCCTGATCGAACTGGTGATCGTGATCATCATCCTGGGCATTCTGGCGGTCACCGCCGCGCCCAAGTTCCTGAATCTGCAGGATGATGCGCGTACTTCCACCCTGAAAGGGGTCGAAGGCTCCCTGAATTCTGCCGGTGCCATGGTCTATAGCAAGGCCGTTATCGCCGGTAAGGACACAGCTCCCACCGAGACACTGGATATCGGTAATGGTGTCAGTGTGGGTATTGCCTACGGCTACCCCAAGGCAACCCAGGTTGATCTCGAGAAGGTGCTCGAGTTGAGCTCCGGTGACTGGAGCTTCAGCACTCCAGTATCCAGCAGCATCAAGATTTTCCCGGCGGGTGTCTCTGCTACCACGGCAACCGACTGCTTCGTCACTTATAAAGAAGCAATTTCGGGCTCTCTGCCGACCTCAGAAGTCACTGCCTGTAAGTAAGTCTTATGGCTATCAAGATAGAGAGAGGAACTCCTCTCTCTATCTTCTTTTTATTGGGATGGCTTGCCCTGATGGAACAAGACGAAGGTTTTACCCTGATAGAACTGGTGATAGTAATCCTGTTACTCGGGATTCTGGCCGCCTTTGCCGTGCCCAAGTGGCTGGGCAAAGGCGGCTTTGAAACCCATACCCTGCGCGATGAGCTGGTGGCCCGGCTACGACTGGTGCAGACCATGAATATGAACGAGGGGACGGATCGCTGCACCCAGCTGGTGCTGGAGGCTAACCGCTTCGGTCACCTGACGCAGACCGGTAGCTGCAGTGCCAAACCCATCTCTAGCTGGAGTGCGGATGAGCAGAGCCGCGGCCGGGTGGTGAGCACCTCTGGCGCCGTTGTCCTGTCCCCCCCGGCGAGGTTCTCCTTCGATAAACGCAGTGGCCGCCCCTTGGGCTCTTGCGCCGCTGGTTGCGATCTGATTGTCACTGAGGGCGCTGAGCGTACCCTGCTGCGCATCGAGTCCGAAGGCTATATACATGCCCTCCCTTAACCCCTCCCGTGGTTTTACCCTGATCGAGTTTGTCGTCGGCATAGTGCTACTGGCGGTGGCTCTCACCGGGATCTTGAGTTTGTTGAATAGCCTGGCCCCTCAAAGTGTGGATCCGGTGCAGCAGGTGCGCGCCGCCCAATTGGCTCAACGCATCTTGAACGAGGTGCTGCAAAAGTCGTTCGATGAGCACTCGGATCACAACGGTGGGCGTTTCCGTTGCGGCGAGACGGCCGGTACTCCGCCGGTGGCTTACGCCGCCTGCACCGATACGGCCAGCTATGGCCCGGAAGCTGAGACCAGCGCCTATCAGTTCAACGATGTCGATGATTACCAGACCAGCGCCATCTGTTCCCGCCGTCTGGCCAACTGTGACGGTGACTGGGTGCCCGCTAACTACTTCAGTGCCCAGAGCGGACAGGGGGCCGATGAGAGCGAATACCGGCAGTATTGGATCCGGATCCGGGTGAGCAGGACGGATCTGACCCAGCCTGAGCTACCCGTCTGTAGCGGCACCTGCTCCATCGGCAAGCGCATCGAGCTGACCGTGCGGCTGCCGGATGCGAGCGAGGTGGCGTTTGCCCTCTATCGGGGGAATTACTGATGCGGCCGTCGTCGGGTTTTACGCTGGTCGAGCTGGTGATGGTGATCCTGCTGCTCGGCATCATGGCCATCTTCTCCAGCCAGTTTATCGGCATCGGCACCCAGATCTATGGCGATGCGAGTAGCCGCGAGCAGTTGATGAGCGATGCCCGCTTCGCGCTGGAGCGGCTCAATCGCGAGCTGCGCGATGCGGTGCCGGGCTCGGTACGGGTGGAGGACAGCCTTGGAAATGTGGTGGAGCAGGGCAACTGCCTGCGCTTCTGGCCCATTGCCACCGCCAGCCGCTATCTGAGCCCCAATGGGAGCGGCGGGCTGACTATCATCACCCCGGTTCGCCTCCCCGAGGTGGGTGAGCTGGCCATCGTCTACCCCCTTGCCAGCCCGGATCTCACCCTGGACCAGGGTTGTCTCTATGGCAACTGCGTCGCCAGGGTGACCTCAGTGGGTAGCCCCGTCTCGGGGGCGCTGCCGCTGGTGGTCGACAATGTCTTCACCAAAGATTCTCCGAGCTGGCGCATCTATTTCGCCAACCAGCAGGTGCGCTACTGCGTGATTGATTCAGTGTTGAACCGGAGCAGTGGCGCCATAGGCGTGAATATTGGCACTAGCACTCCCGCCCCGATGGCCGAGCATATCCGCCCGATCTCCTCTTACTTCTACCGGGATCCGGCGGCCTTCAGCCCGAGCGAGGTTGGGCTGAGGCTGATACTCGAGCAGCGCGGCGAGAGCGTCACCTTCAACCATCGGCTGGAGCCATTCAATGTCCCCTAGCGCCTTCCCTCCCGCCATGACGGCCCAACGGGGCAGCGCCATCATGATCGCGCTCTTCGTCATCGTCATCATGGCCCTGCTGGCGGCGGCCATGGGCCGCTTTCTGGTCGACAGCGGCGAGAAGAACACGGTCGAGGTGCGCGGTGTGCGGGCCCTGATGGCGGCCCAGAGCGGGTTGGAAATAGCCCTCTATCGGCTCTATCCCAACGATCACTGGACCGCCCAGCGGTGTGATGCACTGACCAGGACCGCCTTCCCTATCCCCGGGCTGGTGGATTGCCAGGTCAGCGTGACCTGTCAGCCCATCACCGCGAGTACGAACGGGATGACCAAGACCAGCTACCGGTTTCGCAGCGAAGGGCGCTGTGGCAATGCGGACCCGAACAGCCCAAGCCCGGATTTCGCCGTCAGCCGGACCCTGGTGGCGGAAGCCTTTGATGGAGTCAACCCATGATGGCCCGCTGGTTATTCGCCTTGTCTCTGGCATGGATGGCGACACCGGCCCTGGCCGCATTTGAGGCAATAGATACCGGGGCCATATTCCCGGCGGTGGTGCAGGGCCATCACGGTAACAGCAACGATACCTGCCATCAGATCAGTGGCGATCAGCTCTATCAGGTCAATAATCCGCAGATAAATGGCACCGGGGGCAAGGCGTTAAATTTCTGCTCAATCAACAAGGATCAGAACCATACCCCGCGTTGCGACAACGGTGTCGGGGGCTATCAGGCTTGTCAGGTGACGAAGGAGGACATTCGTGGGTTGCAGTTGTTCGGTCATAACCAGTTTCCCTCCATCGGTGCGACCAACTCGCTGATCTGCGAATCCGGGCAACAAACCGTCCCCCTCGGCCGCTATGGCACCATCACGGCTGAAAATTGTGTCCTGACCTTTCCCAGCCGCAGCGAGTACCTGCTGAGGAACGTCACGCTGAGAAACAATGCGACCCTGTTGCTCGGTGAGGGGGATTACTATATCGATCAACTGACGATAGATAATGGCGACATCAGGCTGACGGGGTCGGGACTGACACGTATCTTTATCAACCAGGACGTCAGGTTCTTGAACAACGTCAACGTCAACGCAGACAAGAAGGGCAGTCTGGTATGGGTTAACTACGACAACATGGTGCTCGACAACAGCACCAAGTTTTACGGTTATCTCTATACCGATAACAAGTTGACCATGAATAACCGTGCCGCCATTTATGGCCGTGTCACCGCCCGTTATCTGAGCATGGATGCGCAGTCCAGCATCAATGACTTCGAGTCGGTGCCCCCGGTAGGCATCCAGATCGATCACTTCGAATTCGATCACAGTGGCAACGCCCTGACCTGCAATCCGGAGACCCTGACCATACGCGCCTGTGCCAATGCATCCTGCAGTACAAGGGTCATGGATCCGGTGACTGCGACCCTGCTCCCGGTGACGAGTGCCAGTGGCGGCTGGGTGGGGGGCAACCAGGTGAGCTTCAGCGGCGGCACTGCCAACTACCAGCTGAGGCAGAACACGGCCGGTGCCGTGACTGTGGGGGTCAGTCATTCCACCCCGACGGCCAATGCTCCCACCCTGTGCCGGGCCGGGGGCGGTGCACTCAGCACCACCGCCTGTACCCTTAACTTTGCCGACAGCGGCTTCCTGTTCGATGTGCTGGACACTTACGCCAACAGGCCGCAGCAGGTACAGCTGAAGGCGGTGAAGAAAGACAGCGCGAGCCAGAAGTGCGTGCCCGGCTTTGCCGGCGTCAGCAAGCCGGTCAGCTTCTGGAGCGATTACGTCAGCCCGAGCGGCAACGGCTTTGGCAGCAAGGTGACGGTCAATGGCAACGCCATCGCGACGACCCAGGGGGCGGCCACCGCCAGCAACCTGAGCTTCGATGCCCAGGGGGAGGCGACCCTGACGGTCAATTATCCGGATGCGGGTCAGATGCAGCTCAACGCCCGCCACCAGGGCAGCGGCGACAGCGCCGGGCTGGTGATGACGGGGGGAGATCAGTTCATCAGCCGCCCGGTCGGGCTCTGCATCACGGCCCCGCAAGGGGCCTGCGCGGCGGGGGATATCAGCTGCCCGGTATTCAAGAAGACCGGTGAAGCCTTCCCGATCAGCCTTGGGGCCGTGGCCTGGCAGTCCGATAACGACGCCGATCTCTGCCGCGGCAATCTGGCGACCCCCAACTTTGCGCTTACCGGGATAGCGCTCGCTAGCCAGTTGGTTGCCCCCCAACCCGGGGTGGAGGCGGTCGTCGGTACGGCTAGCTACGACCATGCCATCACGACCGCCAGCAACCTCAACGTGGTCGGGCAGTCGGTCAACGAGGTCGGGGTGTTCCGGATGCAGGCGACCCCGCCAGCTGGCGGCTACTTCGGCTATACCATAACCCCCGCGCTCAGCGCGCCGCTGGGGCGCTTTATCCCGCTGGACTTCAATCTGGTCAGCGGAGACATAGCGCCGGCCTGTGGCGCCTTCAGTTATATGGGGCAGCCCTTCCTGACGCAGTTGCATATTGAGGCCCGCAACCAGCTCGGACGGGTCACTCAGAACTATAGAGAGAGCTTCGCCAAGGGCGATGCCTACCTGAGCACGGCCAACAACAGAGATGGGATAGCACTCTCTGCCCGGCTGCGCAGCCTGGGACCGCTGCCATGGGTGGCGGGGGGGGCTGATTTCAGCGGGCCGACCGAGTTTGCCCGCCTCTCCGATAGCCAGCCTGACGGCCCCTACCGCGAGCTGCTGTTTGGTCTCTATATGCAGGACAACGATGGCGGGCAGACGCTGATCGCGGCCCCCGATTTCAATGCCCAACAGGCCGGGACATGCAGCGGCTCGGGTTGCAACGCCAAGCAGATCGATGCCAGCCCCATGGAGGCCTATTTCGGGCGGGTGCTGGCCGGCACGGCGCAGGGGGTGGCGTCGGCGCCGCTGACGGTGCCGCTGCAACTGCAATATCACGAGGCAGGCAGCTGGCACCGGCAGTGGGCGGATCAATGTACCCGGCTCTCCCTGCTGGATGGAGGGTTCGAGTTTACCGATAGCAGCCAGAGCTTCGATACAGGGAGCGGCGATCTGACCCTGGACGAGAACACCAAGATCCGGCTCGGGCTTGGTCCGGTCGCGCCCGGCGCCATGACGGCGACGGTGCAGGATGGCGTCATCGCCTTGCAGCTGGCGGCCCCGGACCAGACGGTGCGCATTCCCTTCCGAATCGATCTGAGCAAGCAACCCGAGTCGGCGCTGCAACCAGGACGGCGGCCGCTCTGGCTTTCGGACCCCCAGAGTCTGGATGGCATGGCGATTTTTGGCATCGGTCGCGGCAATGACAGAATTATTTATCGGCGTGAGGTGATGCCCTGAAATTGATCTGTCGATGAGGATCGGGACCGTTTGGCCTGAGCTTGAGACTTATCTCCTTGTTTCGTAGAGTTTGTCTGCCTGAGCGGGTGAGTGATGACTCGCATTTTTGTCGCGCTTGATTGATTGGCGACAGTTTGAGCGCTTGCCCATTGAGGTGGGCATTGGTAAAGTTAGCCGGTTTTATGCACCTCCAAATTCTTAGGATTTCCCGTAGCCATGTTCAAAAAGCTCAGAGGCGTCTTTTCCAACGATCTGTCGATCGACTTGGGAACTGCCAACACCCTGATCTACGTAAAAGATCAAGGGATCGTCCTTAACGAACCCTCAGTTGTCGCCATTCGCCAAGAGCGCGGGAACGCCAAATCGGTCGCTGCCGTCGGTCATGCCGCCAAGCAGATGCTGGGTCGTACCCCAGGCAACATCTCCGCCATCCGTCCGATGAAAGACGGCGTCATCGCCGACTTCTACGTGACCGAGAAGATGCTGCAGCACTTCATCAAGCAGGTTCACGACAACAACTATTTCCGCCCCAGCCCCCGTGTGCTGGTGTGCGTGCCGTGCGGCTCCACTCAGGTCGAGCGCCGTGCCATCAAGGAATCCGCACTGGGCGCCGGTGCCCGTGAGGTCTACCTGATCGATGAACCCATGGCTGCCGCCATCGGTGCCGGCCTGCCGGTCTCCGAAGCGACCGGCTCCATGGTGGTGGACATCGGTGGTGGTACCACCGAGGTGGCCATCATCTCCCTGAACGGCGTGGTCTACTCCCAGTCCGTGCGCATCGGTGGCGACAAGTTTGACGAAGCCATCATCAGCTACGTGCGTCGCAACTATGGCAGCCTGATCGGGGAAGCCACCGCCGAGCGCATCAAGCACTCGATCGGCTCCGCCTATCCGGGCGAAGAGGTACGCGAGATCGAGGTGCGTGGTCGCAACCTGGCCGAAGGGGTGCCGCGCAGCTTCACCCTGAACTCCAACGAGATCCTGGAAGCGCTGCAAGAGCCGCTGTCCGGTATTGTCGCCGCCGTCATGGTCGCCCTGGAGCAGTCTCCGCCCGAGCTGGCGTCCGACATCTCCGAGCGCGGCATGGTGCTGACCGGTGGTGGTGCCCTGCTCAAGGACATCGACCGCCTGCTGATGGAAGAGACCGGTATCCCGGTCGTCGTGGCCGAAGATCCGCTCACCTGTGTCGCCCGCGGTGGCGGCAAGGCGCTGGAGCTGATCGATATGCACGGTGGCGATCTGTTCCACTACGAATAAGACCCAAAGCCGGCCAGCGTGCCGGCTCTTTTTTGACGACTCATGAAACCCATTTTTGGTAGAGGCCCTTCGCTTCAGTTACGGTTGTTTCTCGCCGTCATCATCTCTGTTGCTGCCATCGTCGCGGACTCCCGCTTCGGTGTGTTTACCCATGTCCGCGTTTATCTGAGCTCGCTGGTCAGCCCGCTGCAATACATCGCCAACGCCCCCGGCACCCTGCTCGATACCATGTCGACCCAGGTGCAGACCCGCTCCAGCCTCATCGAACAGACCAAGCAGCAGGAACAACAGCTGTTCACCCTGCGCTCGCGCCTGCTCAAGCTGGATCAGCTGGAGCACGAGAACCAGCGGCTGCGTGAGCTGCTCGGTTCGCCGGTGCACAAGGAGTCCCGCAAGATGGTGGCCGAGCTGCTGTCGGTGGATTCCGACCCCTTCAGCCATCAGGTGCTGATCAACAAGGGGGCGCTGGACGGCGTCTATAACGGCCAGCCGGTGATCAACGATCAGGGGGTGATTGGTCAGGTGCTGCACGTGGGTTCCACCACCAGCCGCGTCCTGCTGGTCACCGACTCCAGCCACGGCATCCCGGTGCGGGTGCTGCGCAACGATCTGCGCGCCATCGCCTCCGGCAGTGGCGAACTCGACAAGCTCGAGCTGCGCAACCTGCCGCGCAATACCGATGTGCAGGTCGGCGATCTGCTGGTGACCTCGGGTCTCGGCGGTCGTTTCCCGGAAGGCTACCCGGTGGCGACCGTGACTCGCTCCGACTATGTGGAGGGCAAGCCCTTCGCCCAGGTCGAAGCCAAGCCGCTGGTGGAGCTGGACCGATTGCGCTACCTGCTGCTGCTGTGGACCGACAAGAAGCCGGAAGTGCACGACAATGATGCCCTGGCACCGGCTCAGGCGCCAGCTCCGGCGGCGTCCGCGGCGACGGCCACCTCGGCGGCGGGAGCGACGCGCTGATGCTGCAACCCGCCAGTGGCAGGATCTGGATCTGGGTCTCGATCCTGCTGGCTCTGTGCCTGTCGATCCTGCCGCTCCCCTTTCAATTCGAACCCTTCCGGCCGGACTGGCTCGCCATGGTGCTCATCTACTGGGCGCTGGCGTTGCCGCACCGGGCCAACGTCGGCACCGCCTGGGTGGCGGGCCTGCTGCTGGACGTGCTGCTCGGCAGCACGCTCGGGGTGCGGGCCATGGCCATGGCCATCACCACCTATCTGGCGGCCTTCCAGTTCCAGAAGATCCGCAACTTCTCCCTTTGGCAGCAGGCGCTGATCATCGGCCTGCTCTCGCTGGTGGGCAAGATCACCGTGTTCTGGGCCGAGCACCTGTTCAGCCGTGCCAGCCTCAATTTCGCCTATTTTTGGTCGACCCTGACGACGATGCTAATATGGCCCTGGATCTTTATGGTCTTGCGCAAGGTGCGCCGTCACTTCAATATTAAGTGAACATGAGCAAAAACAACGGATTGTAACTGCGTCTCATCTCATTGAGTGAATATGAACAAGCACAACGAACTACAACTCTATCTCGCCTCGGGCTCCCCCCGTCGGCACGAATTATTGACCCGCCTGGGCTACCGTTTCGAGGTGCTCAGGCTGGATGTTCCCGAGCAACGGGAAGCGGGCGAGAAGCCCCAGGATTATGTCTGCCGGCTCGCCCGTGACAAGGCGATGGCCGGGGTGGCCGCCGCCCCGACCGCGCTGCCGGTGCTGGGCGCCGACACCATAGTGGTGCTGGGGGATCGGGTGCTGGAGAAACCCTCCGATCTGCTCGACGCCAAAGACATGCTGGAGGCGCTCTCCGGCAAGGTACATCAGGTGATGACGGCGGTGGCGTTGGCCACCCCGGAGCGCTGCGACGTGCGGCTGGTCACCACCAACGTGGCGTTTCGCAAGCTGGACGAGGCCGAGATCGAGGCCTACTGGCGCACCGGTGAGCCCTGCGACAAGGCCGGCGCCTATGCCATTCAGGGCATCGCCGGCAAGTTTGTCAGCCGGCTCGAGGGGAGCTACAGCGCCGTGGTCGGCCTGCCCCTGCTGGAAACGGATCTGCTGATCCGCCAGCAGCTCGAACAGAGCCGATAACCCGCCCCAGCGGTCTCCTGCTGCGTTACCACCTGCGTTGCGCGTGCCCTGCCGGACTGGCAGTCAGAATTCAAAACTAGAAAGGCAAGGTAACTTATGTCAGTCGAACTGCTGGTGAACGTCACCCCCTCCGAAACCCGGGTCGCCCTGGTCGAGAACGGCCTGCTGCAGGAAGTGCATGTAGAGCGTCAGGCCAAGCGCGGCATAGTGGGCAACATCTACAAGGGCAAGATCAGCCGGGTGCTGCCCGGCATGCAGGCCGCCTTCGTCGACATCGGCATGGACAAGGCCGCCTTCCTGCACGCCTCCGACATAGTGCCGCACACCGAGTGCGTGGCGGTGAAGGAGAAGGAGCAGTTCCAGGCCGGCAACATCGCCGAGCTGGTGCGCCAGGGTCAAGACATCATGGTGCAGGTGGTCAAGGATCCGCTGGGTACCAAGGGTGCCCGCCTCACCACCGACATCACCCTGCCCTCCCGCTATCTGGTGTTTATGCCGGGCAGCGCTCACGTCGGCGTCTCCCAACGCATCGAATCGGAAGCGGAGCGCGAGCGCCTCAAGCGCACCGTAGCGGGCTACGTGGATGATCTCGGCGGTTACATCATCCGCACCGCCGCCGAAGGGGTGGGGGAGCAGGAGCTGGAGCAGGACGCCGCCTTCCTCAAGCGGCTGTGGCGCAAGATCCTGGAGCGCAAGCAGAAGTACCCGCCCTGCAAGATCCTCTACGAGGATCCCAGCCTGGCCTTCCGGGTGGTGCGTGACTTCGTCGGCGCCGAGCTCGACAAGATCCGGGTCGACTCGCGCCAGAGCTTCGAGCTGCTCTCGCATTTCACCGGGGAGTATGTGCCCGAGCTCGCGAACAAGCTGGAGTACTACTCCGGCGAGTCGCCCATATTCGATCTCTACGACGTGGAGAACGAGATCCAGCGCGCCCTTGAGCGCAAGGTGGAGCTGAAATCCGGCGGCTACCTCATCATCGACCAGACCGAAGCCATGACCACGGTGGACATCAACACCGGCGCCTTCGTCGGCCACCGCAATCTGGAAGAGACCATCTTCAACACCAACGTCGAGGCGACCGCCGCCATCGCCCGCCACCTGCGGCTGCGCAACCTCGGTGGCATCATCATCATCGACTTCATCGACATGCAGTCGGAGGATCACCGCCGTCGGGTACTGCACAGCCTGGAGCTGGCGCTGGCCAAGGACAGGGCCAAGACCAACGTCAACGGCTTCTCCCAGCTCGGGCTGGTGGAGATGACCCGCAAGCGCACCCGTGAGAGCCTGGAGCATGTGCTCTGCTCCGAGTGCCCGGAGTGCAAGGGCCGTGGCCGGGTCAAGACGGTGGAGTCGGTCTGCTTCGAGATCCTGCGGGAGATCATCCGGGTCAACCGCGCCTACGATGCGGATCAGTTCACCGTCTACGCGGCCCCCTCGGTGGCCGACTACCTGCGGGGCGAGGAATCACACAGTCTGGCCGAGCTGGAAGTCTTCATCGGCAAACAGGTCAGGGTGGTGACTGAGCCGCTCTGTGGGCAGGAACAATTCGATGTGGTGATGATGTAATTGGTCTACCGCTGGCTGAGTCGGGGCTGGTTAGCCCTCGGGGTCTTCTTCGTGCTGCTGGCCATCCTGGTCAGCCTGGTACGCCTTGGCGGCCCCCTGCTCAACCAGCATCGCCAGGCGCTGATCGCCAGCCTGCTCGGCAACAGTCAGCTGGAGGTCAGTGTCGAGCACGTCGGCCTGGACTGGACCCAGCGCGGGCCGGCCCTCGAGCTGCAAGGACTCGCCATCGCACCCGATTCGGGGCGTTTCTCCCTGCGCCTCGGCAAGGTGTGGGCCCACCTCGACTTCTGGCGCTCCCTCAACGAGTGGAAGCCGGTGTTCGGCCAACTGCTGCTGAGCGACGGCGACATAGCGCTGGATCTGGCCCAGCCGGCAGAGCCGGCGGGCGAGAAAAATCCGAACCAGCAGGCAGCCCTGCTGCGCTTCCTGCTGACCCAGCTCTCCACCTTCGACATTCATGACACCCGCCTGAGCGTGACCACGGCGCTGGGTGAGGTGCGCGCCCTCAACATCGCCCAGCTGCGCTGGCAGAACCGCGGCCAGCGTCACCAGGGCGTGGGCAAGGCCTATCTCATCAACGGGGTGGGCGAGAGCGCCATCGATCTCATCCTGGACGTAGACGCCCCCGCGACGCGGTTCGGCAGCCTCAGTGGCCAGCTCTATCTGGGGGCCAGCGAGCTCGACATCAGCCCCATGCTGGCCAGGATCCACAGCGGCGAGCCCAAGGTGACGGGCCAGCTCGACTTCCAGCTGTGGAGCAACTTTGCCAACGGTCAGCTGGGGGACTCGCTGCTGGCCTTTGGCAACAACCATCTGATCTGGAAGGACGAGGTCAAGGGAGAGCCACACCGGCTCGATCTGCGCGGCGGCAAGATCCAGCTGCGGCGGTCGGGGGAGGAGTGGCAGCTCGCCAGCCATGATGTGATCTTCAAGCTCGATGGCGCGACCTGGCTGCACAGCCGGCTGCAGCTCGAGCGGGTGGGCGAACGCATCCAGGGCTATGTGCCCGCCATCGACATCAGCCAGATCGCCAGCCTGAGCCAGCTGGTCTCGGGTCTCTATCCCCGCCTGACTGAGACCCTCAAGCGCACCCAGCCCAAGGGCAAGTTGCAGGATCTGATCCTGCAGGCGGATGCGAACTGGCAGGGGCTCTCCCTCGCCGGACGGCTCGCGGGCTTCGAGATGAAGGCCTGGCGGGATGTGCCTGGCCTGCAGAACCTGGACGGCGAATTCTGGCTGACCCCGGCGGGCGGCGGCGCCCGCCTGGGCCTCGGCAAGGGCAAGGTGGATCCGGCGCGCCACTTCAAGGAGCCGATCCCGGTCGACAGCCTGGCGGCGCGGCTGGATTGGTGGCAGACGCCGGCAGGCTGGGTGCTCTATGGCCAGGACATCGCCTTGGACAACCCGGATCTGCGCCTCGCCAGCCGCTTCCGGCTCGATCTGTTCGAGCACCCCTTCCTCGCCCTGACCGGCCGCATCGACGTCAAGAACGCGGGCCATGCCTATCGCTATTACCCGCTGGCCGTGATGAGTGACGGCCTGGTGAACTACCTGAGCGGTGCCATCAAGGGGGGCCAGGCCAAGGGCGCCGACCTGCTCTGGTACGGCGAGTTCAGGGACTTCCCCTACGATCAGGGCGCCGGCGTCTTCCAGGTGGCGGTGCCGCTCGAGAAGGCGACCTTCCAGTTCTTCCCCGGTTGGCAACCGCTCACCGACCTGCAGATCGATCTGCTGTTCCAGAACGCCAGCCTTGACATGAACAGCCGCTCCACCCGGCTCGGCAAAGCCGGCTCCGACTCGGTGCATGCCTGGATCCCGACGCTGGCCCCGGGCGCCCATCTCTACGTGGACGCCAGGGTCGCCGGCGAGGGCAAGGCCATCAGCGACTATCTGCAGGATTCGCCGATGGGCAACTCCGTCGGCCAGGCGCTGCGGGAGATCGAGATCCGCGGGCCCATGAAGGGCACGGTCAAGCTGGATATTCCGCTCGGCGGCAAGGGCGAGGTCAAGGCCAGCGGAGATGCCTTGTTCCACAACAACAAGGTCAGGATCGCCGCCCTCGACATGCCGCTGGAGCGGGTCGATGGCCGACTGCTGTATGACAACGAACACACCCGCTTCAGCAATCTCAAGGCCAGCCTGTGGGATCAGCCGCTGACCCTGGATTACCAGGGCAAGCAGTTGCCGAACCGCTACCAGGTCGATCTCAAGTTCAAGGGGCAGTGGGACAGCAGTCGCCAACGCCGCGACATCCCCGCCCTCGAGCTGCTCAAGGGGCGCAGCAACTGGACTGGCGCCCTGGGGCTGACGCTGCCCAATGACAAGCCGTTCAGCTTCCAGCTGGCGCTGGACTCCAACCTGCAGGGGATGGGGCTGGATCTGCCGTTCCCCCTCGCCAAGACGGCCGACAGCCAGCTCCCGCTCAAGGTCACGGTGCGAGGCCGCGACGGCGCCGCCGATATTCGCGGCGTGCTGGGGAACGATGTGGACATGCAGAGCCGGCTGGTTTACGGCGAGGGCACGCCCTACCTCAGCCGGGTGCGGGTCGACGTCGGCCAGCCGGGGGCCAGGGTGTTGCAGGACAAGCCCATGCTGCTGGTCATCAACCAGCCGCATGCGGACGTGGGTGGCTGGCTGGCGCGGCTCAAGCGCTGGCTGCCGAGCCAGGCCGAGAGCGGCAATGCGGTGGTCGGCCCCTCCTTCCTGCCGCAGGAGTGGTGGGTGGATGGCCAGCTGGCCAGGGCCGATATCGGCAGCGCCAACATCAAGGCGGTGCGCTTCACCGTGGGCCCGGTCCGCCAGGCCACCGAGGTGATGATCGACAGCCCGGATGTGATGGGGGTGGTGCGCATCCCCGTCGCCGGCCAACAGCCCATCGACGCCAAATTCGCCAGGATCTACTGGTCCGGCAAGGGATCGGACCTCAGCCCGGAGCCGGATGCCCGGCAGGACAAGGCCATCATGGACGCCATCCCCTGGCTCAACTTCAGCTGTGTGGACTGCCGTTTCGGCACCCTGCCGCTGGGGGAGCTGAAAGGCGAACTGGTGCCCGGCGTCAACCAGCTGGCCCTCAAGGGGCTGGAGATGAAGCTCGCCGGCAGCACCCTGAGCGGGAACGCCGAATGGCTGGCGCTACCCGGCCAGATGCAGACCAGGGCCCGGCTCAAGCTCAACACCCAGAACAGCGAGCTGTTGCTGCAGCGACTCGGCTTCACCTCGCCCATCGGCGATGCGCCGGGCAAGCTGGCGCTGGATCTGAACTGGCGTGACGTTCCCTACCGGCTGGATCTGCCGACCCTGGGGGGTACCGCCGACTATCAGCTGGAAGGCGGCACCCTGCGGGAGGTCAACGACAAGGGGGCCCGCCTGCTCTCCCTGCTCAGCCTGGATTCGTTGCTGCGCAAGCTGCGGCTCGATTTCCGCGATGTGTTCGACAAGGGCTTCTACTTCGAATCCATGTCCGCCTCCGCCAAGATCAAGCAGGGGGTGGTGGACAACAACGACTTCTACATGAAGGGGGCGGCGGGCAACCTGCGCGGTGAGGGCATCGCCGATCTGGTGCGCTGGCGACTCGATTACGATCTGAGCTTCTCCCCGAATCTGGGGGGCACCCTGCCGGTGGTGGCCGCCTTCTCGCTGACCCCGATCACCGGGCTCTATGTGCTGGCGCTCTCCAAGCTGCTGGAGCCGGTGGTGGACGTGGTGACCCGCATCGACTTCCGGGTCTCGGGCCCGCTGGATGATCCCAAGCTGATCGAGGCGGGGCGGGACAAGGCGCGCATCAAGCTCAACCAGCAGCAGAAGCAGGCGGTGGATGCGGTGGCTCCCAGCCTGCCCGCCGAGGAGGTCACCCCCTTCCTGCTGACCCCCAAGCATACCGGACCCGGTCAGCGCTGAGGCGGGTAGGGGTCTTCAATCACAAGGAGTGAGCCATGATCCGACACATTCTGCTGATCACCTTCAAGAGAGAGGTCCAGGCCGACGGTATCGCGGCTGTCAGGGCAGCCTTTCTCGACATCCCGGCCAAGGTCAGTGGCGTGGTAGCCGTCGAGTGGGGCCAGGATGACAGCCCAGAAGGGCGCGCCGAAGGCTTCACCCACAGCGTGCTGATGACCTTCGCCGACGAGGCCGCCCGCCAGTGTTACCTGCCCCATCCGGCTCATGCTGCTCTCAAGGCCCTCTTTCACCCCGTGCTGGCACGTATCATAGTGCTGGATTACACCCTGCAAGCCGGGGATGCGGTCCTTGCAAAGGAGCCGTCGTGATGGTTGATGAGCGTTGCCCTGCTATTCCGCTACTTCAACGTGCTCTGCTGCAAGCCGTGATTGAGCATGGCGCGGCTCACCCTGCCATAGACGCTGGAGTGGTGGTTGGGTCACTCGCCAAGGGCAAGGCCGACAGGGTGTCCGATGTCGATGTCTTGTTGCTGGCTACGCCGGGTTTTCACAATCAGGCGGCATCACTGGTGCGGTCTATTGTGGGTGAGCGCGAAGTATTTCACTGCTGGCAGGGAAAGCATGAAGAGGTTTGTTCCTACTGGCGTTATATCTTCTATGACATGTCCAGCATAGAGATCCACATCCTCGATAGTGGCACCGAGTTTCCTCTTGCCAAGCCTTACTTGCCTCTCTTCGATAAAACATCTTGTCTACCGGGGTTGGAGGTAGGAGGCACGGCGCCAAGTCACTGTGATTTTCCAGCCTATATCGCCGATGGCGATGGTTTGGTATGGGAATTGTTTGATTGCCTTAAATGGGCCCAAAGGGGCCAACGAGATCTGGTCCGACACCATCTTCGCAAACTGTTGAGCAAAATGGATAAAGACCCGAATATCAGGACTGCCATCAACGCCGACAAGGAGTGAGTCATGTGGTTAGCTGCAATACAGCTGGTGTCCGGTCGGCACTGGCAGGATAACCGGGAGCAGATCGCCGCCGAGCTGGCGGCCCTGCCCAAAGCGCGCCCCTTGCTGGTGCTGCTGCCGGAAAACTTCGCCCTGTTTGGCGAACGCCAGGGCTATCTGGACAACGCCGAAGCGATCGGTGAGGGGCCCATCCAGCAACAGCTGGCCCTGTGGGCCCGGGAGCAGGGGATCTGGCTGGTGGCCGGCGCCATGCCCACCCGCATCCCCGGCTCGAGCCATATCCACACCAGCTCGCTGGTGTTCGATCCCAACGGGGATCTCAAGGGCCATTACCACAAGATCCACCTGTTCGACGTGGACGTGGCCGACAACCAGGGCCGCTACCGGGAGTCGGAGACCTTCAGCCCCGGCCAGGATCCCGTGTTGGTGGATTCCCCCTTTGGTCCCCTCGGCCTCTCTATCTGTTATGATCTGCGCTTCCCCGAGCTCTATCGTCGGCTGAGCCGCGCCGGTGCCCGGGTGCTGCTGGTGCCGGCGGCCTTCACCGCCGTGACCGGCGAGGCGCACTGGGAGCCGCTGCTGCGGGCCCGCGCCATCGAGAACCAGTGCTATGTGGTGGCCGCCAATCAGGGCGGCAGCCATGAGACGGGGCGCCAGACCTGGGGCCACAGCATGGTGATCGATCCCTGGGGCCGGGTGCTGGCCTGTCAGCCATCGGGCCGTGCGACCGTGCTGGCGAAGATGGATCCCGCCCTCGGCGAGGAGCTGGCGCGGACCATGCCGGTGCTGCAACACGCCCGATTGCTGTAGGTCTGCATGGGTTCGATTAGCCGCATGGCGGCGCAATCGGACTAGCGCGAAACGGCCGCATCGAGAGTTCGTGAATACCCTTGCATATGGCACACATGACGTTCGATTGCGCGTCGCGAATCGAACCTACTTTGCCCTTTCTCGTTGAGACAGGGGATTTTATTACGACATCTCCCAGCGAGAATGGAGAACAAGATTGAGTCTATTGAGCCAGGTTAGTGCCTCATTGTTGGCCCCGAACGACCTCGATGAAGGACGGCTGCAGCAACTGCTCGGCAGCCTGATGAGCCATCAGGTGGAGTTCGGCGACCTCTATTTCCAGCGCAGCTGGCACGAGTCCTGGATGCTGGAAGATGGCATCGTCAAGGATGGCAGCTACAACATCGACCAGGGGGTCGGGGTGCGCGCCGTCAGCGGCGAGAAGACCGGCTTCGCCTACTCCGACGAGCTGAGCCTGCTGGCGCTGCAACAGTCGGTCACCGCCGCCCGTGGTATCGCCGCCGCCGGCGCCCAGGGCAAGGTGAAGGCCTGGGCTCGCACCGAAGCAAACCTGCTCTATCCGGCCATGGATCCGCTGCAGACCCTCGACAAGTACCAGAAGATCGCGCTGCTTGAGCAGATGGACAAGTTTGCCCGCAGCCTGGATCCCGCCATCAATCAGGTGATGGCCTCCATCAGCGGTGTCTATGAAGAGATACTGGTGGCCGCCACCGATGGCACGCTCGCCGCCGACGTGCGCCCGCTGGTGCGGCTGTCGGTGACCGTCATCGCCGAGAAGGGGGATCGCCGTGAGCGCGGCAGCGCCGGCGGCGGTGGCCGCTGCGGTTATGACCATTTCCTGGAGCTGGACGGGCTGGAGAGCCGGGCCTTCGGCTATGTGCGCGAGGCGGTGCGTCAGGCGCTGGTCAACCTCGAGGCCATAGATGCCCCGGCCGGCACCATGCCGGTGGTGCTCGGCGCCGGCTGGCCCGGTGTGCTGCTGCACGAGGCGGTGGGGCACGGCCTGGAGGGGGACTTCAACCGCAAGGGCTCGTCCGCCTTCGCCGGCCGCATCGGCGAGCAGGTTGCCTCCAAGCACTGCACCATAGTCGATGACGGTACCCTGGTGGGCCGACGCGGCTCCGTTAGCATCGATGACGAGGGCACGCCGGGCGGTTACAACGTGCTGATCGAGAACGGTATTCTCAAGGGCTACCTGCAGGATAAGCAGAACGCCCGGCTGATGGGGGTACCGCTCACCGGCAACGGTCGTCGCGAATCCTATGCCGCCCTGCCGATGCCGCGGATGACCAACACCTATATGCTGGCGGGTCAGTACGATCCGGCGGAGATCATCGCCTCGGTGAAGAAGGGCATCTATGCCCCCAACTTCGGCGGCGGTCAGGTGGACATCACCTCCGGCAAGTTCGTCTTCTCCGCCTCCGAGGCCTACCTCATCGAGGATGGCAAGATCACCGCCCCCATCAAGGGCGCCACGCTCATCGGCAACGGCCCAGAGGCCATGCGCCAGGTCTCCATGGTGGGCCACGATCTGGCATTGGATCGCGGGGTCGGGGTCTGTGGCAAGGAGGGCCAGAGCGTCCCGGTCGGGGTCGGCCAGCCGACCCTCAAGCTGGATCAGCTGACCGTGGGCGGTACCCAGTAACGGGTCACCCAGTCCATATCCGATCAAAAAAGACCCCGGCCAGTGCCGGGGTTTTTTATTGGCGCTGGCGGCCGGGCGCAACAAAAAGCCCCGGACAGGGTCGGGGCTGGGGAGGCAGGGCGGGTCAGTTGACCGAGATGGCCCTGGCGTCGATGTAGTAGTGCGGCCTGCCCTGGGGATCGATCCGGATCTGGGCCACCAGGCGGTTGGATTCCCGGTGTTCCCATCCCTTGGCCTGCCGGCTGGGGGACGGGCTGGTGACACCGACCACGGTCAGGTACTCATGAAACAGGCTGTAACTGCGGATCTCGGTCAGCATCTTTTCCATTGCATCTCTCCTGAGGGGGTGGATAGGGTGGTATCACCTTAGTCCTCATTAGCTGAATGCTGGCTGTACAAAAAATAACCAAAATGGGCCGTTCCGCTGACCCTTATTCCAATCCACTCAGGATCCACGTGCCTCCAGTGTCAGCTTGACGGCCTCCTCGTCCGGCCCCGCGGTCTTGTGCTGTACCTGAGCGGCGGGCGCACCGTGGAACACGGGATCCTGCGCCACTTCCTTGATGCCGTTGATGCAGAACTGCATGCCCATGCACACCAGCAGGAAGCCCATGATGCGGGTCATTGCGTCGATGCCGGTGGCCCCGAGGATCTTGCAGACCGGATCCGCCAGCTTGAGCACGCCCCAGCTGAGCAGGCTCATCAGGGCGAAGGCGGTGACCACGGCGGCATAGATGACGAAGCGGTTGTAGTCGGCCGGCAGTTCGGCGATCTGGGCGGCGCCGCTGATCACCAGCGCCATGGTGCCCGGCCCGCACATGCTGGGCATGGTGAGCGGCACGAAGGCGATGCTCTGGTTGATGTCGACCCCGGTGGCCTGGCTGGGGGCGGGGAACAGCATGCGAAAGCCGATGAAGGCGATGATCAGGCCACCGGCCAGTCGCAGGCCGGGGATGGAGATCCCGAACAGATCCAGGATGGAGGACCCGATGAAGAAGCTGACGCAGAGGGTGGCGAACAGATAGATGGCGGCCAGATTGATCTGGCGGCGCACGTGTTCACGGGACATGCCCTTACTCAGTCCGAGCAGCAGGGTGGCCGTGGTGGGGGGATTGACCATGGGCAGCAAGGCCAGCAAGGCAATGAATACGACCTGGAAAAACATCTTTCACCTCGGGGTGGTTGGCAAACAACAGGGCCAGACGGTGGTCTGGCCTTAAGGGGGGGCTACTCTACGGGAGCCAGGCTGAATATAGCCGGAACAAAGGGGCCCCGAAAGTCTGGGGCCCGCACCGGTCAGGCGGCTTGTGGCGCGACCTGACGCTGACCGCGCTGGCGTAGCCAGAACAGCAGGCCGAGGACGAAGCCCAGCCCGGCCAGGCTGACCACATAGTGGGAGGGGGCCAGCACGTCGTTCTTCATCCAGAGGGTGACCAGCATAGGGGTCAGACCGCCGAAGATGGCGTAGGCCACGTTGTAGGAGAACGACAGCCCGGAGAAACGCACCACGGCCGGGAAGGCGTTGACCATGACGTAGGGCACGGCCCCGACGATGCCGACGGAGAAGCCCGCCAGCATGTAGAGCGGGATCAGCTGTTCCATGCCGGCCGCCAGGCCGTGGTAGAAGGCGTAGCAGGAGCCGGCCAGCAGCAGGGAGCCAAACACGAAGGTGGGGCCGCTGCCGAGGCTGTCGATCAGGCGGCCATAGAAGATGCAGCCCAGGGTGAGCGCGACTATGGCCAGAGAGTTGGCGGTCAGCGCATCGGCCGGGCTGATGCCGTGCACCTTCTGCAGATAGGTCGGGGTCATCAGGATCACCACCACTATGCCGGCGGAGAGCAGCCAGGTCAGCAGCATGGAGACGATGACGCTGCCCTTGTGCTCACGCAGCACCGTCTTGAGCGGCAGCTCCTCGGCCAGCGTCTTGTTGGCCTGCATCTCGGCGAACACCGGGGTCTCGTGCAGCCAGCGGCGCAGGTACATGGCGACTATGCCGAAGATGCCGCCGAGGATGAAGGCCAGACGCCAGCCCCACTCGCTCACCTCGACCGGGCTCATGCCGCGGTTGATAGCGGTGGCGACCAGGGAGCCAAGCAGGATGCCGGCCGTCAGACCTGCCGTGAGAGTGCCGCAGGCGAGCCCGATCCGGCGGGCGGGCACATGCTCCGCCACGAACACCCAGGCGCCGGGGACTTCACCGCCGATGGCGGCCCCTTGCAGGATCCGCAACAGCAGCAACAGCAGCGGGGCGGCGATGCCGAGGGCGGCATAGGTGGGCAGCAGGCCGATCAGCAGGGTGGGCAGCGCCATCATGAGGATGCTGAGGGTGAACATGCGCTTGCGGCCGATGAGATCGCCGAAGTGCGCCATGATGATGCCCCCGAGCGGGCGGGCCAGGTAACCGGCGGCGAAGATGCCGAAGGTCTGGAACTGGCGCAGCCATTCGGGAATGTCGGCCGGGAAGAACAGCTCGCCGATCACCACGGCGAAGAAGACGAAGATGATAAAGTCGTAGAATTCGAGGGCGCCGCCGAGGGCGGCCAGACTCAGGGTCTTGTAATCCTGCCGGTTGAGGGGGCGGCCGTGATCATTGCGTTGCGTGACTGTGGTCATATCCTTATGTTTCCCATCGTTTTTTTAGTTATTGTTCCCCATCCTTTGCGGGGACACGCTCACCAACGAGGGTATGCTTTTGTATCCCGGAATGTAAATCGCACAATTCGCAACACAGTCTTGCAGCTTCTTGGTGCAAGCGGAGTGGAGACATGATGACGAAGAAGAAGGTACTGCTCTCCTGGAGCAGTGGTAAAGACAGTGCCTGGGCACTGCATCAGTTGCAGCAGGATCCGGCCATCGAGGTGGTGGGGTTGTTCAGCACCCTGAACCAGGAATTCGAACGGGTCGCCATCCATGGGGTGCGCAAGCAACTGCTGATGCAGCAGGCCGAGTGCCTTGGCCTGCCGCTGCGCACCCTGGATCTGCCCTGGCCCTGCAGCAACGAGGATTACGCCCGTATCATGAGCGGCTTCGTGGCCGAGGTGGTGGCCAGCGGGATCCGGCATATGGCGTTTGGGGATCTGTTCCTCGAGGATGTACGGGCCTACCGCGAGCGGCAACTGGAGGGCACCGGCATAGAGCCGTTGTTCCCGCTCTGGGGCAGTGACACGGCCGAGCTGGCGCAGAGGATGATCGCCGCCGGCTTGAAGGCGCACATCAGCACCCTGGACCCCAACAAACTGGCCGCCAGCCTGGGGGGCCATGCATTCGATCAGGCCCTGCTGGCCGCCCTACCCGCCGGGGTGGATCCCTGCGGGGAAAACGGCGAGTTCCACACCCTGGCCGTGGACGGCCCCATGTTCTTGCGGCCCCTGGCCATCGAAGTGGGGGAGACGATAGTGCGTGATGGCTTCGTCTACACGGATCTGCTGCCGAAAACGTCGGCCTGATCGACGGCTCCCCACGGCCGGCTCTTCATGCGGTCGCCGAATGCAACAAGGCCGGATCCCCAGGGATCCGGCCTTGTTGTCGGGCCCGCTTCAGCGGGCGGCGAAGGTGTCGCAGCTGGCGGGCTTGCCGCTGTCGAAGCCGCGCTTGAACCAGGCGAGGCGCTGGGCTGAGCTGCCGTGGGTGAAGCTGTCCGGCACGACCCGGCCCTGGCCTCGCTGCTGCAGGCGGTCGTCGCCGATGGCCTGGGCGGCGTTGAGCGCCTCCTCCAGATCGCCGTGCTCCAGCACCTGCTCCCGCTCCATGTAATTGCCCCAGACGCCGGCGAAGCAGTCGGCCTGCAGCTCCAGCTTGACCGACAGCTTGTTCTGCGCGGCCTGACTCAGCCCCTGCTGTTGCTGGCGCACCTTGGCCGAGATGCCGAGCAGGGTCTGCACGTGATGGCCCACCTCGTGGGCGACCACGTAGCCCTGGGCGAAGTCGCCATCGGCCCCCAGCTTGTCGCGCATGTCCTGATAGAAGGAGAGATCGATGTAGACGGAGCTGTCCGTCGGGCAGTAGAAGGGGCCCATCACCGCCTGACCCTGGCCGCAGCCGGTGCGGGTGGCGCCGCGATAGAGCACCAGCTTGGGCGGTTGGTAACGGCTGCCGCTCTGGGAGAATATCTCGCCCCAGGCATCCTCGGTGGAGGCGAGCATCACCGAGGTAAACTTGGCCAGGGGATCGCTGGCCGGCTGAGACGGGTTCTGACGCTGAGCCTGGCTCTGTTGGGCCGGCTCGTCGAGCAGGGGGCTCAGATCCACACCGTAGTAGCCGGCCACCAGCACCACGACCACCAGGATGAGGCGCCCCTTGCCGCCGATGGGCAGGCCACCGCCCCCGTTGCCACCGCCCTGTTGGCGCCTGTCTTCCACATTGCTGCTCTCACGGCGATCTTGCCAGCGCATACCCGCACACTCCCCTTCTTGGCTGTGGCAGTAATGATAATGGCTGGCGCTGCGCCCTGCCTAATGAGGGCGTTACTAGGCCCAGGGCATCTCGGGCAGGCTGTCGAGGAACTCGGCGTAGCGGGTCAGGTTGAAGGGGCCCTGCTCGGCCTCCATCGCCATCAGCTCGGCGCCGAGGGCGCAGGCGATGTATTGCAGCGCCTCTTCCCGTGGGGTGCCCTTCATCACCAGCCGCATCAGGGTGGCTTTCACCTGCGGGGGGTGACCGTCGGTGAGCTGGTTATCGACCATCTCCAGCAGTGCCTGTTCGTCGAAGAATTCGGTGTCGTCCGTCATGGTGTCTGTCCTGCTTGTTTGAAGAGGGGGCATTATAGCCGGAACCGGTCCGCGGCTCGCGCCTGAGGGGGATAAATAGCTGGTGGGGGGCGGCCAGTATCGGCACATGCTCGCTTTTGCACGCGAGATCTTGCCAAGGCGGCGACGCGGGGGCAGTCTTGATGGCCTGTTTTTCCGACAAGAGTCTTGATCATGATCCTCTCCGAGCGCCTCGTCTTGCGCGAACTGACCGCTGTGGACGCCCCCTTCATCCTCGAGCTGCTCAACGACGGCGACTTCCATCGCTACATCGGCGATCGCGGCGTGCGCACCTTAGGCGACGCCGAAGACTATATCCAGCAGGGGCCGGCGGTCAGCTACGCCCGCCACGGGCATGGCCTCTATCTGGTGATGCGACGGGAGGATGAGGCCAGGCTCGGCATCTGCGGCCTGATCAAGCGCGACACCCTGCCGTGCGAAGACATCGGCTATGCCTTCCTGCCCGCCTATCGTGGCCAGGGCTACGGCATAGAGGCGGCGCGGGCGGCGCTGCAAGACGGGCGGGAGCGGCTCGGCATCGAGCGGGTGATCGCCATCGTCACGCCGGGCAATGAGCGCTCGGTCGGGCTCTTGGCCAAACTGGGGCTGAGTCAGGGTCGGCTGGTCAAGCTGGGTGAGAGCGAAGAAGAGTGTCTGCTGCTGGAGGTGCCGGGGCGAGAGAGCTGTCCGGTCTAGGGTTTGCTGGCAAAGGGGCCGCCGTGAGTTGCGGCCGGTCTGCGTCGGTGCTGCCGTTGGGCAGGGATCAGTTGAGATCTTCGATGGAGAACTCGCCAGCGGTGCCATCACAGGAGATGGCGAAGCCACCGCTGAAACGGGTACTGAACTGGATCAGGAAGGAATCGTCATCCTGCTCTTGCGGGGGCAGGTTGATGGGTTTGCTACGACGCAGGGGTTTGTGTGTTTGTATGGCTTTCATCATGGTATTTCTCTATATAAATTAAGTAATTGCTCCTTGTTTTGGCAAATGTAGGTCGATGGGCGCGGTCAGCTCATATGGCAGACAAGCACGCAGGAATACCCAGCCCGGTCAAGGGCGTCTGCACTATCAAGGAATATGCGGATGCATAGTTCAAATTGGGTGGGCAGATCGGGTCTGCACCGTGAGAGCCGGGCAACGCAGGCAGACAGCCTGACGGTTCTCAAGGCGAGTAAATCAGAGGGAGGTTATGCGGGGACTGGCTGGATTCATCCGAAGGTGAAGCATTGCAGGGGTAACATAAACAGGGCTGATTAACTAGCCGGGGCGCATTCTCGCCTCGTGATGGATAAAAAGCAACCTGTATTTGGCAGAAATTTAGCCACAGGCCCTGATGTTCTGGTCAGCGCAAGAAAAAAGGGCTCCCGGTGGGAGCCCTTTTCGTTGATACATGGGATGTATGGCCGTGGATCAGTAGCTACCGCTGGCCTGCTTGGCCGCGGTGATCCACTGGCGTGATGGTCATGTTCCTGCCATGACTTTGCCGTTTGGCCTCGCGGGCATTTGATATGAAAAAGGGCTCCCGGTGGGAGCCCTTTTCGTTGATACATGGGATGTACTGCAGTGGATCAGTAGCTGCCGCTGGCCTGCTTGGCCGCGGTGATCCACTGGCGTGATGGTCATGTTCCTGCCATGACTTTGCCGCTTGGCCTCGCGGGCATTCGATATGAAAAAGGGCTCCTGTTAGGAGCCCTTTTCGTTGATACATGGGATGTATCGCCGTGGATCAGTAGCTGCCGCCGGCCTGCTTGGCCGCGGTGATCCACTGGCGTGATGGTCATGTTCCTGCCATGACTTTGCCGCTTGGCCTCGCGGGCATTTGATATGAAAAAGGGCTCCTGTTAGGGGCCCTTTTCGTTGATACATGGGATGTACTGCAGTGGATCAGTAGCTGCCGCTGGCCTTCTTGGCCGCGGTGATCATCGGGGTGATGGTCATGCCCTGTACCACGATGGAGAACATCACCACCGAGTAGGTCATCACCAGGATCACCTCCCGCAGATCGACACCCTGCTCCGGCAGCACCATGACGCCGGAGGGCAGCGCCAGCGCCATGGCCATGGCCAGGCCGCCGCGCAGGCCGCCCCAGGTCAGGATGCGGATGGAGAAGGTGTTGTAGCTGCGGAAACGGCGGAAGGCGACGTAGGGCAGGGAGACGCTGATGAAGCGGGCGGCCAGGCAGAGCGGCACCGCGATGACCAGCAGGATCCAGTCTTGCCAGGCGAGATCCAGCAGCACCAGTGCCAGGCCGATCAGCAGGAACAGCAGGGCGTTGAGGAACTGATCCATCAACTCCCAGAAGTGATCCAGATGGTGGCGGCTCTGCTCGGAGAAGCCGGACTGGCGGGTCCAGTTGCCGATCATGATGCCGGTGACCACCATGGCCAGGGCGCCGGAGACACCGATCATGTTGGCGAAGGCGAAGCCCGCGGTCGGGATGCAGAGCGTCAGCAGCAGCTCGAGGGAGCCGTCGTCGGTGGCGCTGATCATCACGTGGGCGATGAGGCCCAGCACGGCGCCGAACAGGATGCCACCGAGGGCCTCATGCAGGAACAGACCGGCCACGCTGCTGAAGGTCGGCTCGACCCCGCCAAAGGCCACGGCAAACACGGTGGCGAAGATCACCAGGCCGACGCCGTCGTTGAACAGGGATTCCCCCTCGATCTGGATGGCGATCTGGGGTGGCGCCTGCATCTTCTTGACGATGGCCAGCACGGCGATGGGGTCGGTGGGGGAGATCAAGGCACCGAACAGCATGCAGTAGACCAGCGGCAGCTCCCAGCCCAGCAGCTTGGCGATGAACCAGAAGCCATAGCCGATGATGAAGGTGGAGAGCAGGGTCGCCACTATGGAGAGAATGGTGATCTCCCACTTCTGGCTACGCAATGCCTTCAGATTGATGCCGAGGCCGCCGGCGAACAGCAGGAAGCCCAGGATCCCCTTCAGCAGGAAATTCTGGAAATCGATGCTCTCCATGGTCTCGATGGCCAGAGGTTCCAGATTGAACCAACCCAACTTACCAAACAGCACCATCAGCGCGGAGATCAGCATGGATCCTGCGGTGATGGCGATGGTGGTCTGGATCTTCACAACATACTGGTTGGCAAAGGCGATGAAGATCGCCAGCGCTGCCAAGAAACAGAGTGTGTAGTAGACGCTCATAGTTATTTTTCTCTTTAGTAAACAGCAAGCACGTGTCCGAATTAAGGACGGGCATAGGGTACTCCCGGCTCAGGGTGCACTCATTACCTATTTATGGTTATATTTAATCATCACTACGGACAGATAGACGGCTAGATTTCCATTTAATTTGTTTGCTGCTAGGATGGGCGACGCGCAGTTGCATGGATGTAAGAGGATCGAGCGGTGTCGAGCATAAAGTCGGACATAAAGAAGAAACTGGAAGCCTGTCTCAGGGAGCGGATCCTGATCATCGACGGTGCCATGGGCACCATGATCCAGGGCTACAAGCTGGGTGAGGCGGACTATCGCGGTGCGCGTTTTGCCGATTGGCATACCGACATCAAGGGTAACAACGATCTGCTGGTGCTGACCCGACCCGGGGTGATCCGCGAGATCCACGATCAATATTGCGCCGCCGGGGCCGACATCCTCGAGACCAACACCTTCAACGCTACCCGTATCGCCATGGCCGATTACGAGATGGAGGCCTTCTCCGCCGAGATCAACCGCGAGGCCGCCCGTCTCGCCCGCGCCGTCGCCGACGACTGGACCGCCAAAGAGCCTCACAAGCCGCGCTTCGTGGCCGGGGTGCTGGGCCCCACCAACCGCACCGCCTCCATCTCGCCGGACGTCAACGATCCGGGCAAGCGCAACGTCACCTATGACCAGCTGGTGGCCGCCTACACGGAATCGACCCATGCCCTGATCGAGGGCGGCGCCGACCTCATATTGATCGAGACCATCTTCGATACCCTCAACGCCAAGGCCGCCGCCTTCGCGGTGGAAGGGGTGTTCGAGGAGCTGGGTTATGCGCTGCCGGTGATGATCTCCGGCACCATCACCGATGCCTCGGGTCGCACCCTCTCCGGCCAGACCACGGAAGCCTTCTACCATTCCCTGCGCCACGTCAAACCGCTGTCGTTCGGCCTCAACTGCGCGCTCGGCCCGGACGAGCTGCGCCAGTATGTGGAGGAGCTGTCGCGCATCAGCGAGAGCCATGTCAGCGCCCACCCCAACGCCGGTCTGCCCAACGCCTTCGGCGAGTACGATCTGGATGCGGGGGAGATGGCCGAGCATATCCGCGAGTGGGCCCAGAGCGGCTTCCTGAACCTGGTGGGGGGCTGCTGCGGCACCACCCCGACCCACATACGCGCCATGGCGGACGCCGTGGCGGGCATCAGACCGCGCGCCCTGCCCGAGCTGCCGGTGGCCTGCCGGCTCTCCGGCCTCGAGCCGCTGATCATCACCGCGGAGTCCATGTTCGTGAACGTGGGGGAGCGCACCAACGTCACCGGCTCGGCCAAGTTCAAGCGGCTGATCAAGGAGGGACTCTACGACGAGGCCCTGGACGTGGCCAAGCAGCAGGTCGAGAGCGGCGCCCAGATCATCGACATCAACATGGACGAGGGGATGCTGGACGCCGAGGCGGCCATGGTGCGCTTCCTCAACCTGATCGCCGGCGAGCCGGACATCGCCCGGGTGCCGGTGATGATCGACTCCTCCAAGTGGGAGGTGCTGGAGGCGGGCCTCAAGTGCGTGCAGGGCAAGCCGGTGGTCAACTCCATCTCCATGAAGGAGGGGGAGGAGAAGTTCATCCAGCAGGCCAAACTGCTGCGTCGCTACGGCGCCGCCGTCATCGTCATGGCGTTCGACGAGGTGGGCCAGGCCGATACCCGTGCCCGCAAGTTCGAGATCTGCCAGCGCGCCTACCGCATCCTGGTGGACAGGGTCGGCTTCCCGCCGGAAGACATCATCTTCGATCCCAACATCTTCGCGGTGGCGACCGGCATCGACGAGCACAACAACTACGCGGTGGACTTCATCGAGGCGGTGAAGGACATCAAGGACAACCTGCCTCACGCCATGATCTCCGGCGGCGTCTCCAACGTCTCCTTCTCCTTCCGTGGCAACGAGCCGGTGCGCGAGGCCATTCACGCCGTCTTCCTCTACCACGCCATCCAGAACGGCATGGACATGGGCATAGTCAACGCCGGTCAGCTCGCCATCTATGAAGACATCCCGGCGGAGTTGAAAGAGAAAGTCATCGCCGTGGTGCTCAACCTCAACGACAACGCCACCGAGGATCTGCTGGCCATCGCCGAGAAGTATCGCGGCGCCGGTGCCCAGGCCGAGGATCCGCGGGATCAGGAGTGGCGTAGCTGGCCGGTGGGCAAGCGGCTGGAGCATGCCCTGGTCAAGGGCATCACCGACTTCATCGAAGAGGATACCGAAGAGGCGCGGGCCGGGGCCGAGAAGCCGCTGCACGTGATCGAGGGGCCGCTGATGGACGGCATGAACGTGGTCGGCGATCTGTTCGGCGCGGGCAAGATGTTCCTGCCCCAGGTGGTGAAGTCGGCGCGGGTGATGAAGCGGGCGGTGGCCTACCTGCAGCCCTATATCGAACAGGAGAAGGAGGGGGGCTCCAGCAACGGCAAGATAGTGATGGCCACGGTGAAGGGAGACGTGCACGACATCGGCAAGAACATCGTCGGCGTGGTGTTGCAGTGCAACAACTACGAAATCGTCGATCTCGGGGTCATGGTCTCCTGCGAGAAGATCCTCAAGACCGCCAGGGAAGTGAATGCCGACATGATCGGATTGTCCGGCCTGATCACCCCTTCCCTCGACGAGATGGTGCACGTGGCCAAGGAGATGGAGCGTCAGGGGTTTACACTGCCGCTGCTGATCGGTGGTGCTACCACCTCCAAGGCGCACACCGCGGTCAAGATAGAGCAGAACTACCGTGAACCCGTGGTCTATGTGTCGAACGCATCGCGGGCGGTCGGGGTGGCTCAGAGCCTGCTCAACCCCGAGCTCAAGCCCGCCTTCGTGGCCCGCATCGACAAGGAGTACGAGATAGCCCGGGAGCAGCATGCCCGCAAGCAACCGAGGTCCAAGCCGGTCAGCCTGGCCCATGCCCGCGCTAACCGCCAGCAGTTGGACTGGGTCGGCTATCAGCCGCCAGCCCCCCGCGAGCCGGGTGTGCAGACCTTCGAAAACGTGCCCATCTCGGTGTTGCGCCCCTACATCGACTGGACGCCCTTCTTCCTGAGCTGGGAGCTGGCGGGCAAGTATCCGCGCATCCTGGAGGACGAAGTCGTCGGTGAGGAGGCGACCAAGCTGTTTGCCGATGCCAACGCCATGCTGGATCAGCTCGAACGGGATGGCAGCGTGCGCTGCGCCGGTATCATAGGCCTGTTCCCCGCCAACGGCGTCGGCGACAGCATCGAGGTCTATACCGACGAATCGCGCACCGAGGTGCGCAAGGTGTTGCACCACCTGCGCCAACAGAGCGAGAAGCAGGGCTTCCCCAACTACTGCCTGGCGGACTATGTGGCGCCGAAAGAGAGCGGCAAGCCGGACTGGATCGGCGCCTTCGCCGTGACCGGCGGCATCGGCGAAGAGACCATCGCCAACGCCTACAAGGCCCAGCATGATGATTTCAATGCCATTCTGGTGCAGGCGGTGTGCGACCGCCTGGCGGAAGCCTTCGCCGAGTACCTGCACGAGCAGGTGCGCAAGCGGCACTGGGGTTATGCCCAAGATGAGGCCCTCAGCAACGAGGAGCTCATTCGCGAGAACTATCAGGGCATACGCCCGGCCCCCGGTTACCCGGCCTGCCCGGAGCATACCGAGAAGGGCAGCATCTGGGAGCTGCTGGGCGTCGAGCAGGCCATCGGCATGCAGCTGACCGAATCCTACGCCATGTGGCCGGGGGCGGCGGTGTCCGGCTGGTACTTCTCCCACCCCGACAGCAAGTACTTTGCGGTGGCGCAGATCCAGCAGGATCAGGTCGAAGACTACGCCCAGCGCAAGGGCATGAGCCTGGTCGAGGCCGAGCGCTGGCTGGGGCCAAACCTGAGTTGAACAGGGTGCGCCCTGATGGCGCACCTCCTGCAGAGCGGGACTGGCCGAGGCCAAACCTGAATTGAGGTCGTTATGAAGATTGGATTCGTCGGCCTGGGGGCAGTGGTGGAGACCGCCTATCTGCCGGCGCTGCAGGCTCTGGCACCCGATGTCGTCTTGTGGGGATTCGATCCCGCACGTTCCCTGCCCGGGGTGACCCCGGTACCGAGCCTGGAGGCGCTGCTGGCGCTGCCGCTCGATCGGCTGGTCATCGCCACCCCCTCCCTGCTACATCTGCCTGTGCTGGAGCTGGCCTTGGCCAGTGCAGTGCCGATCATCCTGGTGGAGAAGCCCGTGGTGGCCAGCCTGACGCAGCACGACAGCCTGCAGGCGCGGCTGGCCGATCCCGCGCAGGCGAGCCGGGTGCTGGCGCTGGATCACTGGATGGCCCGCACCGCGGTGCAACGCTTGCTGAGTGGTACGCTGGGGACCGATTGGCAGTTGCTGACGGGGGACGAGGCCAGAATCACCCCGGCGACCATAGATGATGTCAGCGCGGTGGAGGGCTTTCTGCTGGAACCCTGCGGGATCGATGCGCAGGGGCGGCCCTTCGCCCTCAACTTCGCGACGGGGGAGCCGGACCAACGGGAGTTTCACCATCCGGACGGGGTCATCCTCGACATCGGCACCCATGTGCTGGCCATGATCCGCGAGCTGCTGGTGGCCCTCGGCGGGGACGACCGCCTGCAACTGGCCGCCTCCGAGGTCTGCGATCGGCTGGGTCAGCCCATCCTGCGGGGGGATCTGCACAGCGCCGAAGGACGAGCCTGCCTGCGGGGGGAGGCGGCCGGGGTGCCGCTGACGCTTTGGCTCGACAAGTACGCCGGTCCCGGCATAGAGCGCAAGGGGCTCTGCCTGCATCTCAAGGATGGCCGCCGCATCGAACTGTTTCGCAGCGGCAATCAGGAGTGGTTGCACCATCATGACCAGGGCGTGGTGCATCGCTGGCAACACCTGGGGCCACTCTATCGCGACTGCATCGCCGAGACCCTGCTGGCGCCTCTTCCCGCCAATGGATGGCAGGGGACCACGGCCCGCCGCCTGCAGGAGGTGGGCTTGCTGCTCGAGCTGCAACAGCGGCTGCGCGGTCCGCATTGAATCTGTTTTAGGGCGATCTTGCAGAAAGACACATGGTGAGGGGAAAGGATTGGCGTTGCCAGACGTTCATGGCACCTTATACTCTCCAGTCCGATTATCAGGTCTGCCATTTCCATGAATATTGCCATTTTATCCCGCGAGCCCAACAACTACTCCACCCGCCGCCTGGTCGAGGTGGCACGGGCCCGTGGTCATCAGGTTGAGGTGCTCGACACCCTGCGCTGCTACATGAACATCGCCTCCCATAGCCCCTCCATTCATTACGAAGGACGGGAGCTGGAGAGCTATGACGCCGTGATCCCGCGCATCGGCGCCAGCATCACCTTCTACGGCACCGCCGTGCTGCGTCAGTTCGAGATGATGAACACCATGGCCCTCAACAGCTCGGTGGCCATCTCCCGCTCCCGCGACAAGCTGCGCGCCATGCAACTGCTCTCCCGCCACGGCATAGGCCTGCCCATCACCGGCTATGCCCACAGCACCCACGACGTGCCGGATCTCATCACCATGGTGGGCGGGGCGCCGCTGGTGGTGAAGCTGCTGGAGGGGACCCAGGGAATAGGGGTGGTACTGTGCGAGACCCAGAAGGCCGCCGAGAGCGTGATCGAAGCCTTTATCCAGACCAACAACAACATCCTGGTGCAGGAGTATATCCGCGAGGCGAACGGTGCCGACATCCGCTGTCTGGTGGTCAACGGCAAGGTGGTCGCGGCCATGCGTCGTCAGGCCCAGCCGGGGGAGTTTCGCTCCAACCTGCACCGTGGCGGCACCGCCGAGGCGATCAAGATCAGCCCCGAAGAGCGGGCGACCGCGGTGCAGGCCGCCAAGATCATGGGGCTGGATGTGGCCGGGGTGGACATTCTGCGCAGCGCCCGCGGTCCGCTGGTGCTGGAGGTGAACTCCTCACCGGGCCTGCAGGGGGTGGAGGCAGCCTCCGGCAAGGACGTGGCGGGCAAGATCATCGACTTCCTGGAGCTCAAGGCGAGTCGCAAGCACAAGCCGGCCGAGTGACGACGGTGACCAGGGATGATTGGAACTGACAAGGCGCCTTCGGGCGCCTTGTCGTTTCTAGCCTTAGCCGCCCGGGGAGGAGGGGTTGGGGAGCGGGGATGGGGTGGCCAGCATCTCCAGCCTGGCGCTGAAGAGGTCCCCTTCCAGCCGGGTGGCGATCCGCCAGTCCAGCTTCTCGCAGATGCGCTGGATGATGGTCAGGCCGCAGCCGTAGCCGAGGATCTGATCCGGCGCCGCCGCGGTGGGATTGCTGATGGTGAGGGTCTGCCCTGCCAGCACTATCTCGATGTGGCCGTCGGCGTAGCTGAGGGCGTTCTTGAGCAGGTTGCCGAGGGCGATGGCCAGCAGGGAGAGCGGGGCCTGCACCTCGCTCTGCTCGTCCAGATTGAGGCGGATGTCCAGGCTTTCCCGCTGCAACAGGGGGGCGAGCCGAGCCAGCTCCCGCCGGATCAGCGGAGCCACCCGTTGCGGGGGACGCTCGACCGCCTCCTTGCGCCCCAGCAGCAGGAAGGTTTCGGTGAGCAGCGCCATCTCGTCGCTGGCGGCGCGGATGCGGCTGGCCGCCCGGGCGGCGGGGGCGGGCAAGTCCGCCACCTTGCCGAGCAGGGCGGCGGAACCCTGGATCACCATGTTGGGGGTGCGCAGCTCGTGGCTGGCGAAGCGGCTGAACTCCTGTTCGCGGGCGAACACCGCAGCCACCTCCTGCTTGCCTGCCAGCAGCGCCAGCTCGATCTCCCGCAGCTCCTGCCAGGGGGCGTCCGGCACGAAGTCCGCCTGATCCGGGGTGAGGTGGGCGACCCGCTGACGCAGCCGTTCGAGCGGCCGGGTGATGTGGCGCACCAGCCAGATGCCGAACGCGATGCAGCCCAGCAGCAGGGCCAGGCCGATCAAGCGGGTGACCAGGTGCAGCTTGTCTTCGTAAGGATCCAGGTAGTCGTCGGCGTCATCGTTGAACACCAGATAGAGCAGGCCCTGGCCGGAGGGGTGGGGCCGCACCAGGAAGTGCTTGTCCTCCTTGCCGAGCTGGTGCTCGAAGAAGCCCGGGCTCTGGTAGGCCTTGAGCCAGGCGGGCAGGCGGCCGTGCTCGGTCCAGTAGCTGGAGAACTGGCGCGGGCTGGGTGCCGGGGCCGCGGTGCCGAGCCGCAGCCAGTCGTCGTTGTAGCGGGTCACCTCCGCCTCCAGCCAGTGGCGCAGGCTCAGCTCCTCCATCTTGTCCTCTGCCACCACCATCAGCAGGCTGAGGATCACCAGCAGCAGCAGCCCGGCCCCGCCCAGCGCCAGG
This sequence comes from Aeromonas encheleia, assembly GCF_900637545.1. Classification (NCBI taxonomy): domain Bacteria; kingdom Pseudomonadati; phylum Pseudomonadota; class Gammaproteobacteria; order Aeromonadales; family Aeromonadaceae; genus Aeromonas; species Aeromonas encheleia. Next base: position 371,851 of record NZ_LR134376.1, read on the forward strand.
ATCAGCCGGCGACGCAGACTGGGCAGACTCACGGTGCCACCTGCGCGTCAGCTGTCATTGGCATGTTCGCTCCCAGGCTTCACCAGCCGGTAACCCTGACCGTGCAGGGTCTCCAGCATGGGGGTGGGGAAGGGCTTGTCCAGCGCGTTGCGCAGGGCATAGATGTGACTGCGCAGGGCATCGGAGTCGGGCTCCTCATCCCCCCAGACGGTGTCGAGCACCTCCTGGCGGCTGACCAGGGCCGGGGCCCGGCGGGTGAGCAGGGTCAGGATCCGGAACGGGATCTTGCCGAGTTTCAACTCGACGCCGGCACGGCTGGCGCGGCCACTGGCGGGATCCACCTCCAGCTCGCCGAAGCGAAGCGCCCCCAGATCGCTGCGGGGGCCGCGCAGGGCCAGCGCCTGCAGCCTGACCTCCAGCTCCTCCATGGCGAACGGCTTGACCAGGTAGTCATCGCCGCCGGCGCGAAAGCCGGCCAGCTTGTCGTCCAGCCCGTCGCGGGCGGTGAGAAACAGCACGGGCGTCGCAATGCCGTCGGCCCGCAGCCGCTCGACGGTGCGCAGGCCATCGAGGCGCGGCATCATCACATCCATGATGATGACGTCGAAGCGCTGCTCCGCCAGCAGTTGCAGGGCCGCCTGGCCATGATAGGCACAGTCCAGCCGGTGTCCCGCCAGCTCCAGGTAGTCCATGATGGTTTCCGCGACCTGGGGATTGTCTTCCACCACCAGTATTTTCATGTTCAGATCTCCTGGTTTCGGCCGGCATTTCACGGCCATTTCACACCGGATGAAGCATCCTGTGTGCCAGTGTAACCCCGAGGATCCCCGATGAAGAAGTCTCTCTGTGCCCTCTGGCTATTGATTTTATTGCCCTTTGGTCTGGCGCAGGCGGCCGAGTTCAAGCTGACCGGCCGTACCAGCTGGCAGCTGGGTCAGTTGATGGTCAACGGCATTCCCTTCGTCATCGATGGACAGACCCGCTTCAAGGATGGTCTGGACGAAGACGATCTCGGCGGCACCTGGGTCGATCTGGAAGGGGTGGTACAGGGAGAGCAGCGGCTGATCCGCGAGGTAGAAGCGCTGGAAGAGGAGGGGGAGATGGAGCTGGAGGGGCCGGTGGAGCAGGGACGGATCTGGGGCTATGTCACCTCGGACGACAGCCTGGCGCCGTTCGAGGGGCGCTGGCTGGAGCTGGAGTGCAAGTTTGACGGCATGCGGCTGAGCCAATGCCGCGAAGATGATTGAGGCGCCCGCAGCAGCGCCGACCGGAAAAAGTGCCCATCCAGGCCCATAGTTAAACCTCATCGCCGGTTGACCATGGGCCTATTTGCTATGACCAGAACCGCATTGCTGCTGTGGGTGTTACCGTTTTGCACCCTGGCCACCGAGGCCGAACTCTGGCTGGTGGAGCTGGAGCACAACGACGGCATCCGCCTGCAATTTCAGGGTGCCGAACTGGAGCTGGGCAACGCCGCGCTGACCGGGGTGAGACAGCCCGACGATCTCAAGCCCGGCATGCGGCTCGCCATCCTGAGCCGGTACGGCGTTGCCCAGCAGATCCGGGTACTCGCCACGGCGCCGGATCTGGCGCAGAGCAGCCAGTGGCTGCGGGCGGAGGACAGGCTGCTCGCCACCGCAGGGGAGACCTTGCTGTTGCAGGAGCTGGGAGTGCTGGCGTTCGATGCGAAGACCCGTTGGGTGAACGGCAGCCCCACCGACCTGCAACCGGGCCTCAGGCTGGTGCTGAGCCGCGATGAGGATGGACGCTTGACCGAGGTGCTGATCCCCAATCCGGAGGATGAACTGTCTGAGCCCTGAGGCGACGGTTCGCCCGGACCCAGAGGTCCGATTTGTTAAAGGCTTGTACTTTCTATTTACCCACCTATACTGGCGCCATCTTGTCGGAGTGCCGACCGTCGAACGACGCGAAGCTGAGACCGTTAATTCGGGATCCGTGGAACCTGATCAGGCTAGAACCTGCGAAGGGAAACAAGGGTAACCAGTGGGTTGCCGCGCGGGGAGAGGGACAAGCCTCTCCCGCTCATCGAAGGGGTCAATCCCGCGATGAGTCAGGGCGCACGAGAGGGAGTCTGTCCCGTCCGGCCTGTCCATAGAGGCGCCGCACGGCCCGCCCGAGCAGGGGGGAGCCAGACAGCAGAGCAGGGAAGCACAGATCCCGGGCTCGCTCCCTCTTGAAGCACATCTCACCCACAGGTTCATCACTTCTCCTCGAACTCCAGACAAGCAAACACCCATAACTTCAACCAGTTAATGTGAGTTTTGCTATGTCTACCCCAGTACAGTCCGTTCCAGAAGTACAGTCCGTTTCAGAAAACGCCGTATCTGAACAGATCAAGCCAGCCGTCGCCAGCCGTCGCCAGCAGCGTGCCAGCGCCCAGCGCTTTATCGATAACCTCAAGGGCATGGCCCATCCCAACTCCAAACGCATCTTCATCCAGGGCTCGCGCCCCGACATCCGGGTCGGGCTGCGGGAGATCTCCCTGGCCGACACCTTCGTCGGTGGCAGCGAGGAGCACCCCAAGTTCGAGGCCAATGAGTCGGTGCCGGTCTACGACACCTCGGGCGCCTACGGCGATGAGCAGGCCGAGATCGACGTGCGCCGCGGCCTGCCGCGCCTGCGGGAAGCCTGGGTGCTGGAGCGGTGCGATACCGAATCCCTCGATGGCCTGAGCTCCGCCTTCACCCAGGAGCGCCTCGCCGACGAGGGGCTGGATCACCTGCGCTTCGAGCAGTTGCCCAAGCCGCTGCGTGCCAAGCCGGGTCGCCGGGTGACCCAGCTGCACTATGCCCGCCAGGGTATCGTCACCCCCGAGATGGAGTTCATCGCCATTCGCGAGAACATGGGCCGCGAGCGGGTGCGCTCCGAGCTGCTGCTGCGCCAGCATCCGGGCCAGGGCTTCGGCGCCCGCCTGCCGGGCAACATCACCCCCGAATTCGTGCGCGATGAGGTGGCCGCCGGCCGCGCCATCATCCCCAGCAACATCAACCACCCGGAAGCCGAGCCGATGATCATCGGCCGCAATTTCCTGGTGAAGATCAACGCCAACATCGGCAACTCGGCGGTGACCTCCAGCATCGAGGAGGAGGTCGAGAAGCTGGTCTGGTCCACCCGCTGGGGCGCCGACACCGTGATGGATCTCTCCACCGGCCGCTACATCCACGAGACCCGCGAGTGGATACTGCGCAACAGCCCCGTCCCCATCGGCACAGTGCCCATCTATCAGGCGTTGGAGAAGACCAACGGCATCGCCGAGGATCTGACCTGGGAGCTGTTCCGCGACACCCTGCTGGAGCAGGCCGAGCAGGGGGTGGATTACTTCACCATCCACGCCGGCGTCCTGCTGCGTTACGTGCCCATGACTGCCCGGCGCCTCACCGGCATCGTCTCCCGTGGCGGCAGCATCATGGCCAAGTGGTGCCTGTCACACCATAAAGAGAACTTCCTCTATCAGCATTTCCGCGAGATCTGCGAGATCTGCGCGGCCTACGACGTGGCGCTCTCCCTCGGGGATGGCCTGCGCCCGGGCTCCGTCTATGACGCCAACGATGAGGCGCAGTTCGCCGAGCTGCACACCCTGGGTGAGCTCACCAAGATCGCCTGGGAATACGACGTGCAGGTGATGATCGAGGGGCCGGGCCACGTGCCCATGCACATGATCGAGCGCAACATGACCGAGCAGCTGGAACACTGCCACGAGGCGCCCTTCTACACCCTAGGCCCGCTCACCACCGACATCGCCCCCGGCTACGATCACTTCACCTCCGGCATAGGCGCCGCCATGATCGGCTGGTACGGCTGCGCCATGCTCTGTTACGTCACCCCCAAGGAGCACCTGGGGCTGCCGAACAAGGAGGACGTGAAGCAGGGGCTCATCACCTACAAGATCGCCGCTCACGCCGCCGACTTGGCCAAGGGTCACCCGGGCGCCCAGATCCGCGACAACGCCATGTCCAAGGCGCGCTTCGAGTTCCGCTGGGAGGATCAGTTCAACCTGGCGCTGGATCCCGAGACCGCCCGCGCCTACCACGACGAGACTCTGCCCCAGGAGTCCGGCAAGGTGGCGCACTTCTGCTCCATGTGCGGCCCCAAGTTCTGCTCCATGAAGATCACCCAGGACGTGCGCGACTACGCCGCCAAACTCGATGCTGCCAAGCTGGAAACCATAGAGGTCAAGCTGGTGGGTATGGATGGCCAGCAGGAGCGGGTGCAGGCCGAGGTTGAAACTGGCATGGCCCAGATGTCGGAAGTCTTCAAGGAGAAGGGGGGTGAGCTCTATCATCAGGCCGCCGCTCTGAAGCAGGAGCGGGAAGAGGCATGAGCACCAAACCCATCGTCTGGACCATAGCGGGTTCGGACTCGGGGGGCGGCGCCGGCATCCAGGCCGATCTGCATACGATGCACGCCCTCGGCGTGCACGGCTGCTCGGTGATCTCCGCCATCACGGCCCAGAACTCGGTGGCGGTGAAGATGGTGGATCCCGTGCTGATGCAGAGCTTCTGCGCCCAGATCGACGCCCTCGGCGTCGATCTTCCACCCGCCGCCATCAAGATAGGCCTGCTGCCGACCCGGCTGCATGTGGAGGTGCTGGCCCGCCGGCTCGATACCCTGAGCGCCCCCTTCGTGATCTATGACCCTGTCGCCATCGCCAGCACCGGCACCCCCATGGCGGAGCCGAACATGCTGGCGGCGGTGCGCGAGCACCTGCTGCCACGCTTGTCGCTCATCACCCCCAACGGCCCGGAGCTGGAAGCCCTGACCGGCATCCCGGCGACCAGCCCGGCGCTGGTACGGGCGGGGGCGGCGCGGCTGCGCGAACTCGGCGCCAGGGCGGTGCTGGTCAAGGGCGGCCACCTCGGTTGGAGCGGGGATCACTGCCTCGACTATTACCAGGATGAGAGCCGCGAGTTCTGGCTTGCGGCACCTCGTCTGGCGACCCGCCACGGCCACGGCACCGGCTGCTGTTACGCCAGCGCCATCGCCGCCGTCTATGCGTTGGACTATCCCATCGAAGACGCCATCACGCTCGCCCGCGCTTACCTGCAACAGGGGTTGGCGGGCGCGCAGGGGGTGGGGGCGGGCCCTGGCCCCATCGCCCACCTCGGCTGGCCGGGGGATCTCGCCCAGTTCCCCCGCGTCGTGTTGGCGGGATCCGAGCTGGATCGTCGCTTCGGTCTCTGTCCTGCCGGCGAGGCACGCTTGCCGCAAGGCCCCTTCGCCGAGACTGAACATCGCCTCGGCCTCTATCCCGTGGTGGATTCGGTGCAGTGGCTCGAGCGACTGCTCGGTGAGGGGGTCAAGACTATTCAGCTGCGGATCAAGGACTTGCCAGAAGATAAGGTGATGCCCGCTATTCGAACTGCGGTGGCTTTGGGCCGCCAGCATCGGGCCCGGCTCTTTATCAACGATTACTGGCAGCAAGCCATCAAAGCTGGCGCCTATGGCGTGCACCTGGGCCAGGAGGACATGGAGACGGCGGATCTTGCCGCCATCCAGGCCGCCGGCTTGCGCCTTGGCATCTCCACCCACGGCTACTTCGAGCTGATGCGGGCGCGGGAACTCGCCCCGTCCTATATCGCGCTCGGCCATATCTTCCCAACCAACACCAAGCAGATGCCGTCCCGACCCCAGGGGCTGGTGCGACTGCATCACTACCGCGCCCTGATGGCGGACTGGCCCACGGTCGCCATCGGCGGCATCGGTGAGTCGCGCATCGCTCAGGTGCAGGAGAGCGGGGTGGGCAGCATAGCCCTGGTCTCCGCCATCACCGCGAGCGATGACTGGCAGGGGGCCACCGCCCGCCTGCTGGCCGCCGTGGGGGCAGGGGATCCGGCGCTCTCCGCCATCCCGACGCAGGAGGCGGAACATGCTTTCTGACGAAGAGTATCTGAGATACGGCAGGCAACTGATGCTGGCCGAAATTGGAGAGGCGGGACAGGCGCGGCTGAAAGATAAATCGGTGCTGGTCGTCGGCCTCGGTGGCCTGGGTTCACCGCTCGCCCTCTATCTCGCCGGGGCGGGGGTGGGGACGCTGTGGCTTGTCGACGGCGACGTGGTGGATTCCAGCAATCTGCCGCGCCAGTTTCTCTACACCGGGGAGGATCTGCGCCGCTCCAAGGCTGAGCTGGCCCGCGAGCGCCTTAGCCAACACAACCCGCTGGTGGAGCTGATTGCCATCAACCGGCGCCTCGATGAGGCAAGCCTGCCGGAGTTTGTGGCCGAGGTGGATTTGGTGATCGACTGCTGCGACAACCTCCCCACCCGCCACGCCATCAACGCCGCCTGCGTGGCTCAGGGCAAGCCCTGGATCTCCGCCGCCGCCGTCGGTTGGCAGGGGCAGCTGATGGTGCGAAGCACCCCCGAACACGCTTGCTACGCCTGCCTCTACCCGGCGGATACCGAGATCAAAGAGAGCTGCCAGAGCAGCGGCGTCACCGGCCCCCTGGTGGGCGTGATGGGCTCCTTGCAGGCGCTGGAAGCCATCAAGCTGCTGCTGGGGCGCCCCAGCCCGGTGGCGGGCACCCTGCGTCGCTTCGATGCCTTGAACCACGAGTGGCAGACTCTGCGCCTGCCTGCGGATCCCGCCTGCCCTGTTTGTAGCAATGGCAACGGCAGCGCCAACAAGGAGTGCCAATGAATATTCGATTGAACGACAAGGCGCTGGCCCTGACGGCCGAAGAGGCAGCCAGCGTGGCCGCGCTGCTGGCGGCGCAAGCCGTCGCTCCCCAGGGGGTAGCTGTGGCCCTCAACGGCGCCGTGCTGCCCCGCAGCCGCTGGTCCGAGACTCCCCTCAATGACGGGGATGAACTTCATCTCTTCACTGCCATCGCCGGAGGCTAAGATGCTACGCATTGCCGATCACAATTTCTCATCCCGCCTCTTTACCGGCACCGGCAAGTTCGCCCGCCCGGAATTAATGGCTGCCGCCATCGAGGCGAGCGGCTCCCAACTCGTCACCATGGCCATCAAGCGGCTGGAGCCCGGCAAGCGCCACGACGATATCCTGAGCCCCTTGCTCAAGCTCGGGGTCAAGCTGCTGCCGAACACCTCGGGGGCCAAGACCGCCGCCGAGGCGGTGTTTGCCGCCCATCTCGCCCGCGAGGCCCTCGGCACGAACTGGCTCAAGCTCGAGATCCACCCCGATCCCAAATACCTGCTGCCCGATCCCATAGAGACGCTGAAAGCGGCGGAACAGCTGGTGCGAGAGGGCTTCGTGGTGCTGCCCTACTGCGGCGCCGATCCCGTGCTCTGCAAGCGGCTCGAAGAGGTGGGTTGCGCCGCCGTGATGCCGCTCGGCGCCCCCATCGGCTCCAACCAGGGGCTGGTGACCCGGGAGTTTCTCTCCATCATCATCGAGCAGGCCAGGGTGCCTGTGGTGGTGGATGCGGGCATAGGCGCCCCCAGCCATGCGGCGGCGGCGTTTGAGCTTGGCGCCGATGCGGTGCTGGTCAACACGGCGATTGCCGTGAGCGGCGATCCCGTCGCCATGGGCCGCGCCTTCGCGCTCGCCTGCGAGGCGGGCCGCGGCGCCTATCTGGCCGGGTTGGGGGCGCGCGGCAGCCAGGCCCAGGCCTCCAGCCCGCTCACCGATTTTCTGGAGGCGCTATGAGCCAGAGCATGGGGCAAGATGTGGTGTCTGCATGCTCCCCTCTCCCATTGGGAGAGGGGCCGGGGGTGAGGGAACCGGCTGAAGCGGCACTTGAATTGGTCGAGCCCTGCGCTCCTCCCCCTCCCAAGGGGGAGGCCGGGAGGGGGTTGGATTTTGCCGACCGCTGGCGCGAGCTGGATTGGGATCATGTGGGCATGAGCATCCGCGCCAAGACGGCCCAGGATGTGGAGCTGGCGCTCGGCAAGCCCCGCCGCAGCCTGCAGGATTTTATGGCGCTGATCTCCCCGGCGGCAGAGGCTTATCTGCCTCAGCTGGCCCAGCTGGCAGAGAGTCTCACCCGCCAGCGCTTTGGCAACACGGTCGGCTTCTATGTGCCGCTCTATCTATCGAACCTCTGCGCCAACGACTGCAGCTATTGCGGCTTCTCCATGAGCAACCGTCTCAAACGCAAGACCCTGAATGCAGAGGAGATAGAGCGCGAGTGCCTGGCCATCAAGGCGCGCGGCTTCGACAGTGTGCTGCTGGTGACCGGCGAGCACGAGACCAAGGTCGGCATGGGCTATTTTCGCGAGATGATGCCCATCATCCGTCGCCACTTCAGCACGGTCGGGATGGAAGTGCAGCCCCTGTCCGAGGCCGAATACGCCGAGCTGAAAACCCTGGGGCTCGACGCCGTCATGGTCTATCAGGAGACCTACCACGCCCCCGCCTACGCCCGCCATCACCTGCGCGGCAACAAGCAGGACATCGCCTGGCGTCTCGCCACCCCGGATCGGCTGGGCCGCGCCGGCATCGACAAGATTGGCCTCGGTGCCCTGATCGGCCTGTCGCCGGACTGGCGTGCCGACAGCTATTTCGTGGCCGAGCACCTGAGCTGGCTGGAGCGCCACCACTGGCAGAGCCGCTATTCCTTGTCATTCCCGCGGCTGCGCCCCTGCACCGGCGGTCTGCAGCCCGAGGTGACCATGACGGATCGCCAGCTGGTGCAGCTCATCTGCGCCTGGCGGCTGCTCTCGCCGACCCTGGACTTGTCGCTCTCCACCCGGGAATCGCCAGCCTTTCGCAACGGCGCCCTGCGCCTCGGCATCACCCAGATGTCGGCGGAGTCGCGCACCCAGCCGGGCGGCTACGCGGAAGGGGATGAGGAGGAGCTGGAGCAGTTCGCCATCCACGACGATCGCGCCCTCGGCGAGGTTGCCGCCGCTGTCAGGCAAGCTGGGTTGCAGCCGGTGTTCAAGGACTGGGAACCCTTCCTGGGCCGATAGGGGCGGCCAGGCCCCTCTTTGCTGGGTAGCTGCCCGGCATGGCGGTGAGGGGGAGTTCGGCCAAACTCCGTGCCTGTGGTGAGAGGCACGGCTGCGCCGTGCAGGACGCGAGGCCGCTGGCCTCGAAGGGGTTTCGCCCGCCCTTCGGGCTGGGGCGAGTGACTTTGGAAAGACCCAAAGTCACCAAAGGTCTTCTCCCCCGCTTATTCGCCCGACTTACGTCGGGTTCCTTCGGTTCACCCGCTTGTCCGACGGCACGCGCCGACGGGCCATCCATGGCCCGGCGCCGCTCGCTCGACATCCTGTCTCGCGGCCTGGACAAGCGGGTTCGCCTCAGCGAACAAGAGGGGGAACCAAGACCGTGTCCGCCCCGTAGATAGTGGTGGGTGCAGTTGATATGCGAGATGGTTCTTAGGGTAATTGCTTGAGGTAATTGGTTAGCGAGAAGGGGTGAGCAAATTCCTTCATGCCTGCCAACCTGTCCAGCTCTGCCTGCCCAATCTGCTGCAACTGGTTTTTTTGGGCAGGAGTTAGGGTGGTGGCGCTGGCCTTGATTAATACGTTGAGAAAGGAACTGTCTCCCTCTACTGCTTGATGGAACGCCTTGAGCGCCAGTGCATCAACCTCTGCTGCGGTGCAGCGCTCCATGCTTTTTTCATGCAGATAGATAAGCACGGTCGCCTGTTGTTCCCTCCCCAGTGACCAGAAGCGGTCGCCTTTCGCTGGCAGCGTGGGTGTGTGCTGCGACTTGATCGCTTCACACCGCTCAAACGCTGGGTCCAGATCATGTAGTGACAGGGCCATGGTGCCCTGACAGACAAAGAGCAGCAGGAACGCGAGTTTACTTGTTATATGAGGCATGGACGCACTTCCAGAATTGAGATTCTTTACCTGTTGAGGACCATGCCATGGGTTCGACAACCTGATTCAATTTATGGCGAAGCATATTGGGGATACCTTCCATTGCTTGGCCATACAACTCCCAGTCGTGGTCATGGATGTTGTAGACCACATCTTTGGCACTTCTTGGGTCACTGAAAATGGTATATAGCGGCGTGGCGGAAACGGCGAAGGCCAATTGATTCGCACTATCCACAAGTTGGTCGATCTGCTCAAGAGCATCTATTGAGCGAGAACTCAGAGTCAACTCCTTGATCGGACAAGTGGCTATCCCCATGATACTCTCCTGTTGCTATCAGACATGAATGAGGCCAAATGGATATCATTTATTCCGCTGACGGTCAAATTAAAGGGTTTGAAAATGGAAGATGTATCGTACTGTTCTGAGATGAGCAGGAATCCGAGAGGTAGATATTTATTATGATGTTGCTGGTCGTTTTTCTCATCGCGGGAATCTACCTTTTTTCGGGTTTTGGTCGGCTTGAAGATAAACGGTTTTTATCCGGTTCATTCTTGATGTTGTTCTATCTTGCCCTTTATTACTTCTTTCCTGTCACCACATCTGGCGCTTCCATTTATATTGGGCGGTTAACCCAATATTTGCCCATATTCTCATATGGTGTGATATTGTTTGGTCACGCAGTTATGCCATCCGCTAAAGAGGGTAATATTTATTGGCTGGGGTTTTGCGGGATGATATTTACAATTACCTCTCATTTGGCGATGAAATAAGCAATCTTTATTGACGTTAAAAATTTGACTTCGTAGGTTCAGCTACAACCTATTGTTTGGCGTAGGTTGTAGCTGAGTAAAGGAAAATCCAATATTTATATTTTTACTGCACGTATGAAATCGGGGAACCAGTCGGGGAAGTTATCGCGGAACATATCCATATCCTCCCTAAAGCTTTCAATTATTTCGGTTATTTTTACTCTTTGGGATAGTCTATTTTCTGTGGCAGGTAAAAGTCTCCCTGTTCTTTTTACTATCTGCTTTATTAGCGGTTCCCATAAATCAACGGCTTGCGCTCTAGTAATATTGTCTTGGAATGAAATAGAGTATCTATTGGGGATTACTCTATTAGTAATCATTTCTATTATTGATGCTATAGCATGTATGATTATAAAATTAACACCAGGTCTACTAAGAAACTCAGCTTTCGGCTTATCTTGGTCGAGAAGTGTATTGTGTCGATTTGAATATGCGATCTCAGATTTAATTTTCAAAATTGCTTCATAAAGGCTATAAATGAAGAGTATGTGTCTTGATGTAATTGTTTTATTGAATGACACTCCATATAACTCATCATTCTCCCATATTTCAGTCTTCTGGTGATAACTGCTAGTGGGATGACCATGAAATGCCATTAATATTTGTGCTAGCGATTCTGGATCAATCAGTATACGTTTCTGTGCAGCAGATAAATTTTTTCTGAGGCCTCCACTGTAATATGCATCTCTAATTGTCTCAAATTCAGTACGTAAGCGAGTTTGTATTTCATCACCAGATCTAAAGTCAGATGCAAGAACTTTATTCTGAGAGTTATTTGCAAGTGTTATTTTTCGAATTTTGTCGTCGTCATTAACCTTAATGAATCGAATTCCAACCTTAATATTTTTATCTAACTCTTGTTCGTTAGTAGATAAACAACCTGTGGTTTGGGCTCCATTGACAATTGAAATACCTGTAATGGTATGGAGCCGTCCAAGAAGTTCATCTTGTTCATTAATATTAATGATATTAAAGTCATGTACTAATGCAGTTATTCCATTGTTACATACGAAAAAGTCCAAAGGTGTTTCTAATGCGCTCTTTTTTATTTGTCCGTTTATGGCTTGATCTTTATTATTACTTCCCATATATGATCGTACATTGGCACTAAAAAGTTTATCCTCTCCATATCTGTCATATAAATTCTTTAAAAATGTGGCGCTAACACTTGTGCTAAAGGTCTGCCATCCAGTGTCACTCGACTCTATAAATCCAGCATTGTTTTCTGTTTCTATTACATCACTAATTAAAATGGCATTTTGCTGAGAAAGATAAAGTTGATCTAGATTTTCAAGACCGACTTCGGTAGAGTCTACAATTATATTATTTTTACCTTGCCCTCTTAAGATTGTTGTTGCTTGAGCTCCAATACCATCCATAATCCTTTTGCATTCATCCGTTTGTGGACAGTTATGAACAAACCAGATGTGAATAATTTTTATTTGATCTTTTTCTATGCATTCGCGAGCTTTTATAACTTGTTCTCTAATTCTATTAGGTATATTTTCAATGTTCATTGAAAATAAAGCTGTAACTGCATAGCTACTATCTCTTGCTTTGTTAGGTCGTGCACCTTGCATTCTGAAATGTGGGGATTGAAATGACTGGATAACATATATTCTTGATGCGTCCTCATCAACAAAGAGAATATCTATGTTTTCATCATCGCCTCCTTCTGTGATAATATCTGGTGCTATGCTTGTTATATCACCTACATTCCCATGTAATTCGATTGCATATAGTGCAGCATTTAAATTTCCATGCCTTGACAAGTCAGTGCGTTGTTGGAGCGCAGTCCAGAAATGGCTGTTTTCTAGATTTATAGTTGCCATGAGTATCTCCATTTGATTACTAAAAATTTATATTTATATCAGTTGCTAGATTCTTGATGTAATATTTTTTTTTAATTTCTCTGGGAAGGTTAGTTGTATTTTCTCGTCAATTTAAAAAATCACTTTTTCTAACTTAGGCAGAGCAACAGGTGCATCTGTCGTAATTTAATGTCTAGAGTATCCTTTTGTGGGTTCTGCATGAAGCTCTTTGGAGTGGAAATGTGAGATAAGGCTACTTCTTTATAAGTGGTTAAAAAAACACCGCTTCCCAGATGGCGTTATTAATAAGCATCTATTTTTATTGAGATCCTAGCTTTCCCTTCAGCCCTTATTGGTCGCTTCAAGTGATCTTTTCCAACTCCGTAATATCCCCACCGCCAATCAATTTCAAATTCCGGCTGATCTGCTCCACCGGCCAGTCCCACCAGGCGATGGCGTTGAGACGCGCTATGGTGTCGTCGTCGAAGCGGTAGCGGATCACCCTGGCTGGGTTGCCGCCGACGATGGCATAGTCGGGCACGTCGCCTGTGACCACGGAGCGGGCGGCGATGATGGCGCCGTTGCCGACCTTGACGCCCGGCATGATCAGCGCGTCATAGCCAATCCAGACATCGTTGCCAATCACCGTATCCCCCTTGTAGGGGAGGCTGCCCGGTGCGGGGGCGGCGCTCTCCCAGCCGTTGCCGAAGATAAAGAAGGGGTAGGTGGAGAAGCCGGAGCGCTGGTGGTTGGCGCCGTTCATGATGAACTTGACCCCGCGGGCGATGGCGCAGAACTTGCCGATGATCAGCTTGTCGCCGATGAAGGGGAAGTGGTAGAGAACGTTGCGCTCAAAGCCTGCCGAGTCTTCCGGGTCATCGTAGTAGCTGTAGTCGCCCACCTCGATATTGGGCCCCTTGATGGTGTTCTTGATAAAGCACACCTGGGGGAAGCCCTTCATGGGGTGGGGATTGGCGGGGTCGGGTCCGTGCATGGGGTGCTCCTCTCGAATCTGGGTTTTTGATACCCTAACGGAACCTAGCAGCCCTGTGCCACCTTTTTGTACACCCTGGTTCGCCAGGCTTTGTCGCCCCGTGTCGGTTCACGCATCGACCCGGGGCGGGTTTTTCTCTAGCATGGACCGATAGCGGGGCAGGGGCTCCGCCACCACGGTTATTCTGGCGGAGAGAACAAGATGAAGACGCGTCACCTGCTCATGCTGAGCGCCCTGTTGCTGGGCGGCTGTACCATCAATCCCTACGGCAGTACCCCGGCGCCCGTCACCGAGCCGGACCAGCCGGTGAGCCAGCCGGACAAAGCCGTGACCGAGCCCGACGCGGCCGAGCCGGTTCCCGCCCCCAAACCCGTTGCCCCGACCGGCCTGGCGCTGGCCATGGCGGATGCCTTCCTCAAGGCCCCCGAGGTGCAGGCGCTGACCCAGGGCGGCAGCCCTGTGCTGTTGCTGATGCCGCCTCAGAACGGCACAGGGGAAGAGTTCAACACTCAACCCATGGCCATCGCCATGAGCAAGCGGATCCAGGCCAACAGCGGTTTTCGCTTCGCCGATCCGGGCCAGGTCGCGGCCATCACCGGCCAGCTCGAGTATCAGCAGGGGGGCATGAACCCGGCCTCCCTGGTGCGGCTGGGTCGCCAGACCGGGGCCGGCTACATGCTGTACGGGGATCTCGTCTCCGAGGGGAGCCGTTACCGGCTCGCCATGAGCCTGATGGATCTGAAAAGCGGCGAGCTGCTCTGGAACGGCAGCCGTAGCGCCAGCCGCTGAGCCCTGGCGAGGGGTGAGGTCATCCTCGCCTCACCCCTGCTTTTTCAAAAAGTAACTGGTATGCCCTGGGGGCATATCGGGCAGCTCACCGAAGACGGCATAGCCCTGCTTCCGATAGAAGGGCAGCGCCTGGAAGCTGGTGGTCTCGAGGTGGATGCGGGTGATGCCGCGGGCTTGGGCTGCTTGCTCCAGGGTGGCCAGCAGGCGGGCGCCCCAGCCATCCTGGCGGATGGGCTCGTCGACCCAGAGCCCCTCGATATGCAGCCAGCCCCACTTGATCTCGCCGAGGATGCCGCCTCGCACTCTCCCCTCCTCATCCTTCACAAAGCTGGCGATCCGCTCCCGGGGCAGGGGGCCGGTGACGCTCTCATTGAACCGGTTCAGCCCCGTCCGCAAGGCGTCGAAGTCGGTTAACTGGGGGGATTGGGGGGCGGTCAGTTGCATAATAAGCTCCGTATGAAGAGCCTCCACCATTAACCCGGGGGCCTGCCGGTGGTCAAGCCGGATGGCATCTGTCGGCCGCCGATCCCACACTATGGAGATGATGGCCCGGCCAGAATGGCCAGCATGCCTGCCTTGGCTCAGGTTGTCCGAGCGGGCGCGATGCCCGACGGGAGAGGGGCCTGGCGGGTCATGGCGGTCCTGACAAGGCCGTATCAAGGTCTCTTCCTGTACGATAATCGCAGGTAGGGCATAGGTGAAATGCCCATTCTGACGGCGCAGCAGACGAGGTACCTATGACGCTCTCGGTCACGCAACTCTATGAAGTCATGACCCAGTTGCCGGATCCCGTGTTTATCCTGAGCGAGGATGGTTACTACGTCGAATACATAGGTGGCATCGAGCAGCTCTCCTATCAGGACGGCAATCCGCTGGCGGGCAAGCAGCTGGCCGACGTCTTGCCCGCCGCGATGGCGCAGTGGGTGATGGCGCAGGTCGCGCTGGCCTTGAGCAGCGGGCAGGTGCAGGTGGTGGAGTATGAGCTGGCCGCCACCGAGGTGGAGGGGATAGATGCCGCCGCCGGGCCGCAGGGGACGCAGCGCTTCGAGGGCAAGATAGCGCCGCTGCCCTCGCGCTATGAGGGCAAGCGGGCGGTGGCCTGGGTGACCCGCAACATCACCCGCCAGCACGAGCTGCAGCAGCGGCTCAAGCGGCTCGGCGAGACGGATCAGCTGACCGGCCTCTACAACCGCCATTTCTTCTTCGAGCACTACAGACACAAGCTGCAGGGCCAGGGGCGTACTGGCCTCATCATGCTGGATATCGATCACTTCAAGCAGATCAACGACAACTTCGGCCATCAGACCGGGGACAGGGTGCTGTGTCGCTTCTGCGAGTGCGTGGCCGCCCAGCTGCGGGTGGAGGATCTGTTCGTGCGCAGCGGTGGCGAGGAGTTTTTGATCCTGTTGCCGCAGATAGACGAGGCCATACTGCCGAAGGTGGCGGAGCGGATCCGCGCCGCGGTGGCGGCCATGGCGCCGGATCCGGTGCCCATCACCGTGAGTCTGGGCAGCACCCTGATCCAGCCGGGAGAGGAGGTCAACGCCGTGCTGGCCCGCGCCGACGAGTGGCTCTATCGGGCCAAGCGGAGCGGGCGCAACCGGGTGGCCCATGATCCGGACTCCTGACTTTGGCTCCTCTGAGCCTCAAAGCACAAGGGCGACCAGCTGGTCGCCCTTGTTCGTTTATGCGGCCTTGGCCAAGGCGCTCTAACCCAACAGGGTCGAGACGTTCTGGCCCGCCATCAGCAGCCCTATGGCCAGTACGCCGAACCAGACCAGGGTCGCGCTCACCAGCGCGTAGCCGCCGGCGACGAACAGGCCGTCGCGCTGCAACATGCCGATGGCCAGCAGCAGTATGGCCCAGGCGGGCATGGCGTTGGTGAACGGGATGGCGCCGAGCGGCAGCATCAGCAGCAGGGCGGCCAGCATGATCAGCAGGCCGTTACAGCGGTTGACGGCGGTGCTGCCGGTCAGCAGCAGCAGGCGTGGCCGGATGAAGCGATCGATGCGGGCCAGCAGATCCGCCCCCTTGTGCAGGGTCGGCTTGAGCTGCTCGGCGGCGAAGCGGCGCTCCATCAGGATGGCGGGCAGCCAGGGCACCCGGTTGAGGGTGATGCCGATGCCGATGAACAGGATCAGCAGGCCGAACGGGGTGCTGACGCCGGGGATGGAGACCGGCAACAGGAAGGGCACTGTGAGCAGCACGCAGAACAGCAGCATGCCCTGCTCGCCGACCAGGGCGAGCATGTCCCGCAGGCTGATATGGCTCTCCTCGATGGCGTGGGCGGTCGCCCGCAGCGTGTCGGAGAGTCGATGTTGTGGGTCGTTGAGTTGCGCGGCAACCATTCCTGAGATCCTCGTCCTGTTGAAGGCCACCCCTGTGGCCGCCGCTAGCTTACGTGGCAAGGGTTAATCCCAGATGAATGGGCCTGGCCGGCGTACATCTTGGGGGGCAGGCGAGGGCCGGATCCGCCAGATGGGTCGAAATTGTCTGGTACAGCCCCTATTTAGGCGCGGCCTCGAGGGGCTCTGATATGCTTCTGGCACGATCAATGCCAATCAGGGGAAGGCCGTGAGAAAAAGAGCAGGAATGATGGTGATGGGACTGTTGCTGCCGCTGGGTCAGAGCTGGGGGGCCGAACCGGCCGCCGATCTGGGCTGGCAGGTGACGCCTTTCCTCGGTTACAGCTCCTCCCTCGACTTCGAGGCGATGGATGAACCCGAGCCCACGCCGCACTCGAGCGACATCGACTCCCTGCAGGGGGAGAGCTCGGGCAACTGGGGCCTGTTCATCAGCAAGGAGGTCAACGACCCCGGCATGATAGAGCTGCTCTACAGCCACCAGTCGACCCCCATCTCCCCCGATCAGCCGGATCGGCTGACGGTGGATACCCTGCACTTCGCCGGTGCCCTGACCCTCTCCGACAACGTCATGGCCCCCTATATAGGCGCCGGGATCGGGTTGACGCGCTTCGATGCCTACGACAGCGAGGTGGCGCCCTCCATGTCGCTGGCCCTGGGGGTGCAACCGCGCCTGACCGACAGGCTGGCGCTGCGGGCCGAGGTGCGCGGTTACGGCTCCCTGGTCAACGAAGACAGCCAGTTCCTCTGCAACCCCGAGATCTGTGCCTTCCGGGTGCGGGGGGAGCTGATCACCCAGTGGCAGGCCAATGTCGGCTTGACCCTGAGGTTCTGAGTCCCATCATGGTGAGACTCTCCCCGCAGGATCAGGAGCCTTGAATACGTTGCGACCACTGCCCCGCGAGCTGCCCGTCCTGCCGACCCCACGGCTGCAACTGCGCCCGTTCGGGGTGCAAGACAGCGAGGATCTGTTCGCCATCTACGGGGATCCCGCCGTGATGCGTTTCGTCGGGGAGGCGCCCTTTCCTGCACTCGCGACGGTGGCGCAGATGTTGGCGAGCGTCGAGCGCCTGCTGGCCAGGGGGGAATCGCTGGAGTGGGGGCTGGTCGAGAGGGGTGGCCGTCTCATCGGCACCTGCGGCCTGCACGGCTTCGAGCCTGCGCTCCGTCAGGCCGAGCTGGGCTGCATGCTGGCCCGCAGCCATTGGGGTCAGGGCCTGATGGGCGAGGCGCTGGGCGCCTTGATGGGGTTCGCGCGGGAGCTGGGTATAACGACTCTGCTGGCCGATATCGAGCCGGAGAATCTGCCCAGCCAGGAGTTGTTCCGGCGGCTGGGCTTCGTCTGGCAGCGAGATACCTATTACCAACTGAGGCTGGATGAAGGGATCAGGGGATGCCGCGAGTGAGGCGGCTCAAGGACTCGTTGACGTCGAACAGCCGGTATTGCACCTCGCTCGCACCCATGGCGAGCAGCCGCTGCTCGTGCATCTTCACATAGTCCAAGGCACTGCCCTCATCCTCGAACAGATAGATGCCGCCGGCCTCGCCGGTGCGTGGATTTTCGGTCCAGATCTTGGAGATGAAGCCGGGCTCCCGGGTGATGGACTCCGCCAGCGGCACCGCCGCCTCGGTGAGGGCCGGCCCCATCATGGCGGCGGGGAAGTTGAAATGGATTTGCAGCAAACTGGGCATGGCGGGCTCTCTCTTCGGGTAGACAAGGGACTGGCCGCATCATAAGAAGCCGGCATCCTGGCTGCAAGAAGGCACATTTTGGTGGCATAGTTACCCCAAAGTAACCACTCACGAGGCACCCCGTGCACCCACCCCCTTGCCCCGCTTACGAGGTACTGCGACTGCTGACCGGTAAATGGAAGCCGGCCATCCTGTTTCATCTGCGTGAGCAGACCCTGCGTTTTGGCGATCTTCGCCGTTGCCTGCCGGCGGTCAGCCAGAAGGTGCTCACCGCCCAGCTCAAGGCGCTGGAGGCCGATGGCGTCATCGCTCGCACCCTGCATCCCGAGGTGCCCCCCAGGGTGGAATACGCCCTGAGCCCGCTCGGCACCGCCCTCATCCCCTTGTTGCAACAGATGCACGACTTCGCCCTGAGCCATGCCGAGCAGTTGACGGGGGACGCGAAGCGGGTCGAGGCGCCTATGATGACGCCCTGACTCGCCGATGAGCCTGTGGTCAGCGGGCCCGCAGTAGCCAGCGGCTGGCCGGGGTCGCCGCCAGCAGCCGATAGGCGAGCAGGGAGAGGGCGATCAGCGCCGGCACCTTCATCAGCTCCCACCACACCAGCTTGCCTTGCGGGCCAAACACCATCAGCCAGACCACCAGCATCATGTGCAGGCAATAGAGCCCGAGCACCTTAGGGGCCTGGCGCTCCAGCCAGCTGCCCTTGCCCCAGTCGGGGCGCGCCAGCAGCAGCCCGAACAGGCCGAGGGCCCAGGGCACGGATCCCAGCAGGAAGTCATGGCGGTTGAGCGCCACCCCGGCCAGCCACAGCCCCCAGACTTCCAGCCCGTAGAGTGCGAGACCCGCCCCCAGCAGCCAGCCACTCAGGCGGGCCGTCGGTCGCCAGCGACTGGCCCTCAGGTAGGCGCCGAGCGCCACGAACAGCAGCGAGAAGAAGGGCCCGTTGCGGGTCAGCAGCGGCCACTCGCCGCCCAGCAGCGGCTTGCCGTAGGAGCCGCCGAGCAGCGCCAGCAGATAGAGCAGCACGCCCGCCACCAGCGCCAGCTGGGGCAAGCCGACGCGCTGACAGAGCGCCAGGATCAGCACCGCCAGCATCAGGGCGGGCAGGAACCAGAGGTGGATCATGCCGCCGACCCACCAGGCATTGAGCGGATCCCCAATCTGCATCTGCCACTGGCCCGCCATGCTGGCCAGATAGCCCTGCTGCACGGCGGCGATCGGGTTGAAGGGCACCAGCAGGTAGATGAGGCTCCACCCCAGCCAGAGTCCCAGCAGGGGGCGGCAGTAGCGCAGCGCCACCGCCATGGGATCGCCCGCGGCCAGCCTGGGTTGCAGGAAATAGCCGGAGCAGAGGAAGAACAGCGGCACCGCGAAGCGGCACAGCTGATTGATGCTGCCCCCCAGCCAGAGAGAGAAGGGATCGCCCCACAGGCTGGGATCGAACGGATTGCTGAAGGGGGAGATGTGAATGGTCATCACGGCCACTATGGCCAGGACCCGCCCGCACTCGATGCTGGAGATGCGCATGATACCTCTTGGCGTCTGGGATTCTGGCCGCACCCTAACAGCCACGGTTGACCCCCGCCAGCCAAGGGGGTGACAACTGTGACCCCGTCGCTGGCCGGTTACCCTTTGTTACCTAGACCACGGGGGCGTTACCCCGGCGCCGTCCCGGATCCCGCCTGGGCTAAGGCAGGCAAGGGGTTCAGAGCAGGGCGATCAGCAGGGTGACGAGGGCCCCGCTCACCAGCAGCGCCATGCCGCGCCCGGGCGGGCCGTGCAGCTTGTTCCACATCAGCAGGCTGGTGAGGGCGAGCAACAGCAGCGCCAGGGCGGCGAGATCCCCCAGCAGTTGCCAGGGCAGACCCGTGCCCATGCCGCGATGCAGCCGGTTGAGGCTGGCGGCGGTGTTGGCCTGCTGCCGCTCGATGCGCACCAGCAGGGTGCCTTCCACGTAGCCGGCGGCCAGGCTCTGGCTCAGGCTCACCTGCCGCAGCTCCCAGCGTGCCGGCAGGGTGAGGGGGCCTGTGGGGGTGGGCAGGGTTCGGGCCGGGGTGAGGGCGACCCTGGCCTCCTCGACGGCGTCTGGATAGCGAAGGCGCAGCAGCGCCGTCAGCGCATCGGGGTTCGCCAGCGGCGCCGTCAGCACGAGATCTTCGCTGGTTTTGTCGGTATGGGGCCCGGGCAGGGGCAGCACGGCCCTGTGTTGCAGCCAGAGGCCGGTGAGGCCGTAGAGCAGCATCAGGGCCAGGGTGGCAAAGCCGGCCCAGGCGTGGATGCGGCGCACCCACTTGTTGTTATGCAGGGGGAGTCTTCTCTGTTTCATGTTTTGCGCGTCATAAAAATCTGGCCAGCGCGGGCTGGCCAGGGTCATCTGTGATGATGGAGGGATCAGAAACGGTAGGCGGCGGTCAGATGCAGCTCACGGGGACTGCCTGGCATGATCTGGGCCGCGCTGGTGGCGCTGAGGTAGTACTGGTGGTCGGTCAGGTTCTCCACGCTGAGCTGGGCATCCCACTGTTGCCAGCGGTAGCCGGCCCTGGCATCGAAGCGGGCGTAGCCGGGCAGCACAGTGGTGTTGGCGTTGTCGGCGAAGCGATCCCCCACCGCCGTCACCCCGGTCTCGCCAAACCAGCCCTGCTGGCCGCTCTGGTAACCGGCGAACAGCTGGCCATTCTGGCGGGAGACGTTGCTCGGCCGCTTGCCCTGCAGATCCGCGTCCGCCTTGACCTGTTCGGCGTCCTGGAGGGCGACGCCGCCGTGCAGGTAGAGCTCGTCGGTCAGCTGGGCGCGTGCACTCAGCTCTATGCCCTCGGTGCGCTGCAGGCCGGTGAGGATCACTTTGGTGGGATCCAGCGGATCCTTGCTGCGCTTGTTGTACATCTCCAGCCGGTAGATAGAGAGGGTGGTGGCCAGCCGGCCGCCCAGCCAGTCGCTCTTCACGCCCCCCTCGTACAGCCGGGAGTGCTGGGGATCCAGCTGGTTGTTCTTGTCCCCCGGGGTGATGCCGATCAGCTCCCCGCCCACCGGGGTGAAGGTCTTGCTGTAGGAGGTGTAGAAGGCGTGCTCCTCGATGGGGTTCCACACCAGGCCGAGGCGCGGGCTCAGGCTGGTGACCGAGAGGGTCTCCTCCTTGTCGAGGTCGTTGCGGCGGCTGGTGACGGTGAACGCGTCCCGGCGCAGACCGCCGAGCAGGTGCCAGTCACCCAGGCTGAGCTGATCCTGCAGATAGAGGCCGTAGCCACGCACCTTGTGGCTGGCGTCGCTGGCGAGCTTCATGGGGCCATGGTAGCTGGGCAGGGAACCCGGATCGTACAGGTTGCCCGGCGGGATAGGGCTGGCGTTCTGATACAGCTTGGGGGTGCGCTCCTGCCAGTTCTGCTCCAGCCCGAGCAGCAGGCGATGCTCGACGGGGCCGGTCTGCAGCTGGCCCTCGGCCTCGGTGTTGCTGGTCAGGCTGCTGGCCTTGAGGTCCTGCTGCCAGCGGGCGCGGGTCACCTGATCCCCCTTCACGCCGGTGACATAGGTGTTGTCGAATCGGCTGTCGAGGCTGGTGTAGCCGAGCTGCTGGCGCAGTTGCCACTGTTCGTTGAGATCCCAGGTCAGGCGGGAGCGGGTGGACTGGGCCAGATCGTCGATGAAGTCCCGGCTGGTGTCGCTGTAGACGCTCTCGATGGGCACCTCGGCCGGACGGCCATTGACCCCGGGAATGCCGCGATCCGGGGTGCGATCGCTGCCGTTGCGCTCGTACTGCAGCAGCCAGTTCAGGCTGTCGTTGATCTCCCAGTTGATGGCCGGGGCCAGCAGGGTGCGCTGGCTGGTCACGCCGTCGCGAAAGCTGTCGGCGTCCTCCTGGGCCAGGTTGAGGCGCAGTTGCACCCGCTCACCGGCCTCGGCGTTGAGATCGGCCGCCAGCCGCTGGCTGTCGAAGCTGCCGACCCGGGCGGTGACGCTGGAGGCCTGCCCCCTCTGCGGTGTCTTGCTGATCCTGTTGATGATGCCGCCCGTGCTGCCACGGCCGTAGAGCACGGCGGCCGGGCCCTTGAGCACCTCGACCCGCTCTATGTTGCCGAGATCCCGGGTGTACTGCATGTCGTCGCGCAGACCGTCGAGATAGAAGTCGTTGCTGGCGTTGAAGCCACGGATGTTGACGCTGTCGAAACGGGTGTCGCCGCTGGCGTTGACGCCGGGAATGCCGGTCAGGGCCTCGCTCAGGCTGGGTTGACCGTAGGCGGTCAGCTCGCTGGCGGACACGCTGTCTATGGTCTGGGGCACCAGCTTGGCGGGGGTGGCGGTGCGGGTCGCGGTGGCGACTTCCGCGTGTTGGCTGCGTTTGCCGACGACCGTCATGGTCTCATCTTCGGCGCGGGTGCCGGCACTGAGGGCCAGCAAAGCGACGCCCAGCAGGGCGCGCGGGGGAGTGGGGTTAAGCATCTGCGTGTGACTCTTCTAATCGGCCTGACGACCTGAACTTATTGATTTATTTGTAATTATTTTGTTCTCTCATGCCGAGAGGGCGCCAATGATATTGATTTTCATTTCCATGGCAAGGGAAAGATATAAACAATCCCTATCTATCGCCGCCGGCGCAGCCAGACGGCACCCGCTCGGGTCTATCCCGTGGAGAGGGCGACTCTTGGTGTCGGCAAAGGGCTGGTTTACCATCGGGATATGGCGCCTTGGGCGCAGCATCCAGCGGGAACAGGGAATCGAGACATGGAAGAGATCATCAGGGCAGACCTCGGCAACCGGCAGCATGGCCAGGCCCTGGTCTGGCTGCTCAACGAATACGCCAAGGACGAGATGGGCGGTGGCTGCGCGCTCTCCGCCGAGGTACAGGCCGGGCTGGCCCAGGCGCTGGCCGCCAGAGACAATGCCCATGTGCTGCTGGCCTGGGTGGATGGTCAGCCGGCCGGGGTGGCGACCTGTTTCGAGGGCTTCTCGACCTTCGCCTGCCGGCCGCTGCTCAATCTGCACGATCTGGCGGTGCACCCGGACCATCGTGGGCACGGCCTCGGCAAGCGACTGCTGGCCGAGGTGGAGCGGCTCGCCCGCGAGCTCGGCTGCTGCAAGCTGACCCTGGAGGTGCTGGAGGGCAATCAGGTGGCGCAGGCCGCCTACCGGGCCAGCGGTTTCGCCGGTTACGAGCTCAGCCCGCAAGTGGGGCGGGCCCTGTTCTGGCAGAAGACGCTCTAGGGTGTCGGCGCTGGCGGGCGCTGGCCGGTCTCGGCCGCCGTGCTTGTCATCGGGGCGGGCAAGTCTTAGAGTAACGCCTGATTTTTCTATCCTTTTTCAATGGGCCGACCTGGCCGGGTGATCAAGATGACGCTTTATGCCTCGGATCAACGTGTGACCCGAGTGAACTCCGAACAGATGCGCACGATGAGGCATTGTCCGGAGCCTGGGGAGGCCTGAGCCTCCCACCCATTCATCGTGCCAGTCCTATCGGATCCTGATTGAGTCAGGACCCGAGCCTGACTGGCACGAGTGAAACAGCAGGCCATAGACAATGTCTATGGCCTTTTTTGTTGGCCCCGCCCCATGGCGCGGGCTCGCAACAGAGCAGAGGCCCACCCGGGTGCTCTGCTTTTTTTTTGGCCTGTGTTGGCGGAGGCGAGAATATGCTCATGGACATCCGCTCCGCTAGCAGGCTGATACGATTCGAATGAGGAAGTGTGAAATGTCACAAAATATCTATGACGACCAAGGGTTTTTCGAGGGTTACGCCCAGTTGCCACGCTCCCGGCAGGGGCTGGCGGGAGCGCCGGAGTGGCCGGCGCTGCAGGCCATGTTGCCGCCGCTGGCGGGCAAGCGGGTGCTGGATCTGGGCTGCGGCTATGGCTGGTTCTGCCGGGTGGCCCGGGAGCAGGGGGCCGCCGGGGTGCTCGGGATCGATCTCTCCGCCAGGATGCTGGCCCGCGCCGCCGAGCTGACCCGGGATGAGGCCATCTGTTACCGGCAGGGGGATCTGAACGGACTCGAGCTGTCTGGCGAACCCTTCGATCTGATCTACAGCTCCCTGGCGCTGCACTACCTGCCCGAGGTGGCGCCGCTATTTGCCGAGATCCATCGCGCGCTGGTGGCGGGGGGCCGGCTGGTGTTCTCGGTGGAGCATCCCATCTTCACCTGCCCGCAGCCGCAGGGCTGGCTGGTGGATGGCGAGGGGCGTCGCTCCTGGCCCGTCAACGGCTACCAGGCCGAGGGCAAGCGGGTCAGCAACTGGCTGGCGGACGGGGTGATCAAGTACCACCGCACCCTGGGCAGCTATCTCAACGCCCTGATCGGCGCGGGCTTCCAGATTGCTCAGGTGGAGGAGTGGGGACCGAGCGCCGCCCAGATCGCCGCCAACCCGGCCCTGGCGGAGGAGGCCGAGCGCCCCATGCTGCTGCTGGTGTCGGTGCAAAAGCCGCTCGGCTGAGGCAATCGCGCCCGGCAGTCATGGGCCAAATAAAACGGCGCGCAGGAGTCTGCGCGCCGTTTTTATTGAGGTATCGCTTAGAAGTCGTAACGGGCTGCCAGCTGGAAGTCATCCTTGGTGTTCAGCTTGCCGCTGTCATCGCTGTCCAGGTTGTTGATCCGGTACTCGCCGATGACCCGCAGGTTCTTGTTGAACTTGTACTGGGCGCCCAGGGTGTAGTAGTCGATGGAGTCGTAGTCGTCCCGACCTGCCTCTTCCACCTTCTGCTTGTTCCACAGCGCCATCAGGCCGATGCCGTTCTCGAAGTTGTAGCCGAGCGCCGCTTCCCAACCGGTGTGATCCTTGTCGGTCGCCAGGAAGTCGCTGCCGTCGGCGTAGCTCAGGGCGGCGTAGACGGCCTTGTTGTCGTACTTGGCGGAGAGCAGCCACAGCTTGGCATCCTCTTCGCCGCTCTTGTCACGGATACCGACGTTGTAGGCGGTACCCAGCGCCAGGTTGAACGGGAAGGTGTAGGCAACGGCGGCACCGTAGGCGGCGTCGCTGTCCTTGCTGCTGGTCTCCTCGGTGTCACCGCCATCGAACTTGTAGCTGGTATCTACCTGGAAGCCGTTGAACAGGCCCGAGTATTTCAGCACAGAGCCGGCACGGTTGGTGGCGAAGGTGTCGGTCTTGGCACCGAGGGCGTCGTTGCCGTAGCCGTCGGAGAGGGAGACGTCGGTCCAGTCGGCCAGCATGCCGGGGGCGCCCTTCTGGCGGCCGAAGGTGACGTTGCCCCAGTCGGCGCCCACCCCGGCGAAGGCCAGGCGGGTGCGCAGGTTGTCGGAGTTCTCGCTGACGGTCTTCTCGCTGTCATTGATGTAGATCTGCAGCTCATACTGGGCCAGCGCCTTGAGACCCGGGTTGATCTCGCTCTCGACCTTGGCACCGAGGCGGACGAACTGGTTGGCGCCCTGCTTGTCGCTGTATTCGTTCTTGATGTCGCCATTGGCATCCAGCTCTTTCTTCTCGCCGAAGAACTGGCCGGCGTAGATGCGGCCATAGAGATCGAGCAGGGTGGAGTCATTCTTATAGACTTCGACGGCTTGAGCCTGGAAGGCCGCGGTGAGTGCCAATGCTACTACTGTCAGCTTTTTCATCATCATCCCTTGTTTGTAAGCTTCTGTTTTCAAAGACGGGGCCATGCTAGACAGGGGAAATGACAGCGGGGTGACCGTAACATGAACAACCGATGGCGGTTTGGTGTCAGTCCGGTGAACGCCGGGATTTATGTGGCGATCCGCCACTTTTGCGCGCAAAGGTTTGCCCTTGTGGTAGAATGCCGCCCGTTTTCGAGCTCCTAAGGTTGGATATGCGATGAGACGTGAACTGGCAATCGAGTTTTCCCGAGTGACGGAAGCGGCTGCACTGGCTGGCTACAAGTGGCTCGGACGTGGTGACAAGAATATCGCCGATGGTGCGGCCGTTGCGGCCATGCGCCATATCCTCAATCAGATCCAGATCGATGGTGAGATTGTGATCGGCGAGGGCGAGATCGACGAAGCCCCCATGCTCTACATCGGCGAGAAGGTCGGGACTGGTCTGGGGGATGCCGTGGACATCGCGGTCGATCCGATCGAGGGTACCCGCATGACTGCCATGGGGCAGTCCAATGCCCTGGCCGTGCTGGCCGTCGGCGACAAGGGTTCCTTCCTCAAGGCGCCCGACATGTACATGGAGAAGCTGATCGTGGGTCCGGGTGCCAAGGGCGCCATCGACCTGGATCAGGCCCTCGAGCTGAACCTCAAGGCCGTGGCCAGGGCGCTCGGCAAGCCGCTCTCCCGTCTGACCGTGATCACCCTGGCCAAGCCACGCCACGACAAGGCGATCAAGGAGATGCAGGGACTGGGTGTGCGGGTGTTCGCCATCCCCGACGGCGACGTGGCCGCGTCCATCCTCACCTGTCTGCCGGACAGCGAAGTCGACATGCTGTATGGCATCGGCGGCGCCCCGGAAGGGGTCATCTCGGCGGCGGTGATCCGCGCGCTGGATGGTGACATGCAGGCGCGCCTGGTGCCCCGTCACAAGGTCAAGGGCGACAGCCCCGAGGTGCGTGCCCTGGGCGAGCAGGAGATTGCCCGCTGCGAGGCGCTCGGCATCGACGTGAACAAGGTACTCAAGCTGGAAGATCTCGCCAAGAATGACAACGTCATCTTCTCGGCGACCGGCATCACCAAGGGTGATCTGCTGGAAGGCATCACCAGCAATGGCGTCATGGCGACCACCGAGACCCTGCTGATCCGCGGCAAGTCACGCACCATCCGCCGCATCAAGTCGATCCACTTCCTGGATCGCAAGGACAGCGTGGTGCGCGACATCATCCTCTGATGCGCTAACCTCCTGTCACCAAAAAGCCCGACCGCTTCTGCCGTCGGGCTTTTTGTTGCCCGCTCGGCGGGCCGGCCACTATTTCAGGGGGGCGAAGGGATAAGGCTAAGGGGAATCCCGGCCCTTTGATAGACTGCTTCGCCATGCACAGGAAAGCATCACATGGAATGTCGTCAAGGTTGTGGCGCCTGCTGCATCGCCCCCAGCATCAGCAGTGCCATCCCCGGCATGCCGGCGGGCAAACCGGCCGGGGTCGCCTGTATCCAGCTCGATGCAAGGCTGGGCTGCAAGATCTTCGGCCAGCCCGAGCGCCCGGCGGTGTGCAGCGGTTTCAGGCCCATGCAGGACGTGTGCGGCTCGCACCGGGAAGAGGCCGTCTGGCTCATCGGTGAGCTGGAGCGGCTGACGTCCTGAGTGCTGGTTTGGTACTGGTTTGTCAGCAAAGAAAGAGGCCGCACTGTGCGGCCTCTTTTCGTTGGTGCTGGGGGCAGGGGATCAGATCCCGGCCAGTGCCAGCGCCTGACGATAGTATTCGTTGGCCTTGTTGGTGAGGCGGCGCTTGTCCATCAGCTGGCCGAGGGCGTGGCAGACGGCGGCACTGGGGGCGCGTTTGACCTCCTGCTCCAGCAGACGCTGGGCCTCATCCAGCTGGCCGGCCAGCAGATAGACCTGGGCCAGCGCCGCTTCGGCGCCCGGCTGATCCTGCAGCTTTTGCAGCAGAGTCAGTATGGGTTGATAGTCATCCAGCTTGAGCCTGGGCAGGCGGGCGAACAGCTCGGGGGCCGGCTGCTTGCGCAGCGCCTCCAGCCAGAGTTCGGCCGCCTCGCCGTCGGCCCCGAGCTGGCGCAGGCGATCGCCGTAGCTGGCCAGCAGTACGGGATCCTGGCGCAGCTTGCGCGGCAGCTCCTGCCAGACCGGGCGCAGGGTCTCGAGCGCCTCGCCGGCGGCCTCGAGCCGACCGGTCCAGGCCTGATGCAGCAGATCTTCTTCCTGCTGGGGGGTCAGCTTGCCCACCTTGCGCAGGGCCGGGGCGAGATCGATCAGGGCCGCCCAGTCCTGGCGGGCCAGATACACCTGGCGCAGCTGATCCAGCACCATGGGGTGGCGCGGATTGAGGGCGTAGACGGACTCGAGCCGACCGAGGGCGCTGTCGTATTGGCCCTGCTCTATCTGCAGCTGGGTCTGGATCAGGGTCAGTGCCAGCTCGGCCTTGGGGTTCTCCTCCTGCGCCTTCTGCAGGTAGTGATCCCGGCGCACGTCATCGCCCCGGGCCTGGGCCACCCTGGCGGCACTCAGGTAGTTGAGCAGCGGGGTGTCGCTGTTGTCGGCCCCCTTGATCAGCAGCTTCTCGGCCTGGTTGTAGTGACCCTCGGCCATGGCCAGGGTCGCATTCACCGTCTGCAGGTTGGCCTTGCGGCGGCGACGGGAACCAAACCAGCCTTGCGTCTTGCGGCGCAGGCCGAACACCCGGCTCAGCAGCCACTCCAGCACGAGCAGGGCGCCGTAGAACAGCACCGCCAGGATCACGGCACTGGTGACCGAGGACTCCACCGTGTAGTTGCCGAGGGAGATGAGCACGTAGCCCTTGTTGCCGGAGGCTTCGGGGCCGAACATCAGGCCCGCCACCATCACGGCCACCACTAGGATCAGACGAATCATGGGCGTCTCCTCAGTTGCCGGCCAGGATGCGTTGCAGGCGCTCGTTCAGCACCTGCTCCAGCATGGCCTGGGTCTTGAACTGATCCGGATAGTCGAACTGGATCTGCTCGCCTTTGAGCTTGTCGAGCTCGGACTGCATGTATTGGGTGGCGCTGTTGTCGACGTCGAAGTACTGGGTCAGCCAGCGCTGGGCCTTGTCCAGGCTGTCTTCATACAGCGCCTGCTGCTCGCGGTAGACCGCCAGCTGGGCTTGCAGCAGCTTGGTTTTGAGGTTCTCGCGCAGGAAGATTTCCTGCTGCGGGGAGAGCAGCGCCTCCACGGCGCCATCGCGGCGACGGATGGTGATGAAGTTCTCGGTGAACTTGACCCAGTTCTTCTTCAGGTTGCTCTGCCATTCGTCCGGGCTGGTGCTGACCGCCTGATCCGGCTCGGCCTTGGCTTGTGGCATGCTGACGGTGGAGAGGGGCAGCAGCTCGATCTGATCCGAGAGGGCGGCCAGTTTCAGGGTCAGCCCCTCGCGGTCGACCCGCGGCATGCCCTTGAGCTGGGCGATGTCTTCCGCCAGCGCCTTGCGGATCGGCATCAGGCTGGGATCGTTGAGCGCCTTGATCCGCTCGTCGGCGTTGCCGAGCAGGGTGATGGCGGAGATGAGGTCATGCTCGAGCCACAGCTTGCGGCCCGCCATGCGTACCAGGTATTCGGATTCGGCCAGCATCCAGTCGTTGGGCCGCTTGTCGTTGAGATCCAGCACCCTATGCTGCAGCCCGTCCAGCGCCTCCTGCAGCTGTTGCTGGCTCTTGCCGAGCACGGCCAGCTGCTGCGCATCCTTGCTGTTGCTCTGATCCAGCTTGCCCATGACCTCGGCCAGCTGCTGCTTGAGCGCACTCAGCTCGGCCTGCTGGGCGACGGCGTTCCGGTGCCCGTGCAGATAGAGGCCGCCGGCCAGCCCGAGGGCCAGCAGGATGGCGACGCCGCCGAGGAGTGCACCGGAGCGGTGCTTGCCGTTCTTGGGCTCGAGCGCCGGTGCGGCAGGGGCCGCGGCGTTCGGCTGGACTTCTTGCTGATCAGTCATTCCATCTTCCTCAGTTCCAGGGCGGCCGTCAGGGCCTGGTTGGATGCACCTTGGGCAATCACGATACGGGTAAAACCAGCCGCCTCGGCCTGTTCGGCTACGCGGGGGCTGGGCACCACCAACAGGCGGTCATGAAGCCAGGGCTGCTGCTGGCTTGGCACCAGTTCCAGCAG
Source organism: Aeromonas encheleia (assembly GCF_900637545.1). Taxonomy (NCBI): domain Bacteria; kingdom Pseudomonadati; phylum Pseudomonadota; class Gammaproteobacteria; order Aeromonadales; family Aeromonadaceae; genus Aeromonas; species Aeromonas encheleia. Next base: position 401,755 of record NZ_LR134376.1, read on the forward strand.
CCGTTGCAGCAGTTCACCACTGGTGATGAGCAGGCTGTCGAGCCCGGCCGTCTGCCAGTGGCGAGTCAATTCGTTTCCGTCGAGCTCGGGGTAATGGCGCTCGTAGGTGGCACAATAGTGCACCAGTGCGCCGCGTGAGGCCAGCTCCCGGGCGATGAGATCCCGGCCACCGTTGCCGCGCAGGATCAGCACCCGTTTGCCGGTCATCGCTTGCAGGGCCGGCAGCAGCAGCAGTCCCTCACTGCGAGGATCCTGCGGACTCTGCGCCTTGACCCCCACCTCGGCGAAGGCGTCGGCGCTGGCCTGACCGACCGCAAAGTACTCAATATGTGGCCAGGTCAGACCAGTTTGCAACAGAAAATGATGAGCAAAATGAATTGCATGGGCGCTGACGGCGATGATGATGTCCGCCGTCGGTAGTAAGGCGGGCAGGCGGGACAGCTCGTCGCCCGGCCGGGTCTCCAGCAACGGGCAACAGAGCGGGCTGTGGCCGTGCCGGCGCAGCAACTGCACCAGCTCGTCGGCCTGCCTGGCAGGGCGCACCACCAGCGGGATCATCAGGCCGCGCCCAACGGTTGTGGCCTGACCCGGCCCGCGCTCATGGGCGGTAGACCTCGGCCAGGATGGCGTCGGCACCGGCGGCCAGCAGGCGCTGGGCCAGGGCGTCGCCGAGCGCCTCGCCATCGGCAAGGGGGCCGCGGATCTCGTCCCGGATCACCCGACGGCCATCCGGGCTGCCCACCAGGCCGCGCAACCAGACTTCATCACCCTGTACCAGGGCATAGGCACCGATGGGGACCTGACAGCCCCCTTGCAGGGCACGATTCATGGCGCGCTCGGTCAGCACCCGGATCCGGGTCTCGGCATGCTCCAGCGGGGCCAGCAGGGCGTGCAGCTCGTGATCGTCCTGGCGGCACTCGATGCCGACCGCACCCTGACCGTTGGCGGGCAGGCTCTGCTCCGGCTCGATGAAGGCGGTGATGCGGTCTGCCATCTCCAGCCGTATCAGGCCGGCGGCGGCGAGTATGATGGCGTCATATTCACCGGCATCCAGCTTGGCGAGGCGGGTGTTGACGTTGCCGCGCAGGTCGCGGATCACCAGATCCGGGCGGGCAGCCCGCAGCTGGCACTGACGGCGCAGGCTGGAGGTGCCGACCACGGCGCCCTGCGGCAGCGCGTCGAGCTGCTTGAAGCGGTTGGAGACGAAGGCATCGCGCGGATCTTCCCGCTCGCAGATGGTGTGCAGGCCGAGCCCTTCCGGGAACTCCACCGGCACGTCTTTCATGGAGTGGACCGCGATGTCGGCACGCCCCTCCAGCATGGCAGTCTCCAGCTCCTTGACGAACAGCCCCTTGCCGCCGACCTTGGCGAGGGGGGTATCCAGGATCTTGTCACCCTGGGTGCTCATGGGCACCAGTTCGACCTGCAGATCGGGATAGAGGGCTTCCAGCCGATCTTTCACAAAGTTGGCCTGCCACAGGGCCAGTGGGCTCTTGCGAGTGGCAATTCTCAGGGTTCGGGCTGCCATATCAATCAGTTGTTTCATCTTTAGAAGGAAAACGATCTTACCACCCTTTGCAGGGGCTTTCATGGCACAGCCGGCAAAAGCGGGGCCAGGTTCAAAAAAGGTGGCTGAAAATGATTTTCATTAAGTCAGGATGATATGTTAACGATATGAAATTATTAACTTTTATTGCTTTCCATTGATACCGTTATGGAGCCCGCCAGAAATAATCCGGTGATTCAGTGCGGGCTTGTTTACCACGGCAGTTTGCATTGTTAACATGATCACACTTTTTTGACGTCTCCCCGTTTTGGTGCGTCATTTGTCTCCCCCATCATAGGTAGGGCATTGCTGGTAAAACTCGACACGCTGGTGGTGCGCTACGACGAACTCAATCGTCTCAAGACGCAACGGGCGTTGGATCTCATGAGTCGCTATGGGCAGCAGGTCTTCCAATTGCTGCCGGTCATGCTGCACTTCAATCATCCTCTCTTGCCCGGCTATGTGGCGGGGGATGTGCCTCATGGTATCTGGAGTTTTGTCGCCAACGAGGCCCAGCAGGCCTTCATCCAGGATCTGTGCCAGAACGCCAACTGTCAGGGCGGCCTCAGCACCCACGACAAGTCGATCCAGGGCCTCTATTCCATGGGCAGCACCTCGTCCATCGGCCAGTGCTGCCACTCGGATCTCGACATCTGGGTCTGCCATGTGGCGGGGCTGTCGCAGGAGCGGCTCGCCCTGCTGGATCTCAAGTGCCAGCAACTCTCCAAGTGGGCCGAGCAGCGCGGGGTCGATCTCAACTTCTTCCTGATCCCGGAAGACAAGTTCCGTCAGCGCAACGATGCCCAGATGCAGGGTGAAAGCTGTGGCAGCGCCCAGCACCTGCTGCTGCTCGACGAGTTCTACCGCAGCGCCATGCACATCGCCGGCAAGCGCCTGCTCTGGTATCTGGTGCCCGCCGAGTATGACGATCACTACGACGAGTATGTGAATGGCCTGTTTGCCCACGGCAAGCTGAGCCAGGATGACTGGCTCGATCTCGGTGGTTTCGATCGCATTCCGGCCGAGGAGTACTTCGGCTCTGCCCTGTGGCAGCTCTACAAGGGCATCGACTCCCCCTACAAGGCGGTGCTCAAGTCGGTGCTGATGGAGGCTTACTCCCACGAGTATCCCGATACCCGTTTGCTGTCGGTGACCAGCCGTGACTGGTTCCAGCACAACGAGGGCATGCACTACCGGCTCGACAACTACTGCCTGATGCTGGACAAGGTGACCAATTACCTCAAGTCCATCGGCGACATGCAGCGCCTGGATCTGGTGCGTCGCTGCTTCTATCTCAAGGTGTGTGACGGTCTCAGTCACCCGAAGGAGGAGCACTCCCCGAGCTGGCGTCGCGAGCAGATGGCACAGCTGGTGGCCTACTGGGGCTGGAGCCCGGAGCGGCTGCACCATCTGGATCACCGCCAGGAGTGGAAGGTCGAGGACGTCAAGGTGGCCTACGCCGAGTTGCTGGAAGCCCTGATGCAGAGCTATCGCAACCTGATCCAGTTCGCCCGCCGCAACAACATCAGCGAGTCCATCAACCCGGAAGACATCGGCATACTGTCTCGCAAGCTCTATGCCGCGTTCGAGAGCCTGCCGGGCAAGGTGCAGCGCATCAACCTCAAGATAGCGCCGGATCTGAGTGAGCCGGATCTCAGCCTGGTGCAGGTGCCCCACGGCCGCCTCAACCGCGCCGGCTGGTATCTCTACAAGCACTCCCTCGAGCCGGCGGACATCATAGGCCGGGCGCCGCTCGAATATAACGGCTACATCAGCAAGCTGATGGCCTGGGCCTACTTCAACGGCCTGCTGACGCCCGAGTCCCGGGTGCACCTGTTCAATCAGGGCTCGGATCTGCACATCGACAACCTGCACCAGTTCTGTCGCGATCTGTCCGGCACCTTCCCGGTCAAGTATCCGCGCGCCACCAACCTGGCCCTGAGCCGCCCCTGCGAGATCCATCAGCTCTCCATCTTCCTCAACCTGGAGACGGATCCCACCAGCCACTGGGTGGGGCAGGTGATCGAGTTCGACGCCAACGCCGCCGATGTGTTCTCGTTCGGCCGCAATCAGGAGTGCCTGGTGGGCTCGGTGGATCTGGTCTATCGCAACTCCTGGAGCGAGATCCGTACCTTGCACTTCCAGGGGGAGGAGGCGGTGGTGGACGCCCTCACCACCATACTCGGCAAGATGCACCAGGATGCCGCCGCCCCCGAGATGATCGAGGTGTTCTGCTACAGCCAGCACTTCCGCTCCCTGGTGCGCTCCCGCTTCCAGCTGCTGCTGGCCGAGTGCATCGAACTGCGGCTCGCCCGCGACAAGCAGCAACTGGTCAAGACCCTGGCGCTCGGCAAAGAGAAGTACGGCATCTTCTTCGAGCGGCGCGGGGTCTCGGTCAAGAAGCTGGAAAACGCCATCGACTTCTACCGCCACATCTCCCACAACAAGCTGGATCACCTGCCGCTGCGGCTCGACAAGACCCACAGCCAGCACCTGCCCGGCATCGTCGATGCCTATGCCAGCGAGGGGCTGGTGCAGTTCTTCTTCGACACCAGAGACGCGGGCACCAACATCTATATCCTGGACGAGGCGAACCGGGTGGAGATCTACCAGCACTTCGCCGGCAACAAGGATGAGCTGGTGCAGGGGGTGAACCGCTTCTATACCTCGGGCCACGAGCGCTTCAGCAACGCGGGCCAGTTCAGCAACTTCAACCTGCCCCAGTACTATGAGATCGTGCTGATGGGAGACGCGCTGGAGGTGATCCCCTACCGCAGCCAGAGCCCGCAGCGGGACAATCCGGGCCCTGCCCGCGAGGTGGGTTGAGCGCCCAGTCGCCCAATCCACGCCGCCGAGACGCAAACGGCCTGCAGATGCAGGCCGTTGTCTTAATTTGTGGTCGAGCGGTTTCAGGCGTCGAGGCGGGCCAGCAGCCAGCTGCGAATGTCGCCGAGCTGAGGGCGGCAGATCTCGTGGCGCATGGGGTACTCGTGCCACTCGAGGCTGAGCCCCGCCGCTTCCAGCCGGTTCTTCGCGTCCCAGCCCATGGAGAGCGCCACCACGTCGTCATAGATGCCGTGCATGTAGCAGATGGGCAGGGCGCGGGCGGCCTCGCTCAGCTCGCCGAGCAGGACATCGGGCGCCGCCAGATAGGTGGACATGCAGAGCAGGCCCGCCAGCGGCGTCGGGGAGCGCAGGGCGGTGAAGGAGGCGATGACCCCCCCCTGGGAGAAGCCGGCCAGGATGATGCGCTCGGGGGCGAAGCCCTCGGCGATCAGGTCGTTCAGCAACCCCTGGATGCGGGTGGCCGATTCGCGCACATGGGACTCCACGGCGCGATCCGCCGGGTTGTCGAAGCTCTTGATGTCGTACCAGCCGCGCATCTTGTAGCCCATGTTGATGGTGATGGGCCGCTCCGGCGCATCGGGCAGCAGATGGCGGACCGGCAGGCTGGCGGGCAGATCAAGGGCATCGACCAGGGGCGCGAGCCCGGCCCCCGAATCCCCCAGCCCGTGCAGCCAGATCACCGCGTGCCGGGCGCCATGAGGATGCAGATCGATCATGGGATGCGGGTCCATCATGGGAACTGTACGGGCTCGCCCGCCTGGGTGGTGCAGGCCCGGGTCAGCAGGGCTTTCAGCTCGTCGCCGAAGCGGTTGTCGATCCAGTTGTCGCCGTGCAGCTCGAAGTGGAATCCGTTCTCGCGGGTGGCGACCCAGATCTGGTGCAGGGGTTCCTGCTTGTTGATGATGACCTTGGTCTTGTTCTCGAAGCTCAGGGTCAAGACCCCGCCGGCGCGTTCGCAGTCGATATCCGGATAACCCTCGTCGATAACGTCTTCCACATACTGGAAAAAGGCGTCGGTCAGGGCGTGATACTCGTGATCCTTCATCGGTTTATCCTGTTGCTTTTAACAATGTGAGTGCGATTATAGAGGGCCAAAAATTTTTTCGCAGCGAACCATTATGATTAGCCAGTTTACCAAGTGCCTGTTTGCCGCGTCCTTGTCGCTCGGGTTGGCCGCCTGCGGCCTGACGGGGCCACTCTATATGCCGCCAGCCGAGCAACCCGTGTCTACCGAGCAATCCAAGACACCGGCACAGCCCAAGACAGAGAGTACACCGCAAGCCGCCTCGCCGGCGACCGCAGAAGCTGCCCCCGAGGCCGCGCCGCAATAATCTAGGAAGGAACCGCCCCTTGGATCACTTTAACTACGACGCCGACGGCCAGCTTCAGGCCGAACAGCTGCCGCTGCAGCGGCTCGCCGAGCAACATGGCACCCCGCTCTATGTCTACTCCCGCGCCACCCTGGAGCGTCACTGGCACGCGTTCGATCAGGCGGCCGGCGACATTCCCCACCTGATCTGCTACGCGGTCAAGGCCAACTCCAACCTGGCGCTGCTCAACCTGCTGGCCCGCCTGGGCTCGGGTTTTGACATCGTCTCCGGCGGCGAGCTGTCCAGGGTGCTGGCGGCGGGGGGTGATCCCGCCAAGGTGGTCTTCTCCGGCGTGGCCAAGAGCGAGGCCGAGATGCGGCTGGCGCTGGAAAAAGAGATCCTCTGCTTCAACCTGGAGTCGGAAGCCGAGCTGGAGCGCCTGAACCGGGTGGCCGGCAGCATGGGCAAGACCGCACGGGTCTCGGTGCGGGTCAATCCGGATATCGATGCCGGCACCCATCCCTACATCTCCACCGGGCTCAAGCAGAACAAGTTTGGCATCCCCATCGAGCAGGCCCCGGCTATCTACCGCAAGGCGGCGGCCATGGCCCACATCGAGATCAAGGGGGTGGATTGCCATATCGGCTCCCAGCTCACCGAACTGACTCCCTTCATGGAGGCGGCGGACAAGCTGCTGCGGCTGATCGATGAGCTGGCCGCCGAAGGCATCCAGATCCATCACTTGGACGTGGGCGGTGGCCTCGGGGTCAACTACGGCGCCGAGCAGCCACCCCATCCCACCGAATATGCGCAGGCGCTCAAGCAGAAGCTGGCGGGCCGGGAGCTGACCCTGCTGTTCGAACCGGGCCGTGCCATCGTCGCCAACGCCGGCGTGCTGCTGACCCGGGTCGAATACCTCAAGCCGGGGGAGACCCGCAACTTCGCGCTGATCGACGCCGGCATGAACGATCTGCTGCGCCCCTCCCTCTATGGCGCCTGGATGAACATCATCGAGGTGGATAGCCGCACGTCCCATGAGAAGGCGGTCTACGATGTGGTGGGACCCGTGTGCGAAACCGGCGACTTCCTCGGCAAGGAGCGCACCCTGGCCATAGCCGAGGGCTCCCTGCTGGCGGTCCGCTCCGCCGGTGCCTATGGCTTCACCATGTCCTCCAACTACAACACCCGTCCCCGTGCGGCCGAGGTGCTGGTGGACGGTGACAAGGCGTTCCTCATCCGGGAGCGCGAGCCGCTGGAATCGCTCTGGCAGGGCGAGCACCTGCTGCCCTGAGCAAGGCACGGGCACGCGAGACGGTGATGATGTTTGCCGGTCGGGATTCCAAGCGTTCCTCCATGTGAGAGCGTGATTAACGGTACAGGAACGCAGGATGTTGATAGATTTTTCCAAGATGCATGGCCTGGGCAACGACTTCATGGTGGTGGACGGTGTCACCCAGAAGGTGTTCTTCAGCAATGACGTCATCAAGAAGCTGGCGGATCGCCACTTCGGCATCGGCTTCGACCAGCTGCTGCTGGTGGAGCCGCCCTATGATCCTGAGCTCGACTTTCACTACCGCATCTTCAATGCCGATGGCAGCGAAGTGGAGCAGTGTGGCAACGGGGCGCGCTGTTTCGCCCGCTTCGTGCGGCTGAAGGGGCTGATCAACCGGGATCGCATCGCGGTCAGCACGGCCCGTGGCCGCATCACCCTGCAGCTGGAGGGGGAGAACCAGGTCACGGTCAACATGGGGGTGCCCCAGTTTGAACCGGGCAAGGTACCATTCCGTGCCCAGAAGGCGGAGAAGACCTATCTGCTGCGGGCGCAGGAGCATACGGTGATGTGCGGGGTCGTCTCCATGGGCAACCCGCACTGCGTCATCGAGGTGCCCTCGGTGGATGACGCGCCCGTGCAGACCCTGGGCGCCATCATGGAGCGGCACGAGCGTTTTCCCGAGCGGGTCAACGTCGGCTTCATGGAGATGGTCAACGCCACCGAAATCCGCCTGCGGGTGTTTGAGCGCGGGGTGGGGGAAACCCTGGCTTGCGGCACCGGCGCCTGCGCGGCCGTGGTGATCGGCATCAGCCAGGGCAAGCTCAGGGAGCGGGTCACCGTCAGCCTGCCGGGCGGCAAGCTGACCATCGCCTGGAAGGGACCTGGCCAGCCGGTCTACATGACCGGGCCGGCCGAGCACGTGTTCGATGGTCAGATAGAGTTATAGGCATCGAGCGGGGGCAACCCCGCCCTGCCAAGCGGTAATGTCAGGGCCCTGTGCCCTTTTTCTATGATGGACCAACCAATTTATGAGCGAACTCAAACGGCAGGAGACACTGGTGGACGAAGCCAGCGTGCTGGAGTACCTGGCCCGTTATCCCGAGTTTTTCCAGCGCCACGCGGCCATGCTGGACCGGATCCGTATTCCCCATGAGCGCAAGGGCACCGTCTCCCTGGTGGAGCGCCAGCTGGATCGACAGCGCGAGCGCATCGATCAGCTGGAGCAGGAGATCACCGAGCTGATGGGGGTCGCCAGCGAGAATGAGCGGATCTTCCGGGTCTATGCGGATCTCTATGGCGAGCTCTACGGCTGCCAGACCCTGTTCGAGATGAGCGTGGCCATGGGCAAGGCCTTCGTGCAGCGGCTGCGGCTGACCGAGTTGCGGCTCTGGCTCAACCCGAAGAAGTTCCAGCTGAGCGGCCCGGAGCAGCGCTTCCTGGCACAGGGCAAGCAGCTCGAGCAACTGCTGGGTCAGCGCCTGCCCGGATCGGATTACTACTTCGGCCGGCTCAACCAGAGCGAGAAACAGGCGCTGTTTGGCAGCGACGTGCTGGTCAACTCGGTGGCCCTGATGCGGCTCGGCGATCTCGGCGTGCTGGCCTTCGCCAGCTCGGATCCCAGCCACTTCGCCCCCCACAACGACACCCTGTTGCTGGGTCAGCTGGGTCGCCTACTGCAACTGCGTCTGCCCGAGCTGGTTCGTGGCTAAGACGCCGCAACCCGCCACCGAGCCCCTGCCTCCCGCATTGGCGGGGGAACTCACGGCCTTTATCGAATACCTGAGGGTCGAGCGTCAGCTCAGCCCCCACACCCGCAGCAACTACGAGGCGCACCTGCAGGCCATGACCGCCGAGCTGGTGCGCCTCGGTCTCGACGACTGGGCCCGGCTCGAGGCGAGCCAGGTGCGCAGCCTGGTGACCCGGATGCACAAGGCCGGTCTCGCCCCCCGCTCCCTCGCCACCAAGGTCTCGGCCCTGCGCAGCTTCTGCGACTGGCAGGTGCGCCAGGGGCGGCTGGTGGCCAACCCGGCAAGGGGCATAGTGACCCCCAAGCAGGGGCGGCCGCTGCCCAAGAACCTGGATGTGGACGAGATGTACCAGCTGCTCAACATCACCGACGAGCAGGATCCGCTGGCGGTGCGGGATCGCGCCATCATGGAGCTGATGTACTCCTCCGGTCTGCGCCTCGCCGAGCTGGTGGGGCTCAACCTGGCGGACATCAAGCTCGACGAGCGCCAGCTCAAGGTGACCGGCAAGGGCTCGCGGGAGCGGGTGCTGCCCATGGGGCGGATGGCGGTGGAGTGGCTGCACAAGTGGCTCAGGGTGCGGCCATTGCTTGCGGGGGACGAGGCCGAGGCGCTGTTCGTCTCCAAGCGCAAACAGCGGCTGTCGGCCCGCTCGGTACAGGAGCGGCTCGATGGCTGGGGCAACAAGCAGGCGCTCAACGCCCACGTCCATCCCCACAAGCTGCGCCACAGCTTCGCCACTCATATGCTGGAGTCATCCGGCGATTTGCGGGCGGTACAGGAGCTGCTGGGCCACGCCGATCTCTCCACCACCCAGATCTACACCCATCTCGACTTCCAGCATCTGGCCAAGGTGTATGACAATGCCCACCCCAGGGCCAAACGGGATCCCGCCACCCCGGAGGATGAGTGACGCCTGTCGCCACGGACTGCTGTCAACCTGTGTGACAGCGTCCGAGCCGCCGGGGCCAAACGGGATCCTGACTCCCCGGGACTGTGAGTAACGGGCTGGCCCGGCCATCAAGCAGAGGAGAGCACATGCAGTTTTATCGCCGCTGGCAGCCGGTGGCCGCCATCTCGTTCGATCTCGACGACACCCTCTATGACAACGGCCCCGCCATAGTGCGGGCCGAGCAGTGGATGCTGGCCCATCTGCGCAGCGAATACCTGGCCACCGCCATGCTGGACAAGCCGCGCTGGCTGGCGCTCAAGCGCAGCCTGCTGCTGGCCCACCCCGAGCTGCGTCAGGATGTCAGCCTGGCGCGCCGACACTGTATCCGTGAGGCCATGGTGCAGGGGGGCATGGCGGCCGGGATGGCCAGTCATGAGGCCGAGCGGGTGTTTGCCGGCTTCCTCGTCGAGCGCTCGAAGATAGAGGTGAGCGCGGCCACCCATGACTTGCTGGCACGCCTCGCCGGGCGCTACCCGCTGGTGGTGATCACCAACGGCAACCTGGATCTGGCCCAGGCCGGGCTGAGCGACTATTTCACCCTGGTCTGCAAGGCCGGGGTGGGCGCCAGGATGAAACCGGCGCCGGACATGTTTGCCCAGGCGCAGGCCGCGCTCGGCCTGCCGGCCGACCGGATACTGCACGTGGGGGATCACCCGGAGACGGACGTGCTGGGGGCACTGCTGCACGGCTTCAAGGCCGCCTGGCTCAACGATCGCCAGCAGCCCTGGCGGCAGCTGCAACTGCTGCCGGATGTGGAGCTCTGCGCCCTCGGCGAGCTGGCAGAATTGCTGCTGTGACGCATGGCAGAAGAGGCCTCAGCGTCTGTCGGGCAGCCGAGACGAAGAGGCGGTGATGGATGGCGGTCTGGTGCGGGTCGACAAGGGAGTACAAGGATTGCGTTTGAAGAACATCTTCTGGTTGGCGATGCTCTTGCCGCTGGCGGGCTGCGATCTGCTGACGGACAAGTACCGGATGGAGTTCAGGGATGGATCCTGGCGCGAGATCGCCATCTCCCCCTTCTCCGACGAGGCCCGCTGGCGGGAAGGCTGCGCCAGCGGCGAGGTGCTGACCGACATGACGCTGCCCCTGAAGCGGGGCAAGCGGGTCGATGCGCGGCAACAACTGCTGATCGGCGGCGAGCTGTTCGAGCTGGACGACGCCAATCTGTACCGCAGCAATGGCATGGTGCTCGGTCAGGCCCCGGATCACGTCCAGCGGGGCCTCAAGGGGCTGGATCTCTGCCGTACCCTGCGCCCCGATCGCGGGGCGCTGCCCAGGCTGACGGGCAAGGGTTTCGGCGACTAGCCGGCCAGCATCCTGTGCCGGCGACAGGCGGCACCGAAGGCCTCGAACAGCTTGATGGAGTGGGGGTTTTCGGTCGCCTTCCACTCCGGATGCCATTGCACCGCCAGGGTGAACTGGGGCAGCTCTGGGGCATGAAGGGCCTCGATCAGCCCATCCTCGGCATAGGCCAGCGGGGCCAGCCCCTTGGCCAGCGTCTTGATCCCCTGGCCGTGCAGGGAGTTGACCGGGATCTGCTCCTCCCCCATCAGCTCGGCAAACCAGCTGCCGGCCACCAGACTCACCTGATGGCTGTGACCATACTGATCCTCCACCGGATCGTCCGCGTCTTCCCGATGATCGTCATACCCCGGCTCGCAATAGACCTTCTGATGAATGTCCCCGCCGAGCGCCACGTTGATCTCCTGCATGCCGCGGCAGATGCCGAGCAGCGGCAGCCCGCGATCGATGGCGGCGCGCACCAGGGGAATGTCGAACAGATCTCGGTCTCTGTCCTGCGGCTTCTCCGGGGTCAGGTTCTCCTGGCCGTAGAGGGCGGGATCTATGTTGGAGCCGGCGCCGCTCAGGTAGACGCCATCGGCCAGGTTGAGGTACTGCTCCAGATCCTCGGTACCGCAGCAGGTCGGCACCAGCAGGGGAATGCAGCCGCTGATCTCCACCAGGGGGGTGATGTATTTGTGGGTCATCACCTGGTAGGGGTGGCCGTTACGGGGCTGGGCCCCCATGGTCATCAACACGACGGGTTTGGTATGGGTACTGGGGTTGGGCATAGGTCACCTTGGCTATCCTTGTCTGGTGTCTCATCCTGCGCCTTGGGAAGGCCCTTGCCGCGGCTGAGCAGCAAGGGCATGCCTCAAGGCATGGTCATGGGATCCGGGTCTTGCCGCGGTGCCAGAATCGTCGGTCAGCCTGGGCAGTGACAGCCTGGATCCTGATCCCAGTCTGCCAAGGCCGTTCAATATGTCAAACGAAATGATGCAAAAATGTTAATCATGATAATGACTAAGCCGTCTTGAGTCCCTGTATCAGGGGCCTGAGCGGCAATGGGCGGGGGAGTGTGGGCAAGGCGTGGTGGATATATTAAACATTCGGCGGGAGGGGAAAAACGAAGGGGCATCCAGGGATGCCCCTTAGGGATCAGGCGTTCAGGATGAACTGCTCGATCACCTTGGCCACGCCCTCGTCATCGTTGCGGGCCGTGGTGTGCTGCGCCAGCCCCTTGATCTCGTCGGTGGCGTTGCCCATGGCGACCCCGAGTCCGGCGTATTCGATCATGTGGCGGTCATTGCCCGCATCGCCGACCGCGATCACCTGAGCGGCGCTGAGGCCAATGTGCTCGGCCAGGGCGGCGACGCCGGTACCCTTGTTGCTCTGCTTGTTCATGAACTCGAGGAAGTAGGGGGAGCTGCGCACCACTGTGTAGCGCTGGTAGAGCTCGGCGGGCAGCTGGCTGATGGCGCGGGAGAGCAGGGGCTCCGGGTCTATCATCATCACCTTCATGATCTGCTCGTCCAGGGGCAGGGTGGCGAAGTCCACCAGGTTGATCGGCATGTCGACCAGGCGGGACTCGTGCTCGGTATAGGTGCTGACCCTGGGGCTGATCAGCCCCTGACGGACGGAGAAGCCGTGGATGTTCACCCCCAGCTCATCGGCCAGGTGGGCGATGGCGCGGGCATCGGCGCCGGTCAGCAGCTGGCTGCGCAGGATGCGGTGATCCGCGACCTGTTGCACCAGGGCGCCGTTGTAGCAGATGACATAGTCATCCGGGCCGGTGAGGCCGAGCTCGATCAGATAGGCACTCATGCCTTCCAGCGGCCGTCCCGAGGTCAGCACCACAGTGACGCCCCTGGCGCGGGCCGCCGCGATGGCGGCGTGGGTGCGCGGGGTGATCTGACCCTGAGGGTTCAACAGGGTGCCATCCATATCCAATGCGATCAGCTTGTACATCTTCTCACTACCTGAGTCTGGCCGGCCCACCCGATGGGGCCAAGGGGAGGCCGAGTGTAGCGAAATTCACCGCCGGGATCACGCCATGCGTCCCATGGATCGGGCCGGTGGTGGGGCGCCCCTCACTTGTGGCCCTGATAGGGGGTCAGTTGCAGCTGCTCGTCGCGGATGACGAAGCTGATGGGGCCGTGCTCTATGTCGACCCTGTTGTGATGGTGGGCCATCTCCACCTCGACCCCGGGAAACAGGCGCTGGGTCGCGACTATGTTCATGCCGGCCATCAGCAGTTGCAGCTGTGCCTGGGTCGCCGCCAGCTGCTCGTTCAGCGACTTGGCCTCGTCGAGCTGGCGGATGCGCAGCGTCTTGATCTTCTGCACCGTCTCGGGATTGCGCTTCTCCCTCGGCAACTGCAGCAGCTTGAGGATGAGATCCTGCAGCTTGAGCAATTGCTCCCCGCAGGCCTGCTTGCGCTGGCGCAGGGTCTGCTCCTGCTCCTTGTGGCTGAAGTAGCCGCCGAGGATCTGCAGCCGGGTCCGGTTCGCCGCCGAGGCTCCGATCACCGGGGCCATGACCAGCCGGTTGGCGATGCTGATCCCGCCGATCAGGTGGCCCTTGCGCATGGCGCTGTCGCCGACCCTGAGATCCTGGCCGCTGCGGCAGTAGCAGTGGCTGAGCTGGCTCTGGATATGGATGTCGCCATCGGCCTCCAGCCTGGCGTACTGGGCATAGCTGGCGTGGATCTCGCCGCCGGCGCTGAGCTGGCACGGGTATTCGTCGTTGCCCTCCTGCTTGCGGCCTATGATGCCGTTGCGCACCGTGATGCTGCCACCCGACACCACGGTGCCGTTTTCGACGAAGCCGCCGATCACCACGTCGCCGCTGGCCTGGACCCGCATGCCGGGCATGACGTCGCCGGTGACCAGCAGTGATCCCTCGAAGCTGACATGGCCGTGGCGGGCATCCACCTGTTTGACGCTCAGCACCTCGTCGACCCGCATGCCGCTCTTCTCATGGCAGGGCAGGCCGTTGCGGCTCGCCAGCAGCAGGTCGGGATCCGCCGCCGAGACGCAGCTGCCTTCCCCCACAGTCATCTGGCTCTCCTTGCCCGCTCTGGCCGGCAGCGTCTGGCCGGTCACGGTGAAGCCGTCGATGCCCCGGGTGGCGGGATGGCGCCGCATCAGCGGGGCACCCGCCTTGACGGTGATCAGGGCGCCCAGATCGCGCATGTCGACCCTGCCATGATCCAGCTCCTGGGGCTTGAGGATCCGCTCGGCCGGCGTCTCGACCAGGCGTTCCAGCCGGGTATCCAGGCCGTGCTCGACCGGCCGGCCGAGGGCGATGACATGCCTGAGCTGGGCGCCGGGCGCGGCCTCCTTGCTGGCCAGGATGGCGGCGGCGAGCAGGCTGTCACTCAGCCCCTGCTTGATGCCGCTCGCCACCACGGCGTCCTGCAACTGGGCCTGGGTCAGCCATTTGCCGCCCCAGTCCGCGGTGAGCTGGGCGGTGGCGCTCATGGCGTCTTTCTCGATCACCACCAGCACGCAGGCGTCGTGGCGCTGGGCGATGGGCACGGGGGGATGGGGGCGGGCGTCCGGGTTGGCCAGCAGGGCGTTGAGCAGGCCGATGGCCTGCCGGATCCCCTCGCTCAGCGGCTGATAGCGCCGACAGTTGGACGCCAGCAGCAGGGACAGGACCTGGGCCTCGGTGATGGGGTGGGCGAGGCCGGGGGCGATGCGCAGGCAGACCAGCGTCATGTCGGCCGATAACAGTAACCACTCTTTGTTCAACACTGGGGCAGCTCTCCCTAGTCCCGATCCGGCTGGTTCCCCTGGTGGCCAGGGCGGGATCCTTGTCGCAAGCCGCGACCGTCTTGGCGGCTCAGAATCGCAGTATTCGGGCATTTCTCTTTCCGGGTCAACGAGCTGAATGCAAATGGGTGAGCTGGGTGGAGGAAATCCAGGGTGACAAGGGGTATGCTGGCGACGAGTGTATCAATTGCGCCTCATTCCCCTGTGCCACCACCTCGGGATGGGAAAATGGCTTGCGAAAGGAGCCCAGATGCGACGTCATTGCCTGCTGTCGGCCACCCTGCTTAGCTTGCTCAGCGCCTGCCAGCCCACGACCCAGGGCACGGCCCTCGGCACTCTGGAGCGGGACCGGGTGCTGCTGACCGCCACCGCCAACGAGATAGTCCGGGCCCTGCCGGTGGCCGAGGGCAGCCAGGTGGCCGAGGGGACATTGCTGGTGCGGCTCGATGACAGCCGCCAGCAGGCGGTGCTGGCCCGGGCCAGGGCCGAGGAGGCCAGCGCCACAGCGGCGCTGGCCCGCATGACCAATGGCGAGCGGCCGGAGGACATAGCCGCGGCCCGTGCCAGCCTCGACAAGGCGCAGGCGGCGGTGATCGAGAGCGAGCGCAACTTCAGGCGTATCGATCGTATGGTGGCGCAGAAGTTGTTGAGTCCCTCCGAGCTGGACAAGGCCCGCGCCCAGCGCGACGGCGCCCTGGCCGAGCAGGATGGCGCCCGCCAACAGTTCGACAAGCTGGCCCGGGGCGTGCGGACCGAGGACATCGACGAGGCCACCGCCAAGCTGGCGGCGGCCCGGGCGGATGTGGTGCTGGCCGAGCGGGAGTTGGCGGATCTCACCATCATAGCGACCCGCAGCGGTCGCCTCGACAGCCTGCCCTACAACCTGGGGGAGCGGGTCCCGGTGGGCGCCGTGCTGGCCGCCTTGCAGGCAGATCAGGCGCCCTACGCCCGGGTCTATGTGCCCGAGCCCGCGCTGGCCCGCTACCGGATTGGCGAGTCCATCGCGGTGCGGGTGGACGGTGTGCCTGCGCCCCTCACCGGCCGGCTGCGCTGGATCTCGAAGGAGCCCGCCTTTACCCCCTACTACGCCCTCAACGAGCAGGACAGGGCCCGGCTGGTCTACCTGGCGGAGATAGACTTGCCCGGGGCACAGGACTTGCCCAGCGGCCTGCCGGTGCAGGCAGAGCCTTCCCATGAGTGAGCCGTCGCTCGATCGAGTGCCGACGTCAGCGGAGTCTTCCCATGAGTGAACTGGCGATCCGGGCTGAGGGCGTGAGCCGCCGCTTCGGCGACTTTCTCGCCGTGGACGGGCTGGATCTCAGGGTGCCGAGGGGGCAGATCCAGGGCTTTCTCGGCCCTAACGGCTGCGGCAAGTCCACCACCTTGCGGATGCTGACCGGCCTGCTCACCCCCTCCGCCGGCGACATCGAGGTGCTGGGCCTCGCCATCCCGAAACAGGCGGAGGCGCTGCGCCGGCGCATCGGCTATATGACCCAGAAGTTCTCCCTCTACGACGAGCTGACCGGCTGGGAGAACCTGGAGTTCATGGGCCGGATCCACGGCATGGGCGGCGCGCCTCTCAACATCCGGCTGCACGAGCTGCTGGCGACCTACGAGCTGAGCGAGCTGGCCAGGCGTCGGGCCGGGGCCATGAGCGGCGGCCAGAAGCAGCGGCTGGCGCTGGCGGCGGCGGTGATCCACCGCCCGGATCTGCTGCTGCTCGATGAGCCCACCTCGGCGGTGGACCCGCAGAATCGGCGCGACTTCTGGGAGAAGCTGTTCGATCTCAGCGAGGCGGGCACCACCATCCTGGTCACCACCCACTACATGGACGAGGCGGAGCGCTGCCACGCGCTGGCCATCATGGAAGCGGGCAAGGTGCGGGCCCAGGGCTCGCCCCAGGCGCTGATGGAGGGGATGAATACCCAGGTGGTGGAGGTGCTGGCCCCGGATCTGCGGCTGCTCAAGCAGCAGCTGTTGCAACTGCAGCCGGTGCGCTCCGCCGCCCAGCTCGGCCAGCGGCTGCGGGTGCTGGTGGACAAGCAGCTGGCGGATCCCGTGCCCTGGCTGCAGCAGGCCTGTCCGGCCCTGGCTGGCGCCGCCATGGCGCTGGTCAGGCCTAGCCTCGAGGATGTGTTCGTCAGCTGCACCGGTCAGGAGCCAAGGACATGAACGGCCTGCGACGGCTCTGGGCAATTACCCAGCAGGAGCTGAGGCAGCTGGCGCGGGACCGGCTGACCTTTGGCACCCTGGCGGTGATGATCCTGTCCCGTCTAACCCTGAGGGCAAGCCGATGGACGGTCTGAGGCGGTTATGGGCCATTACCCAGAAGGAGCTGCGTCAGCTGGCACGAGACCGGCTGACCTTTGGCACCCTGGCGGTGATGATCCTGCCCCGTCGAACCCTGAGGGCAAGCCGATGGACGGTCTGAGGCGGTTATGGGCAATTACCCAGAAGGAGCTGAGGCAGCTGGCGCGGGACCGGCTGACGTTCGGCATGGTGGTGATGATACCGCTGCTCCAGCTGCTGCTGTTCGGCTACGCCATCAACACGGACGTGCGCCACATCCCGGCCGGGCTGGTGGACATGAGCCAGAGCGTGCCGGGTCGGCTGTTGGTGGAGGCGGTGAAGGCCAGTCAGGTGGTGAGCATCGAGCAGCGCTACGTGGGGCTGCAGGAGGCCGAAGCGGCGCTGACCCGGGGCGAGGTGCGGGCCGTGCTGGTGCTGCCTCCCGACTTGAGCCGCCGGCTCAGCGCCGGTGAGAGTGCGGGCCAGTGGCTGGTGGACGGCTCTGACACCATGATCGCGGGGGCCCTGCTCGGCCTGCGCACCATGCCGCTCTCCGATCTCAAGCCGGATCTGGTGCCCCTGCCGCCCACCTTCGAGACCGTGCTCTACTTCAACCCGTCCCGCCGCTCGGCGGTCAACATAGTGCCCGGTCTGCTCGGGGTGATCCTGACCATGACCATGATCATGTTCACCTCGGCGGCCATAGTGCGGGAGCGGGAGCGGGGCAATCTGGAGCTGCTCATCACCACCCCGGTCAGTTCGATGGAGCTGATGATCGGCAAGATCCTGCCCTACATAGGGGTGGGCCTGATCCAGGTGGTCATCATTCTCGGCCTGGGTCACTTCATCTTCGCGGTGCCCATCAACGGCGCCCTGAGCCAGGTGCTGCTGGCGACCCTGCTGTTTATCGCCGCCAGCCTGACCCTGGGGCTGCTCATCTCCACCCTGGCCCAGACCCAGTTGCAGGCGATGCAGATGACGGTGTTCATCCTGTTGCCCTCCATCCTGCTGTCGGGCTTCATGTTCCCCTACGAGGGGATGCCGGTGCCGGCCCAGTGGCTCGCCGAGCTGCTGCCCGCCACCCACTTCATGCGGTTGATCCGGGGGGTGGTGTTGCGGGGGGGCGAGCTGTCCGATCTGCTGCCGGATGTGTTCTGGCTGCTCGGCTTCACCCTGCTGATGCTGACCCTGGCCGCCCGCCGCTTCAAGAAGAGCCTGGATTGACCCTTATTCCGGCGATCCCGGCTTGGGGTTATGGGGTGGCTTGATTGGGTGCTGTATGAGTCGTTAATGTTGGCCGGTGCCGGCTATGGCATCGATTTCGGGATAAATGGCTGAAAATATCGGGGCAGAGGCGCGATTCACCTTGCTCATTGCGCCCCGAGGGACTCTAATCTGCCGCCCAACGCCGTTGGGCTTAGCACCGTCCTTTATCCCCTTGCCCCATAGAGCCATCATGACCGCCCAAGGCCATCTGCTGTTTTCCGTTACCTGCGCCCTGCTTGCCCACAAGTTACCGCTCACCCCGGCACTGGCCGAGGCCAGCCTCTGGCAGATAGTGCCCGCGGCGCTGGCCAGCGCCCTGCTGCCCGATCTGGATCATCCCAACTCCCTGCTCGGCCGGCGCCTGCCCTGGATCTCGGGGCCGCTCTCCCGCCTGTTCGGCCATCGCGGCTTCACCCACAGCCTGCTGGCGGTCGGCATGGCTGTCTGGGGGCTGGCGCAGTTTCAGGCGCCCGGCCTGCTGCCGGTGGGGGTGAAGGATGCGCTGATCATCGGCTATCTGAGCCACCTGCTCGGGGACTGGCTCACCCCGGCCGGCATCCCGCTGTTCTGGCCGATGCGTCAGCGCTTTAGGCTGCCCTACCTGTCGCTCAGGTGCGGGGGCGGGGTGGAGACGGCCTTCTGCGTCCTGACCCTGGCGCTCGCCGGGTTCTGGACCCAGGGCGGCATGGCGCTCAACGCCTTCTAGCGTGGCTTGGGCGCCAATCTGTCTCGTGTATCAGGGGAGCCGGCCTGGGGCCCTGACGCAAGCCGGTACCCAAAATATCCGCCTTAGTCGGCCCGCTGCGCCGTTCTCGGCAGGGTGAGGTAGTCGGCGATCACCGGCACACCCAGCAGGTGGCGGCGCAGCATGTCGAGGGCGGCGAAGGCGAGGATCTTGCGGCCGCCTTCGGGATCCGGGTGGCTAAGCTTCACCGTCTGGCCGATCTGTTGCCCATCGGCGCACAGCAGCAGCGGCACGCCATTCGCACCCGCCATGCCTATGGTCAGGCTCAGCCCCTTGTCGATCCCCGTCAACTGGCCGAGTTCGCTGGCGAGCTCGCCGCTGAAATGGGCCTTAAGCTGTGAATGCTCATGGCAGAGGGCGAGCAGGGCACCCCGGCTCTCCCCCTCGAACAGGGTTAGTGGGCTGTCCCCCAGCAGGGCCAGGATCTGGCTGGCTGGCCCCCGGTCGCCGCGCCCCACCAGCCAGGGCTGAGTCTCGCCGAGCAGGCGCGCCTCGGCGGCCGCCATGTCCGCCGCCGAGGCGCCATGACCGATGAGTTTCAGCTCGATGAGCGGCATAGAGGAGCGATAGCCGAGCTCGATGCCGCTCGGCCAGGGGGTGGCGTCCAGCTTGTCGCTGAGCGCCGATTCCGAGATGCCGAAGCTGTAGAAGCGGCGCAGCTCGGTGTCGGCCTGCGCCCCGGCCAGCTGTTTGAGGCGCGGCAGGATCTGCTCGCGCACCATCTGCTTGAACTCGAACGGCACGCCCGGGGTGAAGAAGAGCCGGCTCTGGCCGTGCCCGGCCGAATGATGGACCAGGAAGCCGCAGGCGGTGCCGACCGGGTTGTCGAGGATCTCGCACTCCCGGGGCAGCCAGGCCTGCTTGGCGTTGCTCGCCGGCATGGGACGGCCCCGGCTGGCGTAGCGCGCGGTGATGGTGGCGAGCCAGTCGGGGAACAGGGTCAGCGGCTGGCCAAAGGCCTCGGCCGCCGCCTGGGCGGTGAGATCGTCCGCGGTGGGGCCCAGGCCGCCGCACACCAGCACCACCTCGGCGCGCCCGGCGCTCTCCTGCAGCACGGCTTTCAGATCCGCGAGGTTGTCCCCCACTGTGGAACGGCGGCGCACCTGCCAGCCCTGCTCCAGCAACAGGGCGCTGAGCCAGGCGGCATTGGTGTCCAACACCAGGCCCGTGACTATCTCGTCTCCCGTGCTGATGATCTCGATACGCATGCTGGTTTCCTCGGGTTGAACAGGCTGGCTGGAAGGCGCCATGGGGGAATTGTACCAAGCTCCCTCGACCGCTGGCGATATCCAGGCGTCGTGACGGGAGCGGAATGAGGATCAGACACCTCTTTGTTAACCAGCCCGTAACAAGGGTGAACCCTGGCTTAAGCGTGGGCATGTTTTCCTGTGGCAACAGTCACGTTCCATGACAGAGGTGGGGTAAAATGCTCACCAATTGTTCAATTGTTCAAAAAAAGGTCATAACCATGAAACACGCAGCCTTGTTGCTGGCCCTGCTGGTAGGCACCCCCGCCTGGGCCGGCTTGCAGATCAACTCCAACGACGTGCGCATCAATGTGGACGGCGATGAAGCCGACGAGTGGAAAGAGAAGCACAGTGATGACTGCTCGAGCATCGCGGTCGGCGACGTCAAGGTGAGTAGCGAGGGCTGTGACGGCAAGGGCAAGAACAAGGAAAACAGCAGCGTGCACGGGGACAATAACCCCGGCAAGGGCCACAACAAGGCCAAGAACAAGTGATACAAGGGCGCCAACAGGCGCCCTTGTTGTCAGTGTCGTCGAGGGAGGACGAATGCACAGGTAACTGATGACAGGCTGGGCGCTTTATTATAGGCTTCTAGATGTCCAGACATATTTACCGATGCAGTACAGGGAGTCAGCATGCCGATCAAGATCCCGGACCAGTTGCCCGCCGCCGAAGTGCTGGGGCAGGAGAACATCTTCGTGATGACGGAATCCCGGGCCGTCACCCAGAACATCCGTCCGCTGCGGGTGCTCATCCTCAACCTGATGCCCAAGAAGATAGAGACCGAGATCCAGCTGATGCGGATGCTCTCCAACTCGCCGTTGCAGGTGGATGTGGATCTGCTGCGCATCGACGATCGGGAGTCGAAGAACACGCCCCAGGCGCACCTCGAGAACTTCTATCACGACTTCGAGCAGGTGCGTGGCAACAACTACGACGGCATGATCATCACGGGGGCGCCACTCGGGCTGGTGGAGTTCGAGGAGGTGGTCTACTGGCCGCGCATCGTCGAGATCATCGAGTGGTCTCATCAGCACGTGACCTCGACCCTGTTCCTGTGCTGGGCGGTGCAGGCGGCGCTCAAGGCGCTGTACGGCATGGAGAAACAGACCCACGGCGAGAAGCTGTCCGGGGTCTATCGCCACCACCGCCTCGACGAGCACGAGCCGCTGCTGCGCGGTTTCGATGACGAGTTCGTCGCGCCGCACTCCCGCTATGCCGCCTTCGACGGGGATCTCATCCGCGCCCACACCGATCTGCAGATCTTCGCCGAGTCAGAGGAGGCGGGGGTCTATCTGGCGGCGACCAAGGATTGCCGCCAGGTGTTCGTCACCGGTCATCCTGAATACGATGCCCTGACCCTGGATGGCGAATATCAGCGGGATCTGGCGGCCGGGCTCACCCCCGTCATCCCGGTCAACTACTACCCGGACAACGATCCCGGCCAGACCCCGCGCGCCAGCTGGCGCAGCCACGGCCACCTGCTGTTCTCCAACTGGCTCAACTACTACGTCTACCAGCTCACCAGCTACCGGCTGGAGGACATCGGCAAGGTGTTCACCTACCAGCAACCCAAGGCATAGGGCGCTGGCTCAGCCGGCCAGCCGGTGCGCCAGGGCGTCGAGCCAGTGGCGATGGCAGGCCAGGGTGAAGGCGCGGGGCCGCTTGGCCCGGATGGCGGCCATGGCCTCCTGCTGCGACTGACCCAGCGTCATCAGCAGGGCGGCGGCCACCAGCCCGGTGCGCCCGCTGCCCCCCTTGCAGTGGATGGCCAGCTGCTTACCGTCGCGCAGCAGGGCGATCAGCCGGGGCAGCGCCTGCTGCCAGGCTTGCTCGAAGGCGGCATCGGGGGCCTCGTCGTCCTCGATGGGCAGGTGGAACCAGCTCATGCCCCTGGCGTCGAGCTGCGGGCCGAGCCGCTCCAGCCCGACGCTGGCCAGCTCGGCCTCCGTCATCAGGCTGATGACCCCATGGGCCCCGGCCAGTTGCAACTGGTCCAGGACCTGCGCCGGGGGGACCTGCTGGGTGCCGGGGCAGGGGGTCAGCAGGAGCTGGCCATCGAGGCGTGGCACCTCCAGGCTCCAGAAGGGGTGGGAGGGATGCATGGATTTCCTTGTCGAGTCTGACATGGTGTCAAACGAGTGTTTTTGCGTCGTGGCGAAGTGCGGCAAAGCATAGGGGGCGGCGCCACGATGTCAATCTGCGTTGTGTTCGGCCCGGTTTACGGGCAGAGTCTAAAAAAATTGAGCGATGCAAGGAGTAAAGATGAGAAACCTGGATCAACTGGATTTGGACATCCTGGCCCATCTGTTTCGCGATGCGGGCATGACCAACAAGGACCTGGCTGCCCTGGTCGGGGTGGCACCGTCCACCTGCCTGGAGCGGGTGCGCAAGCTGCAGCAGGATGGGGTGCTCAAGGGGGCCCACTGCGAGGTGGATTATCAGGCGCTGGGTGGCCACATTCAGGCCATGGTCTCCCTGCAGCTGGCGCGCCACAGCCGTCAGATCATCGATGCGTTCCGCGATGCCATACTGGCGTTGCCCGAGGTGATCAGCCTGTTTCACATGGGTGGCAAGGACGATTTCCTGGTGCATCTCTGCGTCGCGGACACCGAGCACCTGCGCAACTTCGTGTTCGATCACTTCACCTCGCGGGAGGAGGTGGTGCACCTCGAGACCTCCCTGGTGTTCGAGCACAGATTCAGCCGCTCACTGCCCTGCTTCACCCACCCCTGAGCGCCCGCGCGGCGCACAGAGGGAAGAAAAAAACCGCCTGCTGGCGGTTTTTTTCTGGCGGTGGCTGACCCTCAGTTGAGCACCAGGCGGCTGTCCGGCGCCGTCTGGTAGAGTCCCTGCTGATAGGCCAGGTTGCCCCAGAGCACCAGGCCCAGCGCCGCCTCCTTGAGCTCATCGGGCTGGGGCGCCGGTTGCAGGCGCTGACTGGCGGCATCATACCGATAGCCCTCGGCCGGCCGCTCCGGCTGCAGTATCACCACGTCCTTGCCCCGCATCAGGGCGAAGTTCTTGTCGTACTGCATGATGGCTCGCCCCGGCCAGTCGTCCGGCATGCGGGTCAGATCCTTGCCCAGCATGGGATAGTCGGCGCTTATCCCCATCAGGGAGAGCAGGGTCGGCGCCATGTCTATCTGGCTCACGACCCGCGAGTCCTGGCGAGGCTTTATCCCCTCGCCGACGATGACCCCGGGAATGTGGAAGCGGGGGATGGGCACCAGATCGGCGCCGCTGACCCGGCTGTCGTGATCGGCGATGACCAGGAACAGGGTGTCTTGCCAGTAGTCCGATTGGCGGGCCTGCTTGAAGAACTCGCCGACGGCATGGTCCGCGTACTTGGCGGCGTTGTTGCGGGTCTGCTTGGGTTGCTCAAAGAGCGCGATGCGATCGTCGGGAAACTCGAACGGATCGTGGTTGCTCGAGCTGAACACCAGGCTGAAGAAGGGCTTGCCCTGCTTGCTCAGGGCCCGGAACGTCTCGTCGGCCTTGGCCATCAGATCCTCGTCCGAGGCGCCCCAGGAGCCTTCGAATACCGGATTCTCGAAGTCCTTCTGCTCGATGATGGTGGTGAAGCCATTGCCGAGGAAGAAGCTGCGCATGTTGTCGAAGTGGCTCTCGCCGCCGTAGATGAAGCTGGTGCTGTAGCCCCGTTGCTTGAGCAGATCCGCGATGGTGAAGAAGTTGGTCTGGCTCTTGCCGAGCTTGACCACGGCCTGGGCCGGGGTCGGCGTAAAGCCGGTGAGCACGGCCTCGATGCCGCGCACCGAGCGGGTGCCGGTAGCATAGAGCTGCTCGAAGGCCCAGCCCTGTTGTGACAGCGCATCTAGGTTGGGGGTGAGCGGCAGGCCGCCGAGGGAGCCGACGAACTGGGCACCGAGGCTCTCCTGCAGCAGGATCACCAGGTTCTTCGGCTTGCCGGCATAGCTGGCCTCGTTGGCGGTCTGGCTGGGCAGGGTCTCGGAGCTGTAATCCTGGTCGGGGCGGCCGCTCTCCCGGCGCACCAGCTCCAGGATCCGCTCCCTGGGCAGCTCCCCATAGAATTCGCCGGCGCTCTCCTCGTTGCCCATCTGCTTGATGGCGAAGAACAGGGAGTAGGAGGAGTTGACGGTCAGGGCGTTGATCAGGGGATCGCTGGCAAACGCCACCATGGCGGGGTTGAGGGCCCTGTGGCCCAGGCTGGAGCGGGCGCCGAGGAAGCCGATGGCCAGGATCAGCAGGGCGAAGGCCGGGCGCAGGTACCAGCGCGGGAAGCTAAGGTGCCGCATCAGGCGTCCGCTCAGCCACCAGCCTCCCCCCAGGGTCAGCAGGCTGAACACCAGAGCCAGCAGCAGCTCACCCTTGCGGCCCGCCCACAGCATGGCGAGCACCTCCTTCGGGTAGATGAGGTATTCGATATAGAGGCGGTTGGGGCGCACCCCGTACTCGGTGACGAAGGAGGGGGTGGAGATCTCCAGGAACAGCATCAGCCAGAGTCCCAGCGTCAGCCAGACCCGGATAAGCTGCAGCCAGGCGCGGCCCAGGGCATGGGGGCCGGCCAGCAGCAGGGTGAAGACGGCGGGGACGCCCCACAGCCAGCAGAGGGTGGCAAAGTCGACTCGCAGCCCTTGCAGCAGCAGCTGTGACCAGCCGGCGACGGCATCGACCCGCTCCTGTTGCCAGAGTCCGAGGGCTATCCGGCTGGCGGAGAGGGCGATGAGCGCGATCGCCGAAAAAATGGCGATGGGCCAAAATGGACCCAGCCAATGTCTTATTTTTGTCATTGTTATTCCTGATAAAGCCAATTTCTTGATGCCCATCCGAGGGCACTTTTTCTTATCTTGCAGGGTTATGACAGTGGGGGTGGGGAAAGGTTGCGGCGGGGTGGTGAAAAGCAAGTTATTGATAATATTAATTTTTTAATGAGCAGTTTCGAGAGGGTAAAAAGACAGCATAAACGACTGGGATTAGTGTGATCCCCGCTACAAAGCGGGGAGAAGGGCTTTTCTATAATGGCGCCGAACTCTCTCAATCGGAGCCGAATTCATGCCGGTCTTTCTCGATGTCGAGTATCTGCGGGAGTGGTGCCTGTTCGTGGTGCTCTCGGACGGCACCACTGGGGTGCTGGACCTGACTCCCTGGCGCGAGCAACCGCTGTTTGCCAGTATCCCCTCGGCGCGCCACTGCGCCCGGGTCTTCATCAATCGCCGCCATCAGCTGGAGTGGCCGGGGGGTTGCGTGCTGGCCGCCCAGGAGGTCTATCACCTGATCCAGCCCGTCGACGAGCGCAACCTGCACTGAGCTGACATGCTAACTCGTTGAGCCAGATAACGTTTTCAGTCACATACCCCATGCGTTCCGACCGTTATCATGGTCCCAGATGCGGCGCATCTGCGTCCATGCCACCACAGCGGGAAGATGACAATGAAACAGGGAAAGTTGCGTTATGGCGGTCTGCTCGGGGCCGCCTTGTTATTGTCGGCATGCGGCAGCGGGGGCGGCTCCAGCGCCGAGACCCAGCCGCCGATCGTCAATCCCCCTCCTGCGGCCAGCAGCCGCGCCTGCTATGGGGATGATCAGCCCGCCTGCAACCTGAGGATCTACCAGGTGATGGTGGAGTCATTCGTCGACGGCGATGGCGCCGCCAACTACGGCGTCGGTTACGGTCCCTCCCGGCACAACGGCGATCTGCAGGGCATCATCGCCAGCCTGGATCACATCAAGAGCCTCAACGTCAACGCCATCTGGCTGACCCCGGTGTTCGACTCCTGCGCCGGTCAGGGCGGCGACGACAGGCTGGATGCCACCGGCTACTTCGCCTGCGACTTCTTCAACGTGGATCCAAACTTTGGCAGCAACGCCCAGCTCAAGCAGCTGGTGGATGCGGCGCACCAGCGCGGCCTTTATGTCTTCCTCGACGGGGTGTTCGGCCACGTCAACAAGGTCGGGGTGAGCAAGCCCTCGCCCGAGGGGCGCCTGCCGGCCCTCAAGAGCGGCGGCGTCGGTTATCCGGGCCAGCTGGTGGACTACGGCAAGCCCGAGAGCCTCGCCTACTTCGAGGAGGTGGCGCGTCACTGGGTTGAGCAGTACGGCATCGACGGCTGGCGGCTGGATCAGGCCTACCAGCTCGGGCTGGATGAGTGGCGCGCCATTCGCGCCGAGGTCGAGCAGGCCAGTGCGGCGCGCAAGGCGGCCGGCCAGCAGTGGGGCACGCTCGGCTATATGGTGGGCGAGGTGTGGAAGGGGGCGGACGAGATCCGCACCCAGGCCTATGGCCCGAGCGACAACCCGGCGCTGCCCTCGGCGTTCGACTTCCCGCTGCGCTACGGCCTGATGCAGGCGCTGGCGGTGGAGGAGTCCGGCAAGGGCGGGCAGGGGGCCAGCGTGCTCGACGCCAGCTGGAACAAGGTGGAGAACTACCCGGATCACGCCATGCCGAACCTGATGCTGGGCAACCACGATCTGGTGCGCTTCGGTGATCTGCTGGAGCGCGGCAACTTCGATCCGGCGGACTACTGGCTGCGTCACAAGGCGGCCTTCAGCTTCCTTGCGGCCCGCTCCGGTCCCATCACCCTCTATTACGGTGAGGAGTTCGGCGACGAGGTGCCGGGCTTTGCCCAGCAGGTGAGCGGCGACTGTGCGGCCCAGGGGTTGTGCGACGATCACGTGGCCCGCAGCGACGGCAAGGTGCCGGGTGTCACCGGCTTCGTGCCGGACGGTGAGCAGGCCGAGCTCAAGCAGTGGCTCGCCGAGCTGCTGGCCCTGCGCGCCGCGCATCCCGCCCTCTATCAGGGGGAGCGGGTCAAGCTGGTGGCCGAGGGCAGCGTCTACGGCGACATCAAGCAGACGGCGGCGGAGCAGATCGTCTACCTGCTCAACGTCTCCAGCACCCCCCAGAGCTACAGCCTGCCGGTGGCCAGGCTGCGCGGCGGCAGCGCCCTGGTGGATCTGCAGAGCGGCGAGCGCCTCCCCATCGGTGGCAGCAGCCTGACGGTGGCGCTGCCCCCCTTGAGCGGCCGCTTCTTGCAACTGCAGTAGTGACGGGACAAACATGAAAAAGGGCTCCATCGCGGAGCCCTTTTTGTTGCCGGGCGCAGGGGCATCACTTCTCGATGCCGCTGCCCAGCTCCTCCTGATGGGAGCTGGTCGGGACCCTGCGATCATTGCCGCTGCGCCAGTGCTCGAGCCGGTTGTGCACGCCACGGCGCAGGCTCTTGAAGCTGGTCTCCAGATAGTGGACCCCCACCAGGATCCCCAGAGTCACACCGGTGAGCAGCAGCGCCTGGCGCAGCATTCCCATGCCGATGAGGGCGCCGAGGGCGGCCAGCATCCAGATGGTGGCCGCCGAGGTCACCCCCAGCACCTGACCATCCCGGGTCATCATGACCCCGGCGCCGAGGAAGCCGATGCCGGTGATGAGCTGGCCAAGCACCCGTGCCTGATCCGCGGGCAGCGGGCGGACGGCGGCGCCGATGGCGAGGAAGCAGTAGGTGCCGACCACGATGAGGGAGGAGGTGCGAATGCCGACCGGCTTGCCGTGCAACTGCCGCTCCAGCCCGACCAGGCCGCCACACACCAGACAGGCCAGGATGTTGTCCCAGCCAAGGGGCGCTATGTCCCACCACTGCGTTGTCATCATATCCACCTCTGCCACCCTGCTCGTTATCCTGCCGCGCTCTGCCCCCGGTTCTCCAGTCGTTGCCGGAAGGCCCTGGCCAGGCGCTCGTAGAGATCTTTGGCCTCTCTGTCTTCAATATCGCCACGTATCCAGGGATTGTCGATGATTTCCAGCAGCACGCAGTCGCGACCCTGCTGGCGCAGGTCGACCCCGAACAGGCCGTTGCCGAGCTGATGCACGGCGCGGCGGGCGGTCTGCAGCACCCGCTCCGGCACCTCGGTCAGCGGCAGCGCCTCGATCCGGCTCAGGTCGAGGGGGTGCTTGCGGCGGCGGATGCGGTTGCCCGGCTCCGGCCGGAAGCGGCGGCAGGCGAACAGCGGTGAGCCGTCGAGAAAGCCGATGCGCCAGTCGAACTCGGCGGGGATCCGGCTCTGCACCAGCAGCAGGGCGGAGCGGCCCAGCCCCTCGTCCAGCAGGCGGGCGAGCTGGGTCTCGTCGCTGGCCATGGCCAGATCCCGGCCCTGGGCGCCGTCGGGGACCTTCACCATCAGCGGCAGGCCGAGGCGCTGCACCAGCTCGTCCACCTGGTGGCGGCCGCGGCGGGTCACCACCATGGTCGGCGGCATGGGCACGCCGCTGCGCACCATCAGCTCGTAGAGGTAGAGCTTGTTGCTGCAGGCGAGGATGGCGCGGGAGCTGTCGATCACCGGCATCTTGAGCTGCTCGGCGCGGCGGGCGAACTCGAAGGTGTAGTGGCCGACCGCGGTCTCGGCGCGCAGCCAGAGGGTATCGAACTCCGGCAGCCGCTCGATGGCGGAGGGGGGCAGCAGCTCGGCCTGGATCCCCTGGGCGGCGGCGGCCCGGATGAAGCGCTCGAGCGCCAGGGCATCGCTGCTGGCGCGGCCATCGTTGGGATCCATCAGGATGGCGAGCTGGTAGCGCGGCGCCGCCTGCTCCTCATCCCCGGCACCGACCAGCGCCTGGGCGTGTTGCAGCATCAGCGCCTTCTCGCTCTGGCTCAGTGCCAGCGGCGACAGGCTCTGCTGCTGGCGCACCGACCAGCCGTGGCGGCCGCGCTTGAGGGTCAGCTCCTGCAGCGGCAGCTGGCTCAGGCCGTAGTAGTAGCGGGCCAGCCCCGCCAGCTCGCTCTGCTCGCACTGGCCGAAGATGGCGCGCACCCGGATCCTGTCCTCGCTCTGCCGGGTCAGCCAGCCCTGCAGCTTGCGCCACAGTTTGGCCGGCGGCTGCTGGGGTTGCAGCACGCTGATGGCCTGCAGGCCGGGCAGGCAGTGGTGGCTGCGGGCCTGGGCCAGCAGGGAGCAGTAATAGCCGGCGCTCAGGTGCTCCAGGCTGCGACAGAGGTTGATGATGCGGGGGCGGCCACCGGTGGTGGGCAGGCCGTGTTGCAGGTAGGTGCGGGCGGTCAGCAGATAATCGGCATGGCAGGGCCAGTCGCCCAGCTCCTCGACGATGACATAGGTACTCATATTTTCGGCTCCACAGATCAGACTGCCTGGACGGCAGGATCCCCAGTGGGCTTCGATGCACCGACAAGCACGACAATGGCGCGAGGGGAAACAAGAGGTTACAGTGCCTAATATGCCGCCTTGGTAACTTGTGATACAAGTCGCATTTCTGGTGCTGAGGATAAATAACCGAACAAGGACTCCCCGTGTTGACCCTGCGCGCCGCCCGAACCGATGATTTGGGCGCCATCGTTAAGCTGGAACGCTACTGTTTTCCCCCCGAGGTCGCCTTCGGCCGCAGCCGCTGGCACTATCTGCTCACCCAGGCCAAGGGGCGTACCCTCTTGCTGCTGGACGACAAGGCCCAGCTGATGGGCTATCTCAGCGTGCTGGAGCACAGGGGCTGGGATCGGCTGGTGATCCAGACCCTCGCCATCCGCTGGACGGTGCGCCGCCAGGGCTGGGCCCGCCGCATGCTGGAGCAGGTGATCCAAGAGGGCCGGCAGGCGGGCTGGGGCGCCATCCGGCTCGAGGTCGCCGATGCCAACCCCGAGGCCCAGACCCTCTACCAGAGGCTGGGGTTCCGCCCCCGACTCCGGCTGCCGGATTACTACGGGCCAGGCCTGCACGCGCACCGGCTGGTGCTGCCGCTGGGATCCGGTGAGCAGGGGCTGGCATGAGCCGTGCTGCCTCGGCATCGAGGGGCCGGCATGAGCTGTGACGACTGCCTCGCCACCGCCATCAGGGCCAAGCTCGGGCGCTGCCGGGCCTGCGCCCTCCAGACCCTGGTCATCGGGCTGGCGGGTTGGCTGGCCTGGTGGTGGTTCGGCGCCGATGCCTCGGTCAATGCCCTCACCGGCCTGCTGTTCGCCCTGGGGGGCAGCGGCCTGTTGCTGCTGCACCTGCTGGCCTTCCTCTGGCGCAGGGGCGGTCGCGGGCTGGATGAATGAATTCGTTTTTGTTTCAACAAGATGATAACAATGGAGGTTCAGATGATAGCAATGGTAACGGGCGCCTCGTCCGGTTTCGGGGAGGCGATCAGTCGCCTGCTGGTGAATGCGGGCTACAGGGTGATCGGCACCGGTCGCCGTGCCGAGCGGCTGGCCGCCCTGGCCGGTGAGCTGGGGGATGACTTCCTGCCGCTGGTGTTCGACGTGCAGGACAAGGCCGGGACCCAGGCCGCCATCGACGGCCTGCCGGTCGCCTGGCAAGAGGTGGATCTGCTGGTCAACAACGCCGGTCTGGCGCTCGGGCTGGAGCCCGCCCACAAGGCGGACCTCGAAGACTGGGAGCAGATGATCGCCACCAACATCAGTGGCCTGACCCTGCTCACCCGCTTGCTGCTGCCGGGCATGGTGGTGCGCAACCGCGGCCACGTGGTCAACATCGGCTCCATCGCCGGCACCTACCCCTATCCGGGTGGCAACGTCTACGGCGCCACCAAGGCGTTCGTGAAGCAGTTCAGCCTGAACCTGCGCGCCGATCTGGCGGGCACCGCCATCCGCGTCACCAACGTGGAGCCGGGCCTGTGCGGCGGCACCGAGTTCTCCAACGTGCGCTTCCACGGTGACGATGCCAAGGCGGCCACCGTCTATCAGGGGGTGCAGGCGATCCAGCCGGAAGACATCGCGAGCACAGTGCTCTGGGTCAGCCAGCAGCCCGCCCACGTCAACATCAACAGCATCGAGATCATGCCGGTGGCCCAGACCTTCGGTCCGCTCCAGATCAGCCGCCGCTGATTGCCCCGTTTGACGAAATGAGAAGAGGCACCCCAGGGTGCCTCTTCTGTTTTGACGAGCCGGTCAGAGGCTCATGATCTTCTTGAACTCCGCCTCCGAGTACTTCTTCTCGCTGCGCTTGGTGAGATCCGTCATCAGCTTGTAGCGCAGATCCTTGGCCAGCTGATAGCTCTGCTCCAGCTGACCGTAGGAGTAGTCCGACGCGAGGCGCAGCGCCGTCCCCTTGTCGCTGGCATAGGTCTGCTTGAGCGCCTGGTCGAGCACCGCCACCTCCTTGTAGAGCTTGTCGCTCTGCTTGCCCCAGACGCCGCGCAGCAGCGGCAGGTATTTGTCCGGCTGGGTGCTGGCCAGCGCGGTCAGGCTGCGGAACTGCCAGTAGGCGGAGTCATCGGAGTAGCTGTCGCTGCCGGTGCTATAGGGCAGGGGGTAGCTCTCAAGGGTATTGTAGAGCGGCACCATCACCGACTCGGCCAGCACCCCGTAGCTCTGCCAGATCAGCCCCTGCAGCTCCTTGGGCATCTCCTTGCGCAGCTGGATGATGTGGGATTCCAGCTGGCGATCGATGCGGATCGGCCGATCCGCCTTGCCCTCCAGCGGGGTGCCCTGGTAGGTGGCGCTGAGCAGGCGGGTGACATCCGGCACGGCGATGGGGGCATCGGGCTTCATGAACAGCGGATACTGCGCCTGACGGGTGGGCTGCTGGTGGGAGGCGGTCAGCAGTTGCTGGCCGAGCCACTCCCTGTCCACGTTGTAGGGGTCGGCGATGACCCCGAACGCCTTGGCGAAGTTGAAATCGCTCGGATCTGCCTTGTCGAGCAGCTTGTGCTCTCGCACGAACTCCAGCAGCCTGGGGGAGTGGAGCACATCCGGGCTATCGAGATTGACGCCGTGGATGCGCAGGCCGTTGGCCACCATGGCGTAGCTGTCGTCCGGCACCCGCACCGCGATCCAGTGGTGGCCCGAGCCTATCTCCATCAGCCAGGCCTCGTTCACATCCGCCAGATAGAGGCTGTTACCCTCGCCGGCGCCATGGGTCTCCACGTAGTGGCCGAGCAGTTCTACCCCCTCCTTCGCCGTCCTGGCCTGGGGCAGGATCAGGCTGGGGATGATGGCCTCGATGACCCCCTTCTCGATCAGTGGATCGGCCTTCTGCGCCCGCTCGTTGACCTCGGCGCTGGTGGTGGCCGAGAGGGCGACGTTGAACTCGTTGATGCCACGCTCCTCGTAATACTTGCCGGCCGGATCGCTGGTGGCGGCATCCCAGTCGCGGATGGCGGAGTAGGCGAGGAAGGCCTTGGGCATGGGCACCTCCAGGCCATTGCCCAGTCTCCAGCGTTTGCCTTCGTTCTGCTGGGCGGAGCGGAAGACCAGGTACTTGTTCCAGTTGTTGACGCCAAAGTCCTCATTTCTGGCGATCATGATGCTGCCATCCGCGCTGGCGCCCTTGCCGACGATGAGGCCGGTACAGGCGTCGGCGCTGGTGCCCAGCAGGCCGATCAGGGTGGCGGAGAGGAGACTCAAGGTATGTATTTTCATGAGGTTGCCCGAACGTTGAGGTGAGTGAGAGTCAGGCGAGGGATGAGATGCGGGTTGCCACAGGCCGGATGCGGCAAGGGGAAGATGCCGGTGAATTGGTCTGCATATTATTGGTTTTGCAAACATATCATCCACAATACGGCGTCCTGACTGTATTGTGCGCCGGCATGGTATGCCTCTGTGGTTGTTTATTTTGTGATCGCGTGTTCATTATTGATCTTTGTATGGCCAGCACTGACCCTATTGGTGACATCTGTTGAGATGGCCGCCTGCGGCAGCAGATCGGTGATGGGGATACTGCTATCCGGGTGGGGAGGGCAAGTTGGCCTGTAACTTGCTCACCTTGTCGGTCATGACGGGGATCCCTCCCCGCACGCCGGATCGGCAGACAGCTTGGAGCCTTCATGGATATCAAACCTTATGGTCAGCAACTCGCCCAGAGTGCGTCCCACAACCGCGCCCTGGCCACCCTAGGCGCAGACGACGGCCCGCAGGGCGGCGGCTGGGAGCAGCAGGTCAGCCTCTCCAGTCAGCGGCTGACCGGCAAGGCACAGCAGGTGCTGACCTACGAGCACCTGGCCAAGAGTGGCAAGGGTTCCTCCCCGACGGGGGGCGTCAACAACCTGGGGATGCAGCAGCTGGTGGACAAGGCGCTCGGCTTCGATCGCAAGAAATTTGACGATCTCGAGAGCCAGCTCAAGGGGGTGGCCGACAACCAGCAGCTGTCGAGCGAGCAGCGCGAACAGCAGACCAAGGCGCTGACCGAGCAGCGTGACGCCATGCTCAAGGCGGCCATGGATCGCCTCAGCGGCAAGCAGACGGGCGAGAAGCAGAGCGCATAAGCCGCGGCTCATGGCTCAAACGGCAATCTTTGGTGGCGGGGGGCAAGCGCTTGCCCGGCGGCGATCAGGGTATGGACGCCGATCGCCCTGCATGAAGAAGGGAGGGCCTGGGCCCTCCCTGTGCATGAGTGAAGGGGATGTGAGCGGTTATTTCGTCTGCGGCTCGATCCCGATGCCGACGGCCGTGGTCTGGACGGCCTTGATCTGGTCACCCTTGGCAATCAGGGCGAACTGCGCCGGATCATTCACCCTGAGGGTGAGGGTCTTGTCCACGCCCTTGACCTTGATGGTCTGCTGCTGCTTGTCGAGATCGATGACGTCGGCATAGATGGTGACCTGCATGCCAGCGCCGGCGGCCGGTTTCTGCCCCGCAGCGGCCTTGCCTCCCTCGGTCTCCACCACGCGTTTTCTCACCCCGGCGGTGCCCTTGAGCAGCTCCAGATCCAGCAGTTGCAGGTATCTGAGCGCGACCTCGTCACCCACCTTGACGTTCTTGAGATTGGTCACCTCGTCACCGGCGACCAGATCGAAGCTCTCACCCTCGGTATTCTTCAGGCTGACCTTGCGGGTCGCCATGTCGATGGCGGTCACCGTGGCCTTGGCTGTCACCTCTTCCGCCAGCTGGGCCTGGCCTGGGGTGATCGCCACGTTGGTGATGACCTCGGCGGCCTGTGTAGCGGATGCGAGTGCAAACAAACCAGCAATCCATGCGTGTTTCAGTTTCATGATTGAGACCCTATGGCTAGAAAACGGAACCCCGTGAGAGGCGCCCGATGGCGAAACGGCGGTGGCGCCATGACGATGGGAGGGGCTATGGCCCTGCCCGGTGACCACCATAGCAGAGTCACAGCTGAGTACCTATGCCGGCAACAACCGCCTCCCCATTTTGGTAACAAGCTCCCGTTTTTGACCTCGCGGGAGTGCGGGCGCACAATTCCCCTGCATGCATTCAACCGAGGGCTCTGCCGTGTACAACTTCCAATATGCCAACCCCACCCGCATCTGCTTCGGCGCGGGCCAGATCGCCAGCCTGTCCGAGCTGATACCGAGCGGCAGCCGCCTGCTGGTGCTCTATGGCGGTGGCAGCATCAAGCAGAACGGGGTCTATGAGCAGCTGACCGAGGCGCTGGCGGGGCGGGAGTGGCTGGAGTTTCCCGGTATAGGTGCCAACCCCAGATACGATCAGCTGATGGAGGCGGTGGCGCTGGTGAAACGCGAGCGCATCGACTTCCTGCTGGCGGTCGGGGGTGGCTCAGTGGTGGATGGCACCAAGTTCGTGGCCGCCGCCGCCTGCTTCGAGGGGGAGGATCCCTGGGACATACTGCAGCACAAGGCACCGATCAAGGCGGCGCTGCCGCTCGGCTGCGTGCTGACCCTGCCCGCCACCGGCTCGGAGAGCAACCCCGCCGCCGTGGTGAGCCGGGGGGAGGCCAAGCTCTCCTTCTACAATCCGCTGGTGCTGCCGCAGTTTGCGGTGCTGGATCCCACCACCACCTACAGCCTGCCGGTGCGCCAGGTCGGCAACGGGGTGGTGGATGCCTTCGTGCACATCATAGAGCAGTACCTCACCTTCCCGGTGGGGGGCGAGGTGCAGGATCGGCTGGCGGAGGGACTGTTGCAGGTGCTGGTGGATAACGGCCCCAAGGCGCTGAGCGATCCCACCGACTATCAGGTGCGGGCCAATCTGATGTGGGCCGCCAGCCTGGCGCTCAACGGCCTCATCGGTCGCGGCGTGCCCCAGGACTGGGCCACCCATGCCATCGGCCATCAGCTCACCGCCCTGCACGGGCTGGATCATGCCCAGAGTCTGGCGGTGGTGCTGCCCTCCCTGCTGCGCGCGCAGGCCGCCCAGAAGCAGGAGAAGCTGGCCCAGTTTGCCGAGCGGGTCTGGCACTCCAGCCGGGAGGACAAGGCGCTGCGCATCGAGGAGGCGATCATCCGCACCGAGCAGTTCTTCCAGCAGATGGGGGTGGGCACCCGCCTCGCCGACTATGGCCTGGACGAGCGCTGCATCCCGGCCATCTGCTCCAACCTGAAGCGCTTCGGCCTGACTGCGCTCGGGGAGCAGCAGGACATAGATCCGGACAAGGTGGCGCGGATCCTCTCCCACGCCCGCTGAGTTCATGGCGGCCTGAGGAGGATCCGGGCCGGCTGGCCAGGATCCTCCCTCAGACCTGTGGATCCTCGGATCGAGCCCGAGCCAGAGCCAAAAAAACGCCCCGTTGATCGGGGCGTTTTGCATCCTGTGGTGAGGGGCCGTGGGCCGTGGCTCAGGCGCCCTGATCCAGCTCGCGCTCCAGCGCCGCCGCCTTCTGTCGGGCCGGGTGGTCGTTGAGCCGCTGCCAGTAGGCCTGCAGGTGCGGGAACTGGGCCAGCTGCCTGCTCTGGGCCAGCAGATCCACCAGGAAGGAGTTCATGATGTCGGCGCCGGAGAGGCGATCCCCCACCAGATAGCGGCGAGTGCTCAAGACCGCATTTAGATAACCCAGCACCTTGGCGCACTCCGCCTTGGCATAGCCCGGCAGGAAGCGCATCGGGCTGCCGTCCTTGCGCACGAACATGTCGAGCAGCAGCGGCAATATGCCGGAGCTCTCGGCAAAGTGCAGCCACTGCAGGTACTCGGCGTACTCGGGGCTCTCCTGGGCTGGGGCCAGTTGCCCGGCGCCGTGGCGGGCAATCAGGTACTCGGTGATGGCGCCCGATTCCGCCAGTACCCGGCCCTCCAGCTCGATGACCGGCGACTTGCCGAGGGGATGGATGGCCCTGAGCTCGGGCGGCGCCAGGAAGGTGGCGGCATCGCGCTGGTAGGCCTTGATCTCGTAAGGCAGCCCCAGCTCCTCGAGCAGCCAGATGATGCGTTGGGAGCGGGACTTGTTCAGGTGGTGCAGGACAATCATAAGAACCTCGATTCGATGGCAGGAGGCAGTCATACGCGCCGGCGAGCCGGTCGGTTCACTCCGCCGTGCAAAAAGGCAAAAAAACGGAGGGCGGGCGCCAGGCTCGCCCTCCGGGCTCGGTCGACTCAGGCCGCCAGCGCCTGATCCAGATCCGCCAGTATGTCCTCTATGGCCTCTATCCCCACCGACAGCCGGATCATCTCCGGTTTGACCCCCGCCTTGGCCCGCTCTTCCTCGTTCAGCTGGCGATGGGTGGTGGAGGCCGGGTGACAGGCCAGGGACTTGGCGTCGCCGATGTTGACCAGCCGCTTGAAGATCTTCAGCGCATCGTAGAAGCGGATGCCGGCCTCGTAACCCTCCTTCAGGCCGAACGAGAGGATGGCCGAGGGGCGGCCACCCATGTACTTCTCCGCCAGCGGATAGTGGGGATGGCCCGGCAGGCCGGCGTAGCTGACCCAGGCCACCTTGGGGTGATGCTTGAGGTGGTGGGCGACCCGCAGGGCGTTGTCCACGTGGCGCTCCATGCGCAGGCTCAGGGTCTCCAGCCCCTGCAGCAGCAGGAAGGCGTTCATGGGGGCCAGCGCCGCCCCTGTGTTGCGCAGGGGCACGGTGCGCACACGGCCGATGAAGGCCGCCGGCCCGAAGGCTTGTGTGTAGACCACGCCATGATAGGAGGGCTCGGGCTGGGTGAGCTGGGGGAAGCGCGCGGCGTGATCCGCCCAGGGGAACTTGCCCGAGTCGACGATGACCCCGCCGAGGGAGTTGCCGTGGCCGCCCACGTACTTGGTGAGGCTGTGCACCACTATGTCGGCGCCGTGCTCGATGGGCTTGCACAGCACAGGGGTGGCGACCGTGTTGTCGACGATGAGCGGCACCCCGCGGGCATGGGCCACCTTGGCGAAGGCGACGAGATCGACGATGTTGCCCGCCGGGTTGCCGATGCTCTCGCAGTAGACCGCCTTGGTCCTGTCGTCGATGAGGGCGGCGATGGCCTCGGCGCTGTCATCCGCGGCGAAGCGCACCTCGACCCCGAAGCTCGGCAGCATGTGGGCGAACAGGGTATAGGTGCCGCCATAGAGCTGGGGGGTGGAGACGATGTTGTCACCGGCGGCGGTCAGCGCCTGGATGGCGTAGGTGATGGCGGCGGAACCCGCCGAGACCACCAGCCCGGCTATGCCCCCCTCCAGCGCGGCCATCCGTTGTTCCAGCACGTCGTTGGTGGGGTTCATGATGCGGGTGTAGATGTTGCCGGGCACCGCCAGGTTGAACAGATCCGCCCCGTGCTGGGCGCTGTCGAACTCGTAGGCCACGGTCTGGTAGATGGGCACGGCCACCGCCTTGGTGGTGGGATCGTGGGAAAAGCCGTGGTGCAGGGCCAGGGTCGCATCTTTCATCACACACTCCTTGTTGGATGTCGCTCGTCGCGGTCTCGGATGGATAGATGTCCAATCTAACAGGCCCTGATGCGATGTAAACCGCCAGATCCGGCAAAGCAATTGCGGTGGCCTTGCCGGCCTCCTGCTCGCCTGGCCGGGTCCGCCTCAGAGGCGGCGGCGATACTCCTTGTCGTCGATCTGGTTCATGTCCCACTGCATCAAGCGGTTGAGCTGGGTCATGGGATCCTCCACCAGCGACAGCGGGCGGGGCAGGATCCGCCGGAAGTAGCGGCGCAGGCTTTGTTGGATCCGGATCGGGGTGGGGGCGGTTTGTTGGCTCATGATGGTGCTCCTGTGCTGTGGCTCTCATGTTCGGCAACAGTATTGAGCTAAAATGCGGAAGTAAAAACTGACGACTTCTCTATCAAGGATTTCCTCTTTTATGCCCACCAGTCGCCTCCATCAGCAATTTCAACGACTCGCCCAGCAGATCGGCAACGAGGAGCGGGAGATCAGCCTCGCCGAGGTCGCCGAGCTGCTGTGCTGCACCCCGCGCAACGCCCGCCTGCTGCTGCGGCGCATGCAGGATCAGGGCTGGCTCAGCTGGTCGGCCGAGGCGGGGCGGGGACGCCGCTCCCGGCTGCTGCTGCTCGACAGCCAGGAGAGCCTGATCCGGCGCCGGCTGCGGGCGCTGCTGAGCCAGGGCCAGCTCGCTCAGGCGGTGCGGCTGGCGGAGGATCGGCTGGATCTGCTCACCCCGCTGCTGATCGAGCAGCTCGGCCAGGCCACCCGGGAGGGGCGCCAGATCCTGCGGGTGCCCTACTACCGTCCGCTGCCCATGCTGCTGCCCACGGATCCGCTGCGCCGCTCCGAAATCCACCTGAGCCGGCAGATCTTCAACGGCCTCACCCGACGAAATGAGGAAAATGGGGAAATCGAGGGGGATCTGGCCCACCACTGGGAACGGCTAAGCTCCTGCCACTGGCGCTTCTACCTGCGGCCGGCGGTGCGCTTCCACCACGGTCGCGAGCTGGGGGTGGAGGATGTGATGGAGAGCCTGCTGGCGTTGCGGGAGCGGCCGCTGTTCGCCCACCTGCTCCGGCTGGAGAGCCCCTGGCCGCGCACCCTGGATCTGCACCTGGACAGCCCGGATCCCTGGCTGCCCCATCTGCTGGCCGAGCCGGTGGCGGCCATACTGCCGCGAGAGCTCAAGGGGGAGCCGGGTTTCGCCCTGCAGCCGGTGGGCACGGGCCCCTACCGGGTGACCGCCAACGATCCCCTGCAACTGTGCCTGGGCGCCTTCGACGATTACTTCGGCCTGCGGGCCCTGCTCGACGAGATCGACATCTGGATGCTGCCGGAGCTGGCGGAGCGGCTGGAGAGCCACCTGCAGCTCGGCCACGACAGCCCTGAGCTCGGCACCATGCGCGGCGAGTCGGAGCTGGAGTCCGGTTGCTACTTCCTGCTGCAGGACGACAGATCCCGGCCCTTGCAGGATCCGGCCCTGCGCCAGTGGCTGACCAACCTGCTCAACCCCATCGCCCTGATGGCGCGGGTCGCCCCCGAGCTGCAACGGGGCTGGACCAGCGCCCTCGGCCTGCTGCCGCACTGGCGTGAGGCCCTGCCGGCGCCGCTGCCTAGCCCCGCGCTGTTGCCGGAGCGGCTGGTGCTGGCCTGCTTCAACCAGCATCTGGAGTTCAACGAGTGCGCCGGTGCCATGGCCAGCCTGCTGGCAGAGCAGGGCATCCGGCTGGAGGTGCGCTCCTTGGATTACGACCGCTGGGTGAGCGGGGAGGATGAGGACGTGGATCTCTGGCTCGGCACCCTCAATCTGGAGCACGAGCAGGCGTTTGCCCCCTATGCCTGGTTGCTGGGCACGCCGCTGCTGCAGCGGGTATGGGGTCGCCAGCCGGGGTTGTGGCAGGGATTGACGCAGTGGCGTGCCAGCGGCACCGAGCCGGGGCCGCGCGCCCTGCTGGCACAAGTGCAACGCCAGGGCTGGTTCGTGCCGCTGTTCCATCACTGGCTGGAGCTGGAGAGCCGGGTCGGGGTGCACGGGGTGCGCATGACGGCGCTCGGCTGGTTCGATTTTCGCAGTGCCTGGCTAAAACCCGTACAGGGGGGAGCGGCGGAGGAAACCGGAGCCGGCTCCCACCCGGATGCAGGGACGCTTGAGTCGTGAGGGCGACCGCGC
Organism: Aeromonas encheleia; assembly: GCF_900637545.1. NCBI lineage: Bacteria > Pseudomonadati > Pseudomonadota > Gammaproteobacteria > Aeromonadales > Aeromonadaceae > Aeromonas > Aeromonas encheleia. The sequence goes on from NZ_LR134376.1 coordinate 441,688, forward strand.
TAGCCTGTGCGCGGTCCAACGACAAGGAGTCGATATCCATGCTGGAAATGCAGATCCAACCCCGTTTTCAAGAAACCGATGCCCTCGGCCACATCAACAACACTGTGCCGGCGGTCTGGTTCGAGTCGGCCAGGGATCCCCTGTTCCGTCTCTTCTCCCCCGAACTGGATGTGCATGACTGGCATCTGATCATCGCGGGCTATGCGGTGCAGTTCAAACGGGAGCTGTTTTACGGTCAGCAGGTATCGATCAAGACCGGAGTGCGCCGCATCGGCACCAGCTCCTTCACGGCCTGGCAGGAGGCCTGGCAGGGCGGCGAGCTGGCCGTCACCGCCGAGACGACCCTGATCCATTTTGACTACCGGACCCGCCAATCCCGTCCCCTGAGTGAGACGCACCGGGAGGGGCTGCGGGCCTGGTTGGTAGAGAGTTAATCCTGGCCCGCGGGCCCATCACAGGACACTTATGCGCAATACCCTGATCGCTCTGACCCTGGGACTCTGTTCCCTACCTTCGTTGGCCGCCACCCTGGCCGAGCAGTTTACCCTGATGGAGCAGGGGGCACAGAGTGCCCTCGACACCCGCCAGTTCAGTCATGACGGGGTGGATATCAAGGCCTGGATCGACGGCGCCCCCGTCATCATCGCCGTGCCCATCATGAACGAGCAGGGCAAGCTGGAGGGCGAGAGCCGCTACTACTTCAAGGGGGGCAAGCTGTTCGGGGTGAAGGAGCCGGCCGCCCAGTTCGCCTTCGATGACCAGGGTTCCCTCACCCAGTGGCTGGATGACAAGGGCCAGCCGGCCGAGTTTGTCAGCAAGATGAGCATGCAGCAGCGCGAGGCCTGGCTCACCAAGCGGGCCGCCGAGCTGAGCCAGCTGTTTGCCGTCAGTCCGATGGAGCAGCAGGCCGCCAAGGGCACCAAGCTGAAGGGCAAGGAGCTGAGCCAGTGGCTGTGCAACGGCAAGCTGATGGTGCTGGCCAAGGGTGACAAGGTGATCGCCGAGCCGGAGAAGATCAAGTTGAGCGAGCGTGGCATGGAGGGGGAGGTCTCCCTGCGCCAGGACAAGGGCTGGCAGGATCTCTGCTTCAAGTGCGAGGTGCAGGGCACGCAGGTGACCCGCCTCACCTGGCAGCCCATGCCGGGGGCCAACAAGCCGCTATAACGGTATCGAGGATAGACGAGGGGGCCAGCAGGCCCCCTCATCATTTATGGCTGCTCCCCGAGCCGCAGCCGGGTCAGCGCCTCGACTCGTCGCCACTGCTCAGGCTGAAACCAGCGCGCCAGGAGCGCCTGCTGCTGCTCGGCCCGCTCGAAGGGGGGCAGGGGCTCTAGCTCGGCCAGATAGCCCGTCAGCTGCTGCTCAAACCCTTGCTGGTTCTGCGCCAGCTGGTGCAGGCGATCCACCGCCTCCGGCCCCAGCTGCTCCAGCAGCGCGGCGTCGCGCTCGGCGGGCGCCAGCCGATCCAGGCTCTGCAGCTCGCCGAGCAGGCGGCCGTTGGTCTCGGCCTCCCGAAACCACTGGGGCTGCTCCGCCAGCCAGAGCTCCAGCTCGGTGGCCAGCCCCTGTCTGTCTGCCTCGTTCGCCTCCGCCAGCGCCTTGCGGCGCAGGGTCCACTGCTCCATCAGCCGATCCTCGGCGAACAGTTGCTCCTGCTCGGCCGGGGTGAAGCGTTGCCGGCGCAGCTGCTCGCGCTGGTCGAACAGCAGCTGCAGGCTGGCGAGGCCAGGATCCGTCGGCACCCTCAGGCTGCCCTCCGCCGCCAGGAAGGCCCGATAGCGGGCCAGCAGCGGATCCTGCTCGTCCGCCTCGCCCTGCTCCAGGCGCTGGGCCAGTTGATGGCGCAGCGCACCCTGCTCGGGGGCCGCATCCAGGGAGGGCTCCGCACTGGGGCAGATCGCCAGCACTCCCAGCAGCAGGGCCGGGCACAGCAGCGCCAGTATCAGCACGCTCCTGTTCATAGCCCCAGCCCCTGCAAGCGATTGGCGTGCTGGCGATAGAGGGTCAGGGGATCGGTGTCAAACAGATGGTGGATACCGAAGGACTGGTTCACCTCGTCAAGGTGGTTCATCCGGTAGCCGGTGCCTATCACCTTGCCGAGGTGGCTGCTGCACACCCCGACCAGGCCGTCGTTGGGCTCCTTGAAGAAGGTGCCGGTCAGCGCCAGCGCCGGATCCACCGGATCCAGGATGTTGGTCATGTTTCCGCGCCCGCTCCAGGAGAAGTAATAGACGCCGTTGGCGGCTTGCAGCGGTCCCTCGCCACAGTAGCGGCTGGGCAGCCCTTCCGGGTAGTGCTGGTTGAAGCGCTGGGCGCCGGCGCTGGTCAGGGCATCGAGGGAGGCGAGGGGGTCCTGCGGCAGATCGCTGCCACCGGAGAGCAGGGAGATGACGCCGGAGAGCGCCGAAGCCGCCGCCACCGCCAGCCGCTCGGTCACAGAGCCGGGTTTGACGTTGGCGCGCACCAGATCTGCTATCTCTGAGCCCTGGTTGACCCCGCCCACGCTGGTGGCGGAGGCGACCAGTTCGGGGGCGACCGAGGCCACGTAGCGAATGGTGGGGCCGCCGTGGGAGTGACCTATGAGGTTCACCTTCTCGGCCCCGGTGATGGCGAGCACCTGCTGCACCTGCTTGAGCAGCTGTTCACCGCGCAGTTCGGAACTCTGGGTGGCGGAGACCTGGGCCACGTAGACGCGGGCGCCGTCCCGGGTCAGGGCCTGGGGGATGCCGTAGAAGTAATCGACCCCGAGCAACTTGTCGAAGCCAAACAGCCCGTGCACCAGCACTATGGGGTAACGGGTCTGGGTATAACCTGCCGCCTGGCCCAGCATGGGCAGGGCGCACAGCAGCACCAATAGCCATCTCTTCATCTTCATCATCCTTGTGAAAACGGGCTGCCTATCCGGCAGCCACCGGCCTCATGCCAGTCCTATGAGCATGGTAGCCACACTCGAATCTATCTGTGGAAGGGATCACTAAACCGGGTATTACGGAAAAACCCTACCCATATGGGCAGAGGCGGGCACGCGAACCGGCGCTTGTGTTCGTCAGTCAAATAAGTTAAATAATAATTATTATCATTTGAGTGTTGAAGCCATGACGCTAAGCTGGGTGAAGGGATGGGTCGGTGCCACCGACGGGGACGACAGCATGGCGCACTGGAAGCAGCAGACGCTCCGCGGCAATCGCCATTTCGATGCCGGTGAGCATGCCAGGGCGCTCGACCATTACCAGCAGGCGCTGTGGCTGGCCCGTCAGCAGTTCGCCGGCTGGCACGACGCGGACGAAGCCGTGGCCGCCCTGGTGGTGGCGCACCACAACCTGGCGGATCTGCTGGTGGCCATGACGCTGCCGGACCGGGCCGCCGACCTGCTGTGCCACATCCACGACTGCCTGCTGGCCACCAGCCAGTCCCCCGCCTGTCCGGCGCCGCTGCGGGCCTCCGCCCTGCGTCACAGCCGCAACACCCATACCGAGCTGCTCGCCTTCGTGCGCCGGCACGGCAGCCACGACGGCATTCAACGCTGCCTCGGCCAATGCCTGTGTCAGGCCGAGCCAGCCTCCCGACTGCATTGATCCCAAGAAGAGAGAGACGAACATGAGCCATACCCTGCCTGCCCTGCCCTATGCCTACGATGCGCTTGAGCCTCATATCGATGCGCTGACCATGGAGATCCATCACAGCCGTCACCATCAGACCTACATCACCAACCTCAACCTCGCGCTGGAAGTGGCGCCCGCATTCGCGGCCCTGCCGGTGGACGAGCTGCTGCTGAGCTTCGACAGCCTGCCGGCCAAGGTGCAAGGGGCGGTGCGCAACCATGGTGGCGGCCACGCCAACCATAGCCTGTTCTGGCAGGTGATGAGCCCGCAGGGGGGCGGCGAGCCCGGTGGCGAGCTGGCCGAGGCGATAGTGCGGGATCTGGGGGGGCTGGATGCCTTCAAGCAGGCCTTCACCCAGGCGGCGCTGAGCCGCTTCGGCAGCGGCTGGGCCTGGCTGGTGGTGGACAAGGAGGGCAAGTTGCGGGTGGAGAGCAGCGCCAACCAGGACAGCCCCCTGATGCAGGGCCAGGTGCCCATCCTGGGGCTGGACGTGTGGGAGCACGCCTACTACCTCAAGTACCAGAACAAGCGCCCCGACTACATCGCCGCCTTCTACAAGGTGGTCGACTGGCCTGAGGTGGCGCGTCGCTACCGGCTGGCGCTGGCCTGAGCCTTCTCCTTTTCTGCCCTCATAAAGCAAGAGACCCGCCTGATGGCGGGTCTCTTGTTTCTGTCTGCTCAGGGGGCGGTTGCCGTCGCCGCACTGGTTGCCGTCGCCGCACTGGTTGCCGTTGCCGCGCTGGTTGCCGATGCCGCACTGGTTGCCGTTGCCGCGCTGGTTGCCGATGCCGCACTGGTTGCCGTTGCCGCACTGGTTGCCGTTGCCGCACTGGTTGCCGTTGCCGCGCTGGTTGCCGTTGCCGCGCTGGTTGCCGTTGCCGCGCTGGTTGCCGATGCCGCGCTGGTTGCCGTTGCCGCGCTGGTTGCCGATGCTGCGCTGGTTGCCGTCGCCGCACTGGCTGCCTTGTCGAGCGGCTTCTGCACCGGCGCCACCGGGGGGATCGGCAGGCAGGGCTGGCTGGCGCCTATGGTGCTCAGGGCCTGGCAGGGGATGGGACCGCCGATGACGATGGGCTCGCCGAGGAACTTGGGCCCCTTGTCCAGCACATAGAGATCGAGCAGCCCCATCAGCCGGGCGAATACCTCGCGTACCCGGGTCTTGATGCCCTGATAGGCGCTGGGATCCAGGGCGTTGAAGCCGACTGCCTCGATGCCGAAGTGGCGGGCGATGAAGATGGCGCGCTCGTTGTGGAAGGCCTGCGACACCACGGTGAAGTGGGCCTGACCGAACACCTCCTTGGCGCGCACTATGGAGTCCAGGGTACGGAAGCCCGCGTAGTCGCTGTAGATGGCGCTGGCCGGGATGCCGGCCTGGATCAGGGCCCGCCGCATCTGGCGCGGCTCGTTGTACTGCACGGTGGCGTTGTCGCCGGAGACCAGGATGTAGTCCACCTTGCCGTTGTTGTAGAGCTCGGCGGCGGCCTTGATCCGGTATTTGAAGTAGTGGTTCGGGCTGCCCCCGATCAGGTACTTGGAGGTGCCGAGCACCAGGGCGACCCGGTTGTAGGGCACGGCATCGACGTCGTCATAGGTGTAGTGACGGGCGTCCGAGACTGTCCACTCGCTGTAGCCCAGCAGCGCAATGGCAGAGGCCAGCAGCAGGCAGAGGCCGGCGAGCAGGATCTTGGCAAACTTCTTCATGCGCGGTGCGGTTCGGGTCTGAAATAAGGGGGAACAGGGAGCCATTCTATTACAACTTGGCGTCCGGCGTCAGGCCTGATAGCCGCCGATGGCGTCACTCGGGCAGAGACTGTCGTGGGCGGGCGATCTTTGCACAGCCTGGACCCAAGAGAAGGGGCAGCCCTGGCTGCCCCTGTCTGTTCGCCCGCTCATCAGTGGGAGGAGTCGTTGGCCTTGCAGTCGTCAGAGTCCCGGTTGCTCTCCCACCAGGGCAGCAGGTCGTTACTTAGCCAGCTCTGGTAGGCCTCGCTGTCATCGGCGATCAGCTGATCCAGCCCGGCCTCGAAGGCACTCATCGCCTGCGCCTGATCCGGGTTGCGCAGGGCCTGGGCCAGCGCCAGCCAGCTGGCGCCGCGGCCGGTCTCGCTGAGGAAGCGGTGCACCGTGTAGGACCAGGAGTAGACCAGCTCCCCCCCCTTGTCGTAATCCAGGTGCAGTATGTCGGCCAGGCCGGGTCGCTCGGTGGCCGGGCGGGCCGCCACATTGTCCAGGCCGCGGGCGAAGCACTGGCCGTGGGCGACGAACTCCGCCAGCCCCTCCGCCCACCAGGTGGTGCGGTTGAGGGGGTAGTGGCCGAAGCTGCCGTACTGGTTGAAGCGACCATCCAGGTAGTGCACGTACTCGTGGCGCAGGTTCCACACCTGGAAGGCGGGGCGTTTCCACTCTGCCTCATAGGCGAAGAAGCGGGCCTGGTTGCCGGGGCGGGCCGGATCCCCCTCGAGGTAGATGCCGCCGTTGTCGGTGGAGACGCCGCCAAACAGGGCGCCGCCGTAGCGCTGCCAGTCGGCGGAGGAGTCGAAGATCACCAGCTCCAGCGCCTCGTTGTTGTCATCCGCCACCGGCTGCCAGCCGGTCTCCAGTTGCTGGTGGAACTGCTGCTCCTCGGCGCCCAGCTCGCGGCAGATGCCGTCGGCCTGGGTCTGGGTCAGATCCTGGGCGCGCAGGCGCAGGGTCGGTGAGCAGGTGTGCTCGAACGGCAGTATGTCTTCCACCCGTATTGGGGTGCAGAGTCCGGCGAAGTCACCGCTGATGCAGGCCTCGGCGGTGCGATCCGTGTAGGTCAGGTAGTAGGTGGAGAGGGTCAGCGACATGTCTGCCAGCAGATCCTGGCTCTGGGAGCCCCCAGGGAGCAGGCCGTGATGGCGGATCAGGGCGATGACGGAGTCATCCAGCAGCTTGCGATAGCCGTCGCTTTCATCGGGCCTGGTATGGCGGGCGACCCGGTAGAGGCGGGTGTAGGCATCGAGCACATTGTTGATCAGGAACAGATCCTTGCCGCTGCGGCCCTGCCACAGGGACAGCTCGCTCATGCCGAGGGCGTGCAGCTGGCGGCGCAGCGCCTCATCCTGCTGGCGGAAGTCGGCGGCGAAGGCCTCGCTATGGTCGCTGGCGAAGTCGATTAAGTTAAGCAGATCGAACAGCCCGGTCGCCCAGGCTGGGCGGCCGTTGATTTCGCCGGCATGCAGGGTGCTGTAGGCCAGCATCTGGTTGAACTGGCCGAGCAGGGTGCCGAAGCGGCTCTGCACTGCCGGGCTCCGGAACTGGCCGTGCAGGGCGATGCTCCAGGCGCCGATGACGGTACCCACCTCGTCGCTGGTCTGCTCCGGGTAGAGCAGCTGATGGGCGCCGAGGGCGGTCAGTGCCTCGGCCAGCGCCTCGGCGGCGGCCGGGCCGTCTTCCCTGTGCTTGCCGTAGTTGTGGTAGTTGTGGGCGCGCACGTATTCCAGCAGCAGCTTCATGGCCGGATGGGCGGGCTGATTGGCCGCCAGCAGGCTCTGGATGCCGCGCGACACCGCCAGCAGCTTGCGGTCGTCGTGGCCGTAGTTCTCCTGCCAGACGGGAGCGGGCTGGCCGCTGGCGTCCTGCACTATCTGGCTGGCCTCGGCATCCAGCAGCTCGGTGTCAGGCAGATCCGGCTCCGAGCAGGCGCGGCCATCGGCACGGCGGCAGTCGAGCTGCTCCTCCACGCTGGCCAGCACTATGGGGCGATTGAGCACCCGGCTCTCCTGCCACTCGGCGGTTTCCGGCAGGACCTGCCACTCGCTGCCACCGACTGGGTACTGATAACCGCTGTCTTTGAGCACCACCTGCACCTCGCTGCCGGCGGGCAGAGTCTGGCGGCAGATCCGGTAGCTGATGGTCTTGTCCCCCTCCTGACGGGTCTGGGGCTGGTCGCACTCCTGCTGGGCCTTGGCCTCGTCCAGCTGCCAGCTATATTGGCGCCAGACGTGCAGCTCGCTCACCTGGCGGGCGGCCTGACTGCCCGCCACCGGCTGCAGGCGGAAGAAGATCTGATCGAGCCGGCCATCCCGCTCGTTGGGGGTCTCCTCCAGCACGCTCAGCTGCTGCCAGTCCTGCGGCCTGTATTGCCAAACCTGCTCGGCGCAGCGGCCCTCGGCATCGAGCTCGCAGCGATCCAGCTCTCGCTCGCTGTGACCCAGGATGATGCGCTCGGCAAGGGGCAGCCGATCCTGACGGGGGGCGGTCGGGGTGCCAGCCAGTGGCTCCCAGCGCCCCTGCTGCAGGCCATAGCCGAAGTCATAGCTGCTGGCCGGGATGGCCTTGCCGGCCGGTACCGCCTGCTCGCAGCTGAGGTAGCGGATCTGCCAGCCCTGCTCGACCCTGAGCCGCGGCTCGCCGCATTGCTGCTCCCCCAGGGCGGCCAGATCGGTCTCGCGCCAGTCGAAGCGGCGATAGACCCGCAGCTGCTGATAGGGGGCGCCGGCGTCACGGGCGCTCAGCTCGTAGGCCACTTCGGTGATGCCATCCCCCAGCTGGCGGCTCGATTCGCCGTTCAGCCGGTATTGCTGCCAGTCGGGGGAGTAGTTGGCCAGCGCCGAGGTGGCGAGCAGGCCGGGGGCTGCCAATAGCAGCAGTCGGGTACCCAGGTGGTTCATCATGATCCCTTTGGTGGAAAGTGGACGTGGGGGACCAGACAGGGTATTGGGCTTCAAAGGAATATCAATTGGCCAGATGGCGCAAGGGGAGCTCCTAGCCGGGGAACAACATCAAAAAAACAGCCCCATAAGGGGCCGTATCGATAGCAAGGGCTCAGCCCCAGATGGGGGGCCAGTATCAGAGGCGCGGTTGCAGGCTGGCGGCCAGCTTGCTGCGGGAGGGCTTCAGGCTGCCGCCGAGATCCGGCCAGGGCAGCCAGCGGTCCGGCACCATAAAGCCAGGTAATGACTGCCTGATCCAGGCGGCCAGCTCGTCATGGGGCACCGGCTCGCCGTGCCAGTCGATGAAGGCGGCGGGGCGCTGCCCCCACTCCTCACTGGGGATGGGCACCACCAGCGCCTGGGCCACGGCGCCGTGATCCACCAGCCGCTGCTCTATGGTCTCGGGCTGGATGTTCTCGCCGCCGGAGATGAAGAGGTTGTCGAGCCGCCCCTCCACCACCAGCTCCCCGGCCGGGGTGAAGTGGCCCTTGTCGCGGGTGTGGAACCAGCCCTCCTCGTCCAGCGGCCGCTCCAGGGCGCCGGCCTTGAAGTAACCGGCGAACAGGGTGGCGCCCCGCACGCAGATCTCCCCCTGCCGGATGCAGAGCTCCCGCCCCGGCAACGGCCGCCCGACCACCCCGGGGGCGGCCGGCAGGCCGGTGCAGACCTGGCTGCCCATCTCCGACAGGCCATAACTCGACTTGGGGGTGAAGCCAAGCTCGCCGAGGCGGCTCACCAGCGGCTGAGGGATGGCGGCGCCGCCGAGCAGCAGCTCGCGCAAACGGGTGCGGGCGGGATCGAAGCCCTGCGCCAGCAGGCGCCAGAGCTGGGTCGGCACCAGCGAGAGGTGGGTGATCGGCTGGCATTCGAGGCGATCCTTGAGGGACCGGCTGCGATCGTCCAGCACCAGGCAGGCCCCCGCCAGAAAGACCCGGAACAGGATGGCGTAGCCGCCGACGTGGAACAGCGGCAGGGAGAGCAGCCAGCCGCAGTCGCCATCGAGGGGGAGCAGGGCGGCGGAGCCCCGGGCCGAGGCCAGGTGGTTGGCGAGGCGGTGTACCACGGCCTTGGGGGTGCCGCTGGAGCCCGAGGTGAGGATCATGTTGCACAGCCGCGCGGGATCCAGCGGCAAGGGACCGGCATCGGCGCTCAGCGCCGCGCCGAAATCCAGCCGCAGCGGGCGCCAGGGCCCGGCCGGCATCTCGTCCGCCGACCAGAAGGCGGCCACCGCCAGCTGATGCGCCAGCTCGGCCTGCCGGGTCGGCGGGAAGGCGGGATTGAGCGGGCAGAAGACGATGCCGCTGCGCACGCAGGCCCAGGCCAGCAGGGCATCGGCCAGGGCGCCGCGCACCACGGCGGCCAGCCGGTCGCCGGCTGTTAACCCCGCCCGTTCGAGCTGTTGGCAGAGGCCGTTGAGTCGCTCATCGAGCTGCCGATAGTTGAGGGGATGGTCGCCGTGGATGGCGATCCGCGCCGGCGCCTGGCTGGCCCAGTGGCGCACCGGGCAGGCTTCGGCTGGGGCGTCGGGCCCGGCGGCGGGCGGCATGGGGGCCCCCTCAATCACGGTGGAACAGGGGCTTGAGCAGCTTCAGATCGGGTTGACCCTGCTTGTCCAGCAGATCCCCCGCCAGCCAGCGGCGGGTATCCAGGCCAGGGGCCTGATCCGGGGCCCACTCACCGGCGAGGCGGGCGAGCTGACCGAGACCGACGCCGGACTCGAAACAGGAGGAGACGATCACCTTGAGTTTCAGCTCACGGGCGCGGGCCACCAGCGCCTCGCTGTTGGCCAGGGCGCCGAGCAGCGTGGGCTTGAGCACCAGCGCCTTGAGCTGGGGTATGGGCTGCCAGGGCTCGCCCCGGGTCAGCAGCTCGTCCAGCGCCACCGGCATGCCGGTGCGCGCCGCCACGAAGGCGATGTCGTCGAAGCTGGCGCACAGGTCTTCCAGATATTCGATCCGGTTCGGATCCAGGTGACCGCAGAAGGCCCAGGCCTCCTCGCGGGTCCAGCCCTGGTTGGCATCCAGCACCAGCTTCAGGTTGGGGCGCCGATCGAGCAGCAGGCGGATCAGCGCCAGCTCGTCCCGCATGGGGTAGCGGGCCACCTTCAGCTTGGCCTTGAGGGGCGTCTCGTGCAGCCAGATCTTCCAGTTCTTGAGCAGCTCCTGGGGGGAGCCCTGAATGAGGGGATAGGGGTCGGGCAGGGGTGTCGTCTGCGCCGGCCAGTGGCGGCGGGCGCAGTCGAAGCCAAATTGCACCGAGGGCAGCAAGGGGGCTATGGCTTGCCCCCTTGCCAGTTGTGTCAGGCAGCCGAGCGCCTCGGTCTGGGCCTCGGCCAGGGTCTCTTTGGAGAAACCGGGCAGGGGGGCTATCTCCCCCCAGCCGTCGTCGATGCGCAGCAACAGGCCCTCTCGCGCCACCTCCACCTTGCCGTGAAAGGTCAGGGGCTGGGTAAAGGGCAGATGGTAGCGATAGAGGGCGAGTGTCATCAGGGGTTCCGCTTGTATTTGGAGAAGTCGGGACGGCGTTTCTCGTTGAACGCGTTACGCCCTTCCTGACCCTCTTCGGTCATGTAGAACAGCATGGTGGCATTGCCCGCCAGCTCCTGCAAGCCGGCCTGGCCGTCGCAGTCGGCGTTCAGCGCCGCCTTGAGGCAGCGCAGCGCCATCGGGCTGTTCTGCAGCATCTCGCGGCACCAGCGCACCGTCTCGCGCTCCAGCTCGGCCAGCGGCACTACGGTGTTGACCAGTCCCATGTCGAGGGCCTGCTGGGCGTCGTACATGCGGCACAGGAACCAGATCTCGCGGGCCTTCTTCTGGCCGACGATGCGGGCCATGTAGGAGGCACCCCAGCCACCGTCGAAGGAGCCGACCTTGGGGCCGGTCTGACCGAACTGGGCGTTGTCGGCGGCTATGGTCAGATCGCACATCATGTGCAGCACGTGACCACCGCCGACCGCGTAACCGGCCACCATGGCGACCACGGGTTTCGGGCAGGTGCGGATGTCGCGCTGGAAGTCGAGCACGTTGAGGTGATGAGTGCCCTCGTCATCGCGATAGCCACCGTAGTCGCCGCGGATCTTCTGGTCGCCGCCGGCGCAGAACGCCTTCTCGCCGAAGCCGGTGAGGATGATGGTGCCGATATGATCGTCGTAACGGGCATCGGCCAGCGCCTGCAGCATCTCCTTGACGGTGCGGGGACGGAAGGCGTTGCGCACCTGGGGACGGTTGATGGTGATCTTGGCAATGCCATCTTGGGACTTGTGATAGAGGATGTCCTCGTAACCGGTGGAGCAATCCTGCCACTCTACGGCGGCATAGAGTTCCGCTTCTGTCATTGCTTCAATCATGGAGCTTCTCTTCTGGTTGGTTAACCCACTCCCAAAGGAGTCGGGCAAAAATTTCGGGCTGGTCGGCGTGCAGATTATGGCCGCCATCCAGCGTCAAGTGGTTGATATTGCAGCCCAGCTTCACCAGCTGGCAAGCCAGCCGATGGAATTTTTGATCCCGGCTGCCGGAAAGCCAGGTCACCGGCAGCGATGTGTCGGTCAACCAGGGGGCGAGATCCGGCTGCCTGCCGAGCGACGTCGCCCGTAGCATGGCGGCGACGGCCTGGCCATCGTTGCCGAGACGGCGGGCGGCCTGACGGGCACGGGCGGCGTCGTCGAGATCGGCGAACACCCCCTGTCGGTACCAGTCGGCCAGCACCTCGGCCAGGGGCTCGCGCTCGAAGCGGCCGGCCCAGCCCTCGTCGTGTTTGATGCGGGCGGCCCGCTCTGCCTGCGGCAGGCCGGGGTGGCAGTTCTCCAGCAGCAGGGCCTGCAAACCGGCGGGAGATTGGCTGGCGTGATAGAGGGCGAGCCGCCCGCCCAGCGAATAGCCCGCCAGCCGATAGCGCACTATGCCGCGCGCCTGCAGCTCACCACAGAGCCACTGATGGGCCTGCTCGAAGCCGGTCATCCGCAGCGCCTGGTTGCTGCCGTGGCCCGGCAGATCCAGTGCATGGCAGGGGATCCCCGGCAGGGCCTCAATCACCGCTTGCCAGTCGCGGCCATCGCCGAGCAGGCCGTGCAGCAGCACTAGCGGTATGTTAGCTGCCACGGATAGCCGCCCCCAGTGCCTTGAGATCCTCGGCCACTTCGGTGTTACTCAGCACCTTGATTTCAATCCGCACTGTTGCTGCCTCTGGTTTAGCTGCCACGGATGGCGGCTCCCAGTGCCTTGAGATCCTCGGCCACCTCGGTGTCACTCAGCACCTTGATTTCAATCCGCACTGTTGCTGTCTCTGGTTTAGCTACCACGGATGGCGGCTCCCAGTGCCTTGAGATCCTCGGCCACCTCGGCGCTCGGCACCTTGATTTCAATCAGGGTTACACCCTTTTCCAAGGCTTCCGCGTAGGCCTGCTCGAACTCGGCCAGGGTGGTCGGCGCCCGATACTGGAGGCCGAACATGGCGGCGGCGTGGGCGAAGTGCAGGCCGTGGGGCAGGCAGTAGTAGGTTTCCAGCAGCCGATCGCCGGTGGGCACCGGCAGCATGCGGAAGATGCTGCCGCCGTCGTTGTTGAGCAGGATCACCACCAGCGGCCGGCTCGACTTGCCAAGCAGGGCCAGGCTGTTGAGATCGTGCAGGGCGCTGAGATCGCCGAGCAGCAAGGTGGTGGGCTCGTCGCTGCCCTGCTCGATCGATTGTGCGAAGCCATAGGCGCTGGCGATCAGGCCGTCGATGCCGGAGGCGCCGCGGTTGGTCATCACCCGGCTCGGGCCCTTGCCGGTCTCGCCGAGCATGTCCATCAGCCGGGCCGGCATGCTGTTGCCGACGAACAGCTGACCCCGGATCAGGCTGCCGAGGCGATGGCAGACCCCGAGCTCGGAGAAGCGATCGCAGGCCGCCCGGATCTGCTGGGTCGCGCTCTGCTGACGCTCCGCCAGGCGGTGCCAGGGCTGCTGATCGTTGACCGGATGGGCGGCGGCGAAGGCGCTGGGCTCGCAGACCAGGCGGCGGCGCAGCCGATAATCCGGGTCGAGGCGTGCCGGTTGCGAGTCCACCAGCCAGTAATCCTGCCAGGGGTGCTGCTTGATGAACTGGCCGAGTCGCTTGGAGATGAGGCGGGCACCGAACTGCAGCAGCACCTCGGCGCGGGCCAGCTCGGCGGTGAAGTCGTGGTCGTTGAGGGCCAAATCCATGTGGATAAGGTTGCGGCTATCGAAGCGGATCTGGCTCTGCAGATCCGCCAGCAGCGGCCAGCCGAGTCGCTCGGCCAGCCCGGCCACCACCAGTGCCTCGACGGGATCCTGGATGCGGCCCGCGACGATGACGCCGCGCTTGCCCTGCAACGCCGCCCAGTCGGGCTGGCGGGGGCAGGCTTGCTCGCCCTGCTGCCAGGGGCTCCAGGGCTTGTCTGAGCGCAGCCAGTCGCCGAGGGTTGCCAGGTAGTCGCTGAAATCCAGATAGTGGTCGCCGGGGTAGAGCGGCTCGGGGTACATGCAGTTGAAGTGGACAGGCCCCGGGGTATGCGCCTGCTGCGCCAGCGCCTGATCCACCGAGCTCAGCACGAAGGCGGCCGGGATGCTGGGGGTGGGGCTCGGCAGGTTGAGCTGATAGACGGGGTAGTGGCCGAAGATCCCCTGCTGCTGGATGGCCTGGTTGGCGCCGTTGTCGATGAGCTCGGGCGGCCGGTCGGCCGAGAGGATGATGAGCGGCACCCCGGTCAGCTGCGCCTCGGCCACCGCGGGCCAGAGGTTCGCCACCGCGGTGCCCGAGGTCATGATCACCGCCACCGGCCGGTTGCTGCCCTTGGCCAGCCCCAGCGCCATGAAGCCCAGGCCCCGCTCGTCGAAGTGGAGGTGGCGGCGAAAGCCGGGGTGGGCGGCGGCGGCCATGGTGAGCGGCGCCGAGCGGGAGCCGGAGGCCAGCGCCAGATCCCGTACGCCGAGGCGATAGAGCTCCTCCAGCAGGAGGGAAGACCAGACGTGGTTGAAGGTGGCATGTCTACTGGTAAACACGGGGCTCGCAAACATGGGAAGGCTCGCTAGGGGTCGATGAGAAGACGCTATCCCAGCAGGGAGAGCACGTTGGCGATCTTGTTGTCGAGCTCGGCCCACTCGGCGGCAGGCTCGGAGCCCGCCACTATGCCCGCCCCGGCGAACAGGGTGATGGTCTGCTCCCTGACCAGGGCGCTGCGGATGGCGACGGAAAACTCCGAGGTCTCCCGGCTCAGCATGCCGCAGGCCCCCGCATACCAGCCGCGATCATAGGGTTCGAACGCGCGGATGAAGGTCAGCGCCGACTCGCGCGGGGCGCCGCCCACGGCGGGGGTCGGGTGCAGGGCATCCAGCAGCTGCCAGTCGCCCACGCCGGGGCTGAGATCGGCCTCGATGTCGCACTTGAGGTGTTGCAGCAGCCGCAGCTTGAGGATCCGCGGCTCGGTCAGGCTGGCGCGGCTGGTGAGCGGCGCCAGCCGGTTGAGGATGTCAGCATGGACCAGCCGGTTCTCCAGCCGGTTCTTGCTGTCGGTCAGCAGCTCGGCCGCCAGCGCGGCATCGGTCGCCTCGTCACCGGAGCGGCGTATGGTGCCCGCCAGCGCCTCGGTGAACAGGTGGCGCCCCTCCCGCCGGTAGAGCCGCTCGGGGGAGCAGGAGATGAAACTCTGCTCGGGGGAAAACTGGAAACCGAAGTGGAAGCACTCCTGGGCGTGCTGCGCCCATTGCGCCAGCAGGGACCAGGGGGAGAGGGCGGTCCGGTCATCAGACTCATCCCGCGGCGTGAGGCGACTCTCCCGCGACAGCACCACCTTGGGGGTGTGGGCCTGCGCCGCCGGGGCGGTGACTTGTTCTACCAGCGCTTGCCAGAGGGCGGGGGAGGGACAATCTTCCCGCTGCCAGGCCTGCCTGTGCAGTGGTGGCAGGGGGGCCTCCGGCTGCAGGGCATCGAGGGCGGCCTCGGCGGCCCGCAGCTCGGCGTCGAACTCGCTCGCCCGCTCCGGAGCCGGCAACCAGAGGTTCAGGCAGAGGCTGATACACTCGCCGCGGCGCACCAGCTCGATGCGCGGCAGCACGAAGCGGCAGGGGCCAAAGCCCGGCCAGCCGGGCTGGGTCGGATCGAACGCCAGGCCGCCGTAATAGCGCGGGCTGTCTTCGCTGTCGGTGCCGGTGTTGTCACAGACCCGCCGAATATCCTCCGGCCGGCTCAGCTCATGGATGCGGCCGAGGGCGACATACTCCGGGCTCTTGGGGCCACGGGCCTGCCAGTAGATGCGGGGATAGAGGGTCTGCGCCGTCAGCCAGCCCAGGAAGGATTGTACTTCGACCGCCACGCGCAGCCGGACGAAGCCGCTGACATGACTGTGACGCAGGGCGTCCAGTTGTTGCTTGATATGGGTCTGAGCCAACATGGATGTCTTGTCTGAGCCGGATAATCGCAATCGCTCTGGGGGGAGGATGGCGCAGGTTGATGCCAAAGGGCGATGATTTCCTATATATTATCCGCCCATTCTTCCATGTAAATTGCCCGAGGGAGCAGCGCCCCCACGGAGCCAAGTATACCGAAATCCGGTTCGATAACCCTTAACACGATCAATATCTGATTGTTTGGCCATCACAATATGACAAATACCTTCTCTGTTTGGTTGCTGGCGGCGCGTTTGCGAACGTTACCGCTCGCGTGCTCCTCCATCTTGCTGGGCTCCGGCCTGGCGGCCAGCCGGGGTGCCTTCGATGGCGCCATCATGGGCCTCTCCCTGCTGACCGCCATCCTGTTGCAGATCCTCTCGAACCTGGCCAACGACTATGGCGATGCGGTGTCGGGTGCCGACAACGGCGAACGGATAGGCCCCCAGCGGGCCGTGGTATCGGGTCTCATCACCCGGCGACAGATGTGTGTGGCCATGGGGCTGACCGCGCTGGCGGCCGTGGTGAGCGGGCTCGCCCTGCTGGTCTGTGCCTTCGGTGAGGAGTGGGTGCAGATCCTCGCCTTCGTGGGGTTGGGTGGGGCGGCCATCGTCGCGGCCATCACCTACACGGTGGGCAAGACTCCTTACGGCTATCGGGGTTTCGGCGATATCTCAGTGTTCCTGTTCTTCGGTCTGCTGGGGGTGCTCGGCTCCTATTACCTGTTCACCCATACCCTGCAGTGGGATCTGCTGCTGCCCGCCACCGCCTGCGGCCTGCTGGCCACCGCCGTGCTCAACATCAACAACGTGCGGGACATCGAGACCGACGCCGCCAGCGGCAAGGTCACCCTGGCGGTGCGGCTCGGCCGCAATCGCGCCATCGCCTATCACTGGCTGTTGCTGGGGGCGGCCCTGTTGACCACCATCGCCTTCCTGCTGACCCAGCAGACCAGCCTCTGGGCCTGGATCTTCCTGCCCGCCATGAAGCCGCTCACCGATGCCGCCCGCACCCTGCGCGAGAGCTTCGACGGCGAGGTGCTGACAGGGGCCCTCAAGAAGACCGCCATCAGCGCCTTCCTGTTCAGCCTGCTGCTTTCCATCGGGCTGGCACTCTCCTGAGCGCTGTTCAGCCTGCTGCTCTGCACCCATAGGGCTGGCGCTCTCCTGCAGAGCTCCACGCCAGAGAGGGCCCTTCGGGGCCCTTTTTATTGGTCTGTCCTGCGGATTTTTTCAATCAATTCAGACTCGTTCCGTGGATGAGCGGGCACATGGCCGTGATCCGGCCGGCAATATTGATAAATTCTAGCGACCGGGTGCCGAGTTGTGACGAGCCCCGATTGTGGCACCGGGGTGATTGCTATAGAGATGTAACCGTACAGGGTTGTATATGTAAAAACCAATGACGGGAACACACTTATGGACAAGTTAGGGAAACACCTGGGATGGGTGCTGATGGCGCTGGTTGGCGCCAGTTCACTCGGTTATATCGCCCTCAACCGTGGCGAGCAGATCAACGCGCTCTGGATAGTGGTCGCAGCGGTGTGCGTCTATCTGATCGCCTATCGCTACTACGGCCTGTTTATTGCCAAGCGCGTGCTGGCAGTCGACAGCACGCGCATGACCCCGGCGGTGCGTCACAACGACGGTCTGGACTATGTGCCGACCGACAAGAAGGTGTTGTTCGGCCACCACTTCGCCGCCATCGCCGGTGCCGGCCCCCTGGTCGGCCCCGTGCTGGCGGCCCAGATGGGCTACCTGCCCGGCATGCTCTGGCTGCTGGCCGGGGTGGTGCTGGCGGGGGCGGTGCAGGACTTCATGGTGCTGTTCGTCTCCACCCGCCGGGACGGTCGCTCCCTCGGCGAGCTGATCAAGTCAGAGATGGGTCCGGTCGCCGGGGTCATCGCCCTGGTCGCCACCTTCATGATCATGGTGATCATCCTGGCGGTGCTGGCGATGATAGTGGTCAAGGCGCTCACCCACAGCCCCTGGGGCACCTATACGGTCGCTTTCACCATACCGCTGGCGCTCTTCATGGGGATCTACACCCGCTATCTGCGCCCTGGCCGTATCGGTGAGGTGTCGCTCATCGGGCTGGTGTGCCTGATCTTCGCCATCGTCTCCGGTGGCTGGGTGGCCGAGAGCGCGACCTGGGCACCCTATTTCGATTTCGACGGCGTGCAACTGACCTGGATGCTGGTGGGCTACGGCTTCGTCGCCTCTGTGTTGCCGGTCTGGCTGCTGCTGGCGCCCCGTGACTACCTCTCCACCTTCCTCAAGATCGGCACCATCATCGGCCTGGCCATCGGCATCCTGATCATGCGGCCGACCCTGCAGATGCCGGCCCTGACCCAGTTCATCGACGGCACGGGCCCGGTGTGGGCGGGGAGCATGTTCCCCTTCCTGTTCATCACCATCGCCTGTGGCGCCGTGTCCGGCTTCCACGCGCTGATCGCCTCCGGCACCACCCCCAAGATGCTGGCCAACGAGAACCAGGCCTGCTTCATCGGCTACGGTGGCATGTTGATGGAGTCCTTCGTCGCCATCATGGCGCTGGTCTCCGCCTGCGTCATCGATCCGGGCGTCTACTTCGCCATGAACAGCCCACTGGCGGTGCTGGCCCCGGCGGGTACCGCCGATGTGGTCGCCTCCGCCGCCGCCGTGGTGAGCGGCTGGGGCTTCCAGATCACCCCGGATACCCTGACCCGCATCGCCAGCGAGGTGGGTGAGCAGAGCATCATCGCCCGTGCCGGCGGTGCCCCGACCCTGGCGGTCGGCATGGCCTACATACTGCACGGCGCCCTCGGCGGCCTGATGAACGTCGCCTTCTGGTACCACTTCGCCATCCTGTTCGAGGCGCTGTTCATCCTCACCGCAGTGGATGCCGGCACCCGCGCGGCGCGCTTCATGCTGCAGGATCTGATGGGGGTGATCTCGCCGTCCCTGAAGCGGACCGACTCCCTGCCGGCCAACCTGCTCGCCACCGCCCTGTGCGTGCTGGCCTGGGGTTACTTCCTGCATCAGGGGGTGGTGGATCCCCTCGGTGGCATCAACACCCTGTGGCCGCTGTTTGGCATCGCCAACCAGATGCTGGCGGGCATGGCGCTGATGCTCTGTGCCGTGGTGCTGTTCAAGATGAAGCGCCAGGCCTATGCCTGGGTCGCCCTGCTGCCGACCAGTTGGCTGCTGATCTGCACCCTGGCCGCCGGCTGGGAGAAGACCTTCAGCGACAATCCAAAACTGGGCTTCCTGGCCATTGCCAACAAGTTCCAGGCGATGATCGACAGCGGCACCATCCCGGCCCAGTACACCGAGTCACAGCTGGCCCAGCTGGTGTTCAACAACCGCCTCGATGCGGGGCTTACCATCTTCTTCATGGTGGTGGTGGTGGTGCTCGCCGGCTTCTCCCTCAAGACGGCGCTGCAGTCGCTGCAGAGCGATCAGCCGACCGCCAGGGAGACCCCCTATCAGCCGATGCCGAAGCATCAGGGTGCAGCCCGGCCCCAGCCGGATGACGATGCCGATCTGGCCCCGGCCAGCCCCAATAACTAAGGCCTGAGTCCGGCGCCTGCGGGCGCCGGACCCTCATCTACGCATCAAGGAGGTAGCATGTTCGATACCCTGGCCAAGGCGGGCAAGTATCTGGGACAGACCGCCAGGCTGATGGTCGGCGTGCCCGACTACGACAACTATGTGCAGCACATGCGACTGACTCACCCCGAGCAGACCCCCATGAGCCACGAGGAGTTCTTTCGCGAACGCCAGGATGCCCGCTACGGCGGCAAGAATGGCGGGCGCTGCTGCTAGGAGCCGTTTGAGGTTGCGGCGCGGTCGCGCTGAAACCTCAACGGCCCCTCATACATTCATCACCGGAGCCCATCATGACGCAAGCGGTAGTGGTCACCCTTTCTTGAATGGTTTTCTCGGCTCTGGCCAGATATATCCCCTCACCACAGGACTTTCATCATGACCCAGGCTGTAGCGGTCACCCTGCTGACCGGCTTTCTCGGCGCCGGCAAGACCACCTTGCTCAACCATTTCCTGCGCCACCATGCCGACGCCTCCGTGGCCATCCTCGAGAACGAGTTTGGCGCCGCCAACATAGACGGCGCCCTGTTGCAGCGGGGGGAGTCGGTGCAGGTGATCGAGCTCAGCAACGGCTGCGTCTGCTGCAGCGTGCGCGGCGAATTCCGGGCGGCGCTGACCGGCCTGCTGGCCCGGCGGGCGGCGGGGGAGTTGCGGTTCGAGCGGTTGATCGTCGAGACCACGGGGCTCGCCGATCCGGCCCCCATCATCCAGACCTTCTTCGTGGAAGAGGCATTGAGGGATGCGCTGCGCCTGGATGCGGTCATCACCCTGGCCGATTGTGAGCACATCGCCCGCCAGCTGGACGAGCATCCGGTGGCGGCGGCCCAGCTCGGCTTTGCCGACCGCATCCTGCTCACCAAGACCGATCGGGTGGACGGGGCGATGCGGGAGGCGGCCATCGCGCGAGTCCACGGGATCAACCCCAAGGCGCAGATCATCGACATAGTGCAGGGGGAGTGCCCGGCCGAACTCTGGCTGGATCTGGATGCCTTCGCCCTCAGCGATGAGCTGAGCCTCAGCCCCGGCCTCAACATAGTGCGTGCCGGTCGGCAGGGCTTCGAGGCGTTTCACCCGCTCTCGGCCCAGCCCCGCTCCTGGCACGACGCCATTTCGGCTCAACTGTTCGAGGAGGGGGAGCTGGATCTGAAGCGGATCGGCGCCTTTATGGAGCAGTGCGTCGAGCAACATGGCAACGACATGCTGCGCTACAAGGGGGTGCTGGCCATCGCCGGCGAGCCGCGCCGGCTGATAGTGCAAGGGGTGCACAGGGTGGTGGGCTTCGATTACGGCTCCCCCTGGGGAGAGGAGCCACCTCGGTCGCGGCTGGTGATCATAGGCCGCTACCTGCCCGTCGAGGCGCTGCGGGAGGGCTTTACCCGGACGCAGGCCGGAGGAAAAGCGACAGATGCGTGAATCTCTGAGAGAGAAGATCATCCAGGTCTGCCACCAGAAAATCGCGCAGAAGGGAGAGGCGGTCGGCGTCTCCTTCTATGCATTTTTTGCCAACAAGAACGATGATCCCGCCTTGCTGATGGAGGCCGCCAGCTGGTGGATCCAGACCCACAGGCTCGATCACTTCGAGAAGGCCCGGAAGATCACCGCGCTGGTGGAGGGGATGAAATAGGGACGGGGATGAGGCAACAAGGGCTCCTGATGAGGAGCCCTTGTTGTTTGTGGCCATAGCCCGCGAGTGGCTTTAGTTGGCTTGCGCCAGTCCGGCCGCGCGGCGGGAGAAGAGCAGGCTGTCCAGCAGCCAGATGGTGACCATGGAGGCCCCCACCAGCGGGAAGCAGATCCCGAGCAGCACCAGCACGGCCAGCGCACCGCGCATGGGCGGCAGCACGGCCGGCAGGGGCGGTGCGGCGAGGCGACCCTGTGGGCGGCGGCTCCACCAGATCCAGAGCCCGCTCACCGCGCTCAGCAGCACCAGCAGGCAGATGATCAGCATGGCGAGTTGATGGGGCCAGCCGTAGAGCTTGCCGGTGTGCAGCATGACGCCTGTCTCCACCACCTTGGCGACCGGGCCGTAATCCTGCCAGCGCACGTCGGCCAGCACCTTGCCGCTGTACTGATCGATGTGCAGGGTGGCGTCGTTGCGCGGATCGTCGGCGAACAGGGCTATGGTGTAGACGCCACTCTTGCCGGCCGGCGGCGTGATGCTGTAACCCGGGGTAACCTTGCGCTCTCTGGCGATCTCGACCACTTGTTGCAGGCCGATGCGATCCTGCGCCATGACCATGCCGTCATGCTCGCCGCCCTGGTTCATGGCACTGTGATCGTGGCCCTCAGACGCCGGTTGCGCAGCGGGTGGGGCCGTCTCTGGCATCGCCATGGCAGCCATCTGGTCGGGCGCGACCGAGCTCGGCATGGGGGTGCTCTCCATCGCCCAGGGCACCGTCTGGTCATGGGGCTGGTTGAGGCTGCGGGCCAGCGGGGCCGACTTGGGCACCTCGTTCCACATGGCGGCCGGGAAGCGATTCCAGACGTTGGCGAACTGATCCCCCCAGAAGCCGGTCCAGGTCATGCCGCTCAGCAACAACAGCAGCAGGAAGCCGGCGCCCCAGAAGCCGACCACGGCGTGCAGGTCGCGCCACCAGAGCCGCCCACGCTGATTCATTCTGGGCCAGAGAATGCCGCCGACGCCGGGCCCCTTGCGCGGCCACCACAGGTAGAGGCCGCTGACGAGCAGCACTATGCCCCAGCCGGCCGCCAGCTCGATCAGCCGATCCCCGGTGGTGCCAAGCAGCAGTTCCGCATGCAGGGCACGGGCCACCGCCTGCAGATTCCACTGGTTGTCCATGGTGCCGAGCAGGGCGCCGCTGGCGGGATCCATAAACAGGGTCAGCTCGCTACCCTGGCGTTTGACGACAAACTGGGCGCTCAGATCCGGGGCAGCAGGGGGCAGGTATTTGCTCAGGCTGGCGTCCGGCATGGCGGTCCGCGCCTTGGTCCACAGCGCATCCGCGCTTAGGGCCTTGGCCTGCAGTGGATTGGCACTCTGGGCGTGGGCGGCGGGCTGCACCTTCATCAGTTCGGGATAGAGCAGGTTGTCGAGCTGGGGCTTGAACAGATACACCATGCCGGTGAGGGAGAGCAGGATCAGAAAGGGGGCGACGAACAGGCCGGCATAGAAGTGCCAGCGCCAGATCCGCTGGTAATGATTCGCGTCGTGGTTTTTCATCTCTGATCCTTGCGGCGGTGGCAAACGTTACGGCTGGTGGAACCTTTGGGTGGCGCGGATGATAGCAGCAACGTTTTGTTAACTGCAATAAAACAAAGGTGGCTCGTTCATAGACGGAGAATGCCTGCGAGCAGGAGGCCTGACAGAGGGTAAACAGGCCGGAAAGAAGACGATAGTCACCCGGTGGAGCCGATGAGCATTGTGGATCAGCACCGATGGGGATGCTGGTTCTGACGGGTAAAACGGGGATGACTGCGGCGGTAAAGAGGGGAGGGAACGTCATGGGTGTGGCACATCATAGAGAGGGCGATCCAGCTCTTAGCTCAGGTTGATAAACCACTTGTCCCGCTCGTCGACGCAGTCGGGCTCACCCATCTCGAACTCCCGGCAGATGAAGGGCGCACTTCATAGAGGCGGCACATCATTGAGGGGGTGATCCAGTGCTTAGCTCAGGTTGATAAACCACTTGTCCCGTTCGTCGATACAGTCGGGCTCACCCATCTCGAACTCCCGGCAGATGAGGGGGCGGACTTCATAGATGCGGCACATCATGGTGTTGCGATCCAGCGCCGCACACCAGCCATCTTCCAGCCGGTGCATCACGGGCACCTGTCCTTCTATCTCGTCCACATAGCGATCCGGTACGCCGGTATCGGTGAACAGCATCACCTCTAGGCGGCAACAGCAGGCTTCGCAATTCTGGCAGCTGACTTCGGGCGGGTTGGCTTGGGACATGGCTCATCTCATGGTGTGTGACTGGGTTGGCAGGGGAAACAGGCGCCGTCAACAGCGCCTGTTTCCTGATAGCTGGGTGGAACTTAGCCCAGCTTGCGGGCGCGATAGGTGCGGCCCTTGATCTTGCCTTCCTGCAGCCGCTTGAGGGCGGCGCTCGCCACCTGACGTTTGACCGCCACGTAGGAGTGCTGCTCCGAGATCTGGATCTTGCCGACGTCGGCACCGGCGATGCCACCTTCGCCGGTCAGGGCGCCGAGGATGTCACCGGCCCGCACCTTGGTCTTGCGGCCCGCATCGATGGAGAGGGTCACCATCTGCGGCGCGATCGGCTTGATCTCGCGGCCGATCCCGGCCAGATCCCCTTGCGGGATGGGAGCCTGCTGGTACTCCTCGATCAGGTTGACGCGCTGGGCCTCGTTCGGCTGATAGAGGCTCAGGGCCAGGCCCTGCTGGCCGGCACGACCGGTACGGCCAATGCGGTGCACGTGCACCTCGGGGTCGTAGGTCAGCTCGTAGTTGATGACGGCGCCCAGCTCCTTGATGTCCAGCCCACGGGCGGCCACGTCGGTGGCGACCAGTATGGTGGCGCTGCCGTTGGCGAAGCGTACCAGCACCTGGTCCCGCTCGCGCTGCTCGAGATCGCCGTTCAGCGCCAGCGCCGAGAAGCCCTTGGCGGCCAGATGCTCGGCCACGTCGTTGCAGGCGCGCTTGGTGTTGCAGAACACCACGCAGGAGCTCGGCTGATGGTGGCTCAGCAGCCAGGTCAGGGCGTCGAGGCGCTGACCGGCGGGCACTTCATACAGCTTCTGCTCGATGGCGCTGCCCTCGTGCAGGGACTCCACGCTCACCTCGACCGGATTGCGCTGCACGCCGCGGCTCATCTGGGCGATCCCCTCCGGGTAGGTGGCGGAGAACAGCAGGGTCTGGCGGCGCTCGGGCGCATAGCTGATGACTTTATTGATGTCTTCGCCAAAGCCCATGTCCAGCATGCGATCCGCTTCGTCCAGCACCAGGGTCTCCAGGCTGGACAGCTCCAGGGTGCCCTGCTCCAGATGCTTGAGAATGCGGCCAGGGGTGCCGACGGCGATGTGGGCACCGAAGCCCAGGGTGGCGGACTGAGGCGCGGTCGGGGTGCCGCCACACAGGGTCACCAGCTTGACGTTCGGCAGGGCGCGGGCCAGACGACGGATCTCCTGGGCGACCTGATCCGCCAGCTCGCGAGTCGGGCAGAGCACCAGGGCCTGCACGTCGACGCGGTTGACGTTGAGCCGGGAGAGCAGGCCGAGGGCGAAGGCGGCGGTCTTGCCACTGCCGGTTTTTGCCTTGGCGATCAGGTCTTTACCGTCGAGCACCAGGGGCAGGCTCTGAGCCTGGATCGGGGTCATCTGCAGATAACCCAGGCTGGCGAGGTTCTCCAGCAGGGCGGGGGAGAGGTTGAGGCTGCTAAATTCGCTGTTGTTCACAAGAGGACTCTATATCGGGAAAACGGGCTGCGCGTGGCGCAAGGGCGCGCATTGTACCAGAGAGTGCCGCCGCGTGGGATGGATTGTGGCGGATTTTTGAACGCCGGAGCCGAAGGCGTCGGCCAGGCGGGGATCCCGTGACAGGGAGGTTGGGAGTCGATCCGCCCCGGCGTAACGACCTCGATGGCTATTGACTAATTATGCGTAAACGAGATAAACGTTTTCCATCTGATTTGATTAAATATTGCGATGCCGAGCCGGTTTTTAATGGGCTGACAGCCAGACGGGTCTGCGGGAAATAATGAGGAAATAGAACGCCATGCGAAGAAGTTGAAATATAACTCATTGTTTTTTATTTGATATTTTTATCATAAGAGGTGATGGGACTCTTATTTCATGATTAATTAATTTAAAAACGTTTGTATTATCCTGGGTGCATATTTTTACCGCAGATTGTGATGGCTATCTGATTTTTAAATATGCAAATCTCTATGATGGCGCCGGTCAAAAATTACAATTCACTCAGGTGCTACTGGTATGGAATACGTTCACTTTGTGCTCGGACTGGTGATGGTCCTCGTGCTCGCGTTGCTGGCTAACCGCCACAACTGGAAACAGATCAAGCTGCGCTATATCGGCCAGCTGTTGGTGGTGGAACTGGCGCTGGCCTGGTTCATGCTGAACTCCGAAGTGGGCCTGGCCGTGGTGGGTGGCTTCGCCGCCGGCTTCACCAAGCTGATGGAGTTTGCCAAGCAGGGTACCGACTTCGTGTTCGGTGGCCTGGTCAACGAGGGAGCCTTCTCCTTCTTCCTGATGGTGTTGATGCCCATCGTCTTCATCTCGGTGCTGATCGGTATCTTGCAGTACATCCGTCTGCTGCCCATCATCATCCGTGGCATCGGCACCGTGCTGGCCAAGATCAACGGCATGGGCAAGCTGGAATCCTTCAACGCCATCAGCTCCATGATCGTCGGCCAGTCCGAGAACTTCATCGCGCTCAAGAACACCCTGCCGCACCTGAACGAGAAGCAGATGTACACCCTGGCGGCGACGGCCATGTCCACCGTCTCCATGTCCATCGTCGGTGCCTACATGCAGCTGATCGAGCCGCGTTACGTGGTGGCCGCGCTGGTGCTCAACATGTTCAGCACCTTCATAGTGCTGTCGCTGATCAACCCGTACGAGCCGGACAACTCGGTCACCGATCTGAAGGCCATAGCCGAGGGTGACGAGCACCATACCCCGAAGAAAGAGAACTTCTTCGAGATGCTGGGCGAATACATCATGGCCGGTTTCTCCGTGGCCGTGATCGTGGCCGCCATGCTGGTCGGTTTCATCGCCCTGATCGCCCTGGTCAACTACCTGTTCGAGATGGCGTTTGGCGTCAACTTCCAGTACGTCATGGGCTACATCTTCTATCCGATCGCCTGGATCCTGGGTATCCCCAGTGGTGAGGCGCTGCAAGCCGGCTCCATCATGGCGACCAAGCTGGTGACCAACGAGTTCGTGGCCATGATGGATCTGGGCAAGATCGCCGCCGATCTGTCCCCGCGTACCATCGGTATCCTCTCCATTTTCATGGTGTCGTTCGCCAACTTCAGCTCCATCGGCATCATCGCCGGTGCGGTGAAGGCGCTGAACGAGGAGAAGGGCAACATGGTCTCCCGCTTCGGCCTGAAGCTGGTGTACGGCTCTACCCTGGTGAGCCTGCTCTCCGCGGTGATCGCCGGTGTGATGATCTAAGCCTTACCGCATTTGTACTGATAAACCCCTGCCCAGTCAGGGGTTTATTTTTTCCTGGCCCGGAACTTTTCTATTTTATCCTGCTCTGAACTGATTGAATGAAAATGAACCAGGACCGGGAGAACAGGATGAGATGGTTGATATGGGGAATGGCAATGCTGCTGGCTGGCTGTGCCGCCAAGGGGGACACACCGGAGCAGAAGCGGGGCTATGTGCAGGAGATGCGCGAGCAGGTGCTGAGCGAGCTCTACCAGGAGAAGGCGAGCATCCGTGATGAGGTGCAACAGGCCAAGGGTTATGCGGTCTTCTCCAGCGTCAATAACAGCCTGGTCTTTGTCAGCGCAGGCAGCGGCTTTGGTGTGGTGCGGGACAATGGGACCGGTCAGGATGTCTACATGAGCATGGCCAATGCCGGGGTGGGGCTGGGTCTTGGCATCAAGGACTTCAGGGCGCTGATCCTGTTCAACGACGCCGATGCGTTGAAGCACTTCATCGAGGTGGGCTGGGAGGCGGGGGCGCAGGCCGATGCGGCGGCACGCTCCGGTGACAAGGGCAGCGAATTGCTCAATAAAACCGCCAGCACGGGGACCAAGAAGGTGACCATCTATCAGCTGACCCAAAGCGGTCTGGTGTTGCAGGCGACCCTGCAGGGTTACAAGTACTGGACCGATGATGAACTCAACGCACCTGGTCCGGCCGAGGTACAGACGGTGCAGTGATCTGCCATGAGCTCATCTTATGCGCGAGATCGTTGAACCATGCTGGTTGGCTATTTTGGGGGTTAATGAGAGCTGTCAGGGCATTTGCCTCTGCATGAATGCAGGTCGATATGCGTAAAAAAGGGTCCCTAGGGACCCTTTTTTGTTGTGGTTGATGGTTAAGGTATCAGGCCAGGGAAAGTCAATATGTTGCTGGATACCCCATTGAGCTCGGCTTGGAAGTTGGTACTGCCGAGGGGAATAACCAACACATAGGTATTGCCCAGCCCCAAGGCCAACAGACCGCCATTCATGCGCCAAGTCGCACTGCTGGTCACATTCTGTGTGCTGCCGTCCGAGTAGTGGCCTATCGCCGTGAAGGTGATAGTCCTTACCGTGTTCAGCAAGTTAATACTGCTGGTGGAGCTGATTACCAAGCTGCTCAGCACCGCATTGCTGACGGTGACCGGCAGGGAGGCTGTGACACCCTGTACGTTGACACTGACGTTCGCACTGCCGACGGTGACCCCAGTCGCCAGGCCCGTCGACGTGACGCTGAATACGCCGGGGTTGCTGCTCAGCCAATTGGCCTGAGCGGAGACATCCTGAGTGGTTGTGTCGCTCAGCGTCGCCGTGACCTTGAGCTGTGTCGATGTGCCCGCCGCCAGCGGGCTAATGGGAGCGATAGCCACGCTGACGACCACCGCATTGGATACCGTCACTCCCAACGTGGCGCTCTCTCCATTCAGAGTCCCTGTGATGGTGGCAGTTCCCGGTTGCAGCGCAGTGACCAGGCCGGAATTGAGGCCAACACTCGCAATGGCTGGGGCACTGCTGGTCCAGCTGACATTGGCGGTGACATCTACGGTGCTGCCATCGCTGTAGCTACCCTGGGCGGTCAGTTGACCCGTCAGCCCTGCAGCCAACGTTAAGGGCGGTACCGTGATGTTGAGTCCACCCGGATTGAGGGCGGCACTGGTCACGGTGATCAACAGGGTCGCATTTTGCCCGTTCAGAGTACCGGTAATCACAGCAACACCCGGCGTAACCGCTGTGACCAGGCCGGTCGAGCTGACGGTCGCAACAGCGGGGGTGCCGCTGCTCCAGCTGACACTGTTGGTGACGTTGATGTTGCTGCCGTCACTGTAGCTGCCATTGGCGGCAAGCTGACCGGTCAGACCGGCGGCCAGGGTCAATGGGGGCACCGTGATGCTGAGTCCAAATGGGTTAAGGATGGCGTTGGTGACAGTCACCTGCAGGGTCGCAGTTTGCCCGCCAAGAGTTCCTGTAATGGTGGCCGTTCCCGGTACGACAGCAGTGACCAGGCCGGTGTTGAGGCCAACGGTCGCAACGGTAGGGGCGCTGCTGGTCCAACTGACATTGGCGGTGACATCCAGGTTGCTGCCATCGCTGTAGCTACCATTGGCGACGAGCTGGCCGGTCAGGCCGGCAGCCAGGGTCAAAGGTGGCACTGTGATGGTGAGCCCACCGGGATTGATGGCTGCGTTGGTGACAGTCACCAGCAGGGTTGCAGTTTCTCCATTCAGGGTGCCCGTGATGGTGGTGATTCCCGGCGCGACAGCAGTGACCAGACCGGTGTGGAGGCCAACGGACGCAACGGCAGGGTTGCTGCTGGCCCAGCTGACGGAGGTGGTCACATTCACGTTGCTGCCATCGCTATAACTACCATTGGCAACCAGTTGACCTGTCAGGCCTGCGGCCAGGGTCAGAGGCGGTGTGGCTATGGTCAACCCACCTGCAATGAGCACCGCATTGCTGACAGTGACTAACAGGGTCGCACTCTGGCCGCCCAGGGTACCAGTGATGGTGGCGGTGCCGGGGGCGACGCCAGTGACCAGACCGGATGCATCGACGGTGGCGACAGCCGGATCACTGCTGACCCAGGTGACGGAGGCGGTCACATCCACACTGCTGCCATCACTGTAGTTGCCGTTGGCGGCAAGCTGACCGGTCTGACCGGCTGCCAGCGTCATGGGCGGCACCGTGATGGTGAGCCCACCTGCATTGATAGTGGCGTTGGTGACGGTGACGGAGAGCGTTGCACTCTGGCCATCCAGGATGCCGGTGATGGTGGCGGTGCCGGGGGCGACAGCGGTGACCAGGCCGGTCAGGCTAACGGTTGCGATGGCTGGATCACTGGTGTCCCATTGGACATTGGCGGTGACATCCGCGCTCGTGCCATCGCTGTAGGTTCCGCTGGCGGCAAGCTGACCCGTCAGGCCAACGGCCAGCGTCAGTGGCGGCACCGTGATGGTGAGTCCACCGACATTGAGGGTGGCGTTGGTGACGGTGACAGAGAGCGTTGCGCTCTGGCCGTCCAGGGTGCCGGTGATGGTGGCGGTGCCGGGGGCGACGCCAGTGACCAGACCGGATGCATCGACGGTGGCGACAGCGGGGTCACTGCTGGTCCAGCTGACGGAGGTGGTCACATTCACACTGCTGCCATCGCTGTAGCTGCCGTTGGCGGCAAGCTGACCGGTCAGGCCGGCTGACAGCGTCATGGGCGGTACCGTGATGGTGAGCCCACCGGCATTGAGGGTGGCACCGGTCACCTCCAGCGTAGAAGCGTTGCTGGTCACGTTCTGGAACTTGGCCGAAATGATGGTATTCCCTTCATTGAAGGCGGTCGCCTCACCATTCAGGTCGATGGTGGCTACGTTGATGTCCGAACTATCCCAGTCGACCTGACTGGTGAGATCCTGCGATGAGTTGTCGCTGAAGGTCGCTATTGCCTGGAATTGCTGCTTGGTCCCTTTGGGCAGTGATTTGGCTGCGGGGGTAATCTGGATGGAGGTGGTAATGGCGTTGGTGACAGTCAGTGTTGCACTGCGACTGATGGCTCCCAGCGTGGCGGAGAGTGTTACCTGGCCAATGCCTTTGCTCGTGACCAGTCCCACACTATTGATATCTGCCAATGTGGTGTCACTGCTGCTCCACTGCACCTGTTCCGAAACATCTTGAGTGGAGCCGTCCTGGAAGGTAGCGATGGCCTGCAACTGGGTCTTGGTGCCCAAAGCAATGGAGCTTGCTGCAGGAATGACTTGCAGAGTGCTGGCGCTGGTGTTGTTGACCGTGACGCTGGTAGTGGCAGTTACACCGAGCAGGCTTGCGGAGAGGGTGACAGTGCCTGCAGCGACACCGGTGACCTGACCCGTACCATCAATGGTTGCGACGGCGGGGTTACTGCTCAACCAGCCTACCTGAGAGGAGACATCCTGAACGCTTTGGTCAGCAAGAGTAGCGAGGGCCGTCAGCTTCGTCTTGGTGCCGATAGCCAGGGTGACCGTGGCTGGAGTGATCTGGATCTGGCTGATCGCCAGATTCACTGCAGAGACGCTAGTCTGACCGGTGACACCTTGCAGGGTGGCGCTGACGGTAGCATCGCCGATATCGCGAGCAGTAATCTTACCTTGTGTATCGACTTCCAGCACGGCCGGGTTGCTGCTCTGCCAGTTGGCTTGGGTCGACACATCTTTGGTGCTGTCATCGGATAGGGTGGCGATGGCTTGCAATTGCAGCGACAACCCCTTGGCCACCTTGGTGGTGGGGGGAATGACGCTGATCTTGGTAGCAATGGCATCAGTGATGGTCAGCGTGGACGCATTGCTGGTGACCCCCTGATAGCTGGCCGTTATCTCGGTCTTGCTGATTTTGAGTGGTTTGGCCAGGCCTTTCTCATCGATGGTGGCAATGCTGGTGTCGGCACTGCTCCAAGTGGCCAGAGCCGTGAT
Organism: Aeromonas encheleia; assembly: GCF_900637545.1. Classification (NCBI taxonomy): domain Bacteria; kingdom Pseudomonadati; phylum Pseudomonadota; class Gammaproteobacteria; order Aeromonadales; family Aeromonadaceae; genus Aeromonas; species Aeromonas encheleia. Next base: position 472,510 of record NZ_LR134376.1, read on the forward strand.
GTCTTCCGTGGTGTTATCGCTATAGGTTGCAATAGCCGAATATTGGGTGCTGATGCCAAGCGGGGTGCTGGGATTGGCTTCGGCCCTGGTCTTGGTGCCTGCGGTGTCGGCAGAGATATCGATCTTGGTCAGCGTCTTGGCGCCTGGATCGGGGGACTCATTTCCTCCTCCCCCTCCTCCACCACAACTGAATAAGAAGAGGGTAAGAAACAGTGAGAGAAATACATTCATTGGTTTGCTCATGGATATTCCCCTTTGAACTCTGTGCTTAATCTGAGACGAGATTCCCCTTGTTTTTAGGGGCGACGAATCTTGCAGAGATGGTGTTCTCTGTTCTCGATAAGCACTCAAGTGCAGTAACTTGTTGAAATTATGACGTTAAGTCCCTTATTTTATTCGGCAGGAATATATTTTAATTATTTCCATTGTGTTGTTGTGGACATATTGTGGGTTTGCGCAAAATGCTACTAACAAGATTATTAATTTGTAGTTTGTTAATATGTCTAGGTTAGGTGGCTCGGTATTTCAACCACCATTGATATAATTAAAATTATGAGGAATAGGCCGAATTGATATAAAAAGTTATATCGAGCATCGGTCTCATCTGTGACGATGGGAGCAAGAAAAGGGAACCGAGTGAGGCGTATCTTGTGCCAGCGAGGAAGGGGGCATTACTGTGTGAGCCTGAGCGGCCCACAGCGGTGAGCCTGGAAGGCAAGTCGAGATGCTACGGCTTGCCGGAAGCTATGTCGGTCAGGCGGCTCAGTGCCAGCAGTCAGCCCATGGGGCTTGAACGCTGTCTCTCTTTATCTGGCTATGCCAGCTTGCCTCTGAGCAACCACTTGTCCAGCGCATTGGCGAAGCGTTGCTTGTCGGCCGCGTTGAAGGGGGCCGGGCCGCCGGTCTGGACCCCGGCTGAGCGCAGCTCCTCCATGAAGTTACGCATGCCGAGCCGCGCCTGTATGGTCTCGCGGGTGTAGATCTCGCCCCGGGGATTGAGTGCCTCGCCGCCGGCATCGATCACCCAGGAGGCCAGCGGGATATCGCCGGTAATGACCAGATCGCCGGGCCTGACCTGCTGGGCGATCACGTGATCCGCCACATCGAACCCCTGCTCCACCTGCTGGGTCTTGATGAAGGGGGAGGGCGGCACCCGCAGCCCCTGATTGGCGACCAGGGTGGTGACAACCTGGGCACGGTGGGCGGCGCGGTAGAGGATCTCCTTGACCGGGAGGGGACAGGCATCGGCATCAACCCAGATGGGCATGGCATGGTTTCCTGTGTCTGAAGCGAGGGCCGCATCTTAGCACGGCTGACGCAGGGCGGCTGCCCCGGGGCTGAGTCGGCCCCGGCTTTCGTGTAAGCTGGGTCGATGAACATGAACGAGAAGGACGTGCAGATGGATCGGGTGCCCAGTGACGTGATTTATGGCCTGACCCTAGATGGCAAGGGGGGCATGCAGCCGCTGGAGCCAGGCAGCGAGATCCCGGGGCCGCAACCCAGCTGGCTGCACCTGGATTATGGCAATCCGGAGTCGGCTCGCTGGTTGCTGCACACACCTCTGTTCAATGACGCCGTGCGTGAATCCCTGCTCGGCCAGAGCAACCGCCCCAAGCTGGTGCGGATGGGAGAGGCGGTGCTGCTGATCCTGCGTGGCATCAACCACAACCAGGAGCACCGCCCCGAGGAGATGGTGGCGCTGCGCATCTACATCACGCCGGATCTTATCCTCAGCAGTCGCCGTCGCCCCCTGCTGTCGGAGACGGACGTCTTCGAGCAGTTGAAACTGGGAGGGGGCGCGGACTCTCCCGCCGACTGGCTGGTGGAGATCTGTGATGCCCTGACCGAGCGGGCGGGGGAGTTCGTTGAGGAGCTGCACGATCAGATCCTGGAACTGGAGGAGAGGGTGCTGACCCGCGACTTGCCCGCCAATGGCCGGTTGGCGCTGATCCGCAAGCAGCTCATCATGATCCGCCGCTATCTCTCCCCCCAGCGGGATCTGGTGGCGCGGCTCGCCAACGAGAAGATCAGCTGGCTGGACGAGGATGACCGCCGCCGTCTGCTCGACATCGCCGATCGCTTGCGGCGCTGGCTGGACGATCTGGATGCCGGGGTCGCCCGTACCGCCGTGCTGGCGGACGAGATCAACAACCTGATGGCGGAGGCGACCAATAGACGCGCCTACCAGATGTCGGTGATGGCGTTGCTGTTCCTGCCTGCGACCTTCCTGACCGGCCTGTTTGGCATCAACCTGGGGGGCATTCCGGGGGCGGAGAGTCCGCTTGCCTTCTGGGTCTTCAGCGGCTCCCTGCTGACATTGGCGACCGTACTGGCGGTCTGGCTCAAACATCGGCGCTGGTGGTAAGGAGCACAGATGACGACATGGGAATCTTTTGGTGTGACCCTGCTGCTGTTGCTGGGCCACACCCTCATCCGCGGTCTCATTCACAAGAGTCTGATGGCGCTGGCTCAGAGCCGGCAGGTGAGCGAGAACCGGGTGCTCTACGTGGAGCATGTGTTCCACTTCCTGCTCGGCTGCGCCACCCTGCTGATCCTGGCGGGGGTGTGGGGGCTCGACTTCTCCCGGCTGGTGGTACTCGCCTCTTCCTTCTTTGCCGTGCTCGGCGTCGCCATGGTGGCGCAGTGGTCGATCCTCTCCAACATCACCGCCAGCATCACCATCTTCTTCGCCTTCCCCTACAAGATTGGCGACAGGATCCGCATCCTCGACAAGGATGATTCCGTCACCGGTGTCATCACCGAGATCGGCCTGTTCTACCTGCGGGTGCGGGATGACAACGGCGATCTGGTGACCTACCCGGCCAACCTGATCCTGCAAAAGCCGGTCAGACGACTGGAGAGCAAGGAAGCCGAGCCGTTGCAGCCGGAATAACAAAAGGCTCCTCCCGGAGCCTTTTTTCTATCGTAATAACTTCTCAGCGCTCGTAGAAGCGGTAGAGATGCTCGACCTGGATTGGGCAGTCCGCCACCCGATGGATGTGTTCGCGAGCATCCTCCTCCGAGGCGAATCTCACCGGGCAACCCAGGGTGTCCGTCATCTCGTACAGGCGGCCATCCTGGCCACGAAACTCCACGAGCCAGCCCGGAAAGGCGATGTCGTGCAGGATCTCCGCCTCCTTGAAGCGGCGCTGCTGATTCAGTGTGCGCAATTCGCTGACCGTCATGACATCCTCCTATGACTCATGGCACCACCCTCAAGTCTAGTCGCCGCCAGCCAGGGCGGCACGCCCCCGGAGGAGCTGAGTACTGGGCCTATTGTCGCTTAGGCGGCAGAGAGTCTCAGGGCGCCGGCGGCTCCCTGGGTGGCTGCAGGGCGATCAGCAGCTCGCCTGCCTGCGGCTGGATAGGGCCGGTGACGACATGGGGCTTCGCCCTGGCATCCAGCACGAACAAGGGGATGGCACCCGGATTGGCCTCCTGGTACTGGGCCCAGTCAAAGGCGTCGCTCAGCCGGGTCGCCTTGATCTGGCCGCCCCGGCTCAGCAGGCCGCTCAGGCGGGCATAGTTGACCTCGGGTCCGAACAGGTTCTGGCGGGCGCGGAAGGTGGCGCTCTCCCGGTTCGCCTTGCCGTGCTGCTCGCTGGATCGCAGGGAGTAGACCTTCTCCTCCCCGTACAGATGGGCGAAGTGCAGCACGCCGAGGGCGTTGTTGTGGCGGTTGGGGGAGAGCGCCAGCACTGTACTGATGCTGGTGAGCGGCAGGTGCAGCTCGGCATGTTCGGACTGCGGATTGCCGAAGTAACAGGGCAGATTGCTCATGCGCGCCTGCCTGCAAAATTCCCAGGCCGGGTCGCAGAGCTGCACCGGCACCCCCTGCTCCGCCAGCGCCCGGCCTATGGCCCGCGCCACCGAGTTGGCCCCTATGATGAGCCAGGTGTTGGGGGCGCTCTGGCGCATCTTGAGCAGGCCCGCCAGTGGCGCCGAGGTGAGGCTTTGCAGCACCACTGTGGAGATGATCACCGCGAACACCAGGGGCACCAGCTTGTCCGCATCGGGAATATCAGCCTGATGCAGGCTGATGGCGAAGGAGGCGCTGACCGCCGCCGCCACTATGCCCCGCGGTGCTATCCAGCTGAGCAGGGCGCGGGCTCGCCAGGAGAGATCCGAGCCCCAAGTCGAGACCAGGATGCAGAGCGGGCGCGCCACGAACTGCACCACGCACAGCAGCGCCAGCACCATGGGACCGAGCTGCCAGAGCTGGGCCAGGTCGAGGCGGGCCGCCAGCAGGATGAACAGGGAGGAGATAAGGATGACGGCGAGATCCTCCTTGAAGGCCAGCACCTCTTCCAGGTCCAGCCCCTCCTGATTGGCAAGCCAGATGCCGAACACTGTGATCGCCAACAGGCCGGATTCGTGGCTGAGCCAGTTGGAGAGGCTGAAGGTGACCAGCACCAGCGCCAGCACCCCGAACTTGTGCAGGCTGACCGGCAGCCAGTCCTTGCGGATCAGCAGTGTGGTAAGCCAGCCGGCGGCCACCCCGATGAAGGAGCCGACCCCCACCGTTTTTGCCAGTGCCAGCAGGGTGTGGCCGATGAGATCCCCCTGGCTGCCGAGGCGCACCGCCTCGAACACCAGCACCGCAAACAGGGCACCGATGGGGTCTATGACTATCCCTTCCCAGCGCAGTATGCGGTCCACCTCCCGGGTGGGGCGGATCACGTTGAGCATGGGGGCGACCACGGTCGGCCCCGTCACCACCAGCACGGCACCGAGCACCATGGCGACCCGCCAGTCCAGCCCCAGCAGAAAGTAGCTGGCGCTGCCGATGACGGCGAAACTGGCCAGCATGCCCACCGAGCAGAGGTTGCGCACCACCTTGCCTATTCCCTTGAGTTCGGCCAGATGCAGGGTCAGGGCCCCTTCGAACAAGATGATGGCCACCGACAGGGACACCAGCGGGAACAACAGCTCCCCCAGCAACTGATCCGGATCGAGCAGACCCGTCATCGGGCCGAGCAGCAGGCCACTCAGTAGCAGAAACAGGATGGCGGGCACCCGCAGGAACCAGGCCAGCCATTGCGCCAACAGGGAGATCAGGGCGATCCCCGCCAGGGAGAGTGCGATCATGCCAACCTCGGGCAGGTGAGGGGGTTGGGAGTAGTGTAGCGGGGAAGGAGGGCAAATTGACACCCGCTCGCGGCGGCGGGGCGGCGCCTCCCTGCTTTACCGGAGGGGCCTTGCCGGGGGAGCTCGCCTAGATGGGGCTCTCTTTGTGAAGCTCGGCGACGCAGTCGGCCACCGCCAGCACCAGTGCGGAGCGCACCACCTGATCGAGCCGGTTGAGCTGCATCTGGTAGAAGGGCCAGTCTTCCTCGTTGGCCGGGGGATCCTGCGGCATCATGCTGCCCTGGTTGAGACCGTGCAGACGAGCCAGCAGATCGCGGATCGGCTTGTCGCTGAAGCGGTAATCCTTGGGATCGCGCACCAGAAAATCGCGGATCTTCAGGTAGGCTTCCAGATCCTGATAGCGCTCGAGGGAGATGAGACCGAGGGCGAAGATGAGCTTGAGGCGCACCTCCAGCTGGCCGAGGGGGCCGCTCTGGTTGAGCAGGGGTTCGATGGCGTATTTGACGGCATACTCCTCCTGACGGAACGCGCGCCGCATCAGGGAGTCGACCGCCTCTTCCAGGATGGTCACGACTTCGAGAAAGAAGCCGCGGGGGCCATCCTGCTCGTTCAGTCGTTCCAGTATTTCATCTTCCTGGTGTGTGGTCATAGGTGCTTAAGGTCCAGCTGACAGGGAGAGAGTGCCTCTCTCCCGGTTTTTATCATATGGGGCGAATTCCCATGCCATTCAACCGGTTGATGCGGCTGCTTGGCGGTGAGTGCGCCCCATCAGGGTCACTTCAAGGTGTCGTAACGGGCGACGATGGCACGCACTATCTCGCTGTCGGCGGCAAGGCCTGTCACCCGGGCCAGGGCCTGGGCCGGGCCAAGCTCTGCCAGCAGGCTCTGCAGCTCCACCGCCTGGGGGTCATCGGCGTTGCGATAGTGCAGCGCCGCGGCTATCCCCTCCTGCAGGTGATCGCTCGGCAGGCCGTACTCCAGGGTGCCGAGCAGCGGCTTCACCAGCCGATCCCCCGCCGCCAGCTTGCGCAGCGGCTGACGGCCGACCCGGTCGATTTCGTCCACCAGATAGGGGTTGGCGAAGCGGGCCAGGATCTTCTCGATATAGGCGGCGTGCAGGCGCGGGTCGAAGCCGTAGCGTTTCACCAGTACGGCTCCGCTCTCCTCCATGGCGCGGCGCACCTTGCTGCGGATCAGCGGATCCTCTATCGCCTCGCGCACGGTGCGATAGCCCCGCAACTTGCCGAGGTAGGCGGTGACTATGTGGCCGGTGTTGAGGGTGAACAGCTTGCGCTCGACGAAGGCCATCAGGTTGTCGGTGGGCTCCATGCCCGCCACCTGCGGCAGTTCGCCCTTGAACTGGGTCTGATCGACGATCCACTCGCTGAAGCTCTCCACCGTCACTTCCAGCGGATCGTCGTTGGCCGCCGCCGGTGGCACTATGCGATCCACCGCGGAGTCGACGAAGCCGACGCAGGATTCGAGCGTGGCATGATACGCGACCGGCAGGAACTTGAGTACCTCCTGCTTGAGATGGCTGGTGCCGCGCACCATGTTCTCGCAGGCGATGACGTTGAGCGGGGTCAGGTTGCCGGCATCGAAGCGGGCCTGCAGCCCCTTGGCCAGGGTGCTGGCAATCTTGTCCAGAATGTTGGGGCCGACCGCTGTGGTGACCAGATCGGCGGTGATGATGCGGGCGATCACCTCGTGACCGGCGGAGCTGACCGCCGCCACGTTGCGCACCACGTCCAGCTTCTGATCCGCCCCCACCACGTGCACCTTGTACTCCTGGCGGTGGTTGAGCTGATCGATCAGGGTCTCGTTGACGTCGGCGAAAGTGACCTGGTGGCTGGCGTCCGCCAGCAGTTTTCCAATGAAGCCACGACCTATGTTGCCGGCACCAAAATGCAATGTTTTCATGATATTAACCTCTACAACCAAAGACGATGAAGGACGATTACGCAGCCTGTTCGGCACCCAGCAGATCCAGAAACTCCTGGGGATCCGTGGTGCTGGCCAGCCGGTCGATGAGACCGGGTTCATCCAGTGCATTGGTCAGGCGGGTTATCACCTGCATGTGCTCGTCGTTGCGGGCGGCGATGCCGATCACCAGTCGTGCCACCTCATCGGCCGCCTCGCCGAAGGCGACCCCGGCCGGATACTGGCAGATGACGATGCCGGTACGCTTCACGAACTCCTTGGCGGCTATGGTGCCGTGGGGCACGGCGATGGACTCGCCGAGGTAGGTGGAGACCAGCTGCTCGCGCTCCAGCATGGCGTTGACGTAGTCGGGCGCCACGTAGCCCCGCTCGGCCAGCAGCGCGCCGGCGGCCAGGATGGCGGCCTCCTTGTTGTCGGCCTTGAGCCCCAGATGCACGTCCTGCAGGCTGAGGCTGAACACCTCGGCGGCCTGCGGCTCGTAGCTGTCGTCGTTGGCGGCCACCAGCAGCTGCGGGTGGGCGACGTCATCGTTGGCGGCCTGGGTCAGGCTCTGCACCAGCTCCTGATAGAGGCCGTTGTCGAGGAAGTTGGTGAGCGAGATGTGGTGGGCGTTCGGCGCATGGCGACGGGCCCGCTCGGTCAAGTCCTTGTGGGTGATGACCCAGTCCACCTGATCGTCGAGCTGATCGATGGCGCGGTTGGTGACGCTGATGTCGAGCCCGGCGGCCTGCACCCGCTTGCGCAGCATGCCGGCGCCCATGGCGCTGGAACCCATGCCCGCATCGCAGGCAACGACGATATTGCGCACCGCCATCAGTTCACCGCTCGGCTTCTTGGCCGCCGCGGTTTCGGGTTTGGCGCCCTTCATGGCTTTCATCTTGCGAGTGGCTTCACCCAGGGCATCGGCCTCGTCGGCTTCCGGCTGCTGGGCACGCACGAACACGGCGGCGACCAGGAAGGAGACCAGGGTCGAGCAGATGATGGAGAGAGCAACCCCGATCAGGGAGGCTTTCGGCGTCATCAGGAGCACGGCGAAGATGGAGCCCGGCGATGCGGGGGAGACCAGCCCGGCATTGAACAGGGTCAGGGTGAAGACCCCTGTCATGCCGCCGGCGATTACCGCCAGTATGAGGCGCGGGTTCATCAGCACGTAGGGGAAGTAGATCTCGTGGATGCCACCGAAGAAGTGAATGATGGAGGCTCCGGCGGCGGACTGCTTGGCGGCACCACGGCCGAACACCATGTAGGCCAGCAGCACGCCCATGCCCGGGCCCGGGTTCGCTTCGATCAGGAAGAAGATGGAGCGGCCATGCTCGGTCGCCTGTTGGATCCCCAGCGGCGAGAAGATGCCGTGGTTGATGGCGTTGTTGAGGAACAGGATCTTGGCCGGCTCGACGAAGATGGAGGTGAGCGGCAGCAGGTTGTTGTCCACCAGGAAGCCGACACCACCGGCCAGCACGCCGGACAGCACCTTGACGAAGGGGCCGATCACGAAGAAGGCGAGGATCGCCAGCAACATGCCGATGAGGCCGGCGGAGAAGTTGTTGACCAGCATCTCGAAGCCGCTCTTGACGCGGCCTTCCATCACCTTGTCGAAGCGCTTGATGGCCCAGCCACCCAGCGGACCGACCATCATGGCACCCATGAACATCGGGATGTCGGTCCCCACTATGACGCCCATGGTGGTGATGGCACCGACCACACCGCCGCGTTCACCGCCCATCAGCTTGCCGCCGGTATAGCCAATCAGCAGCGGCAGCAGGTAGGTGATCATGGGGCCGACCAGCTTGGCCAAGGTTTCGCTTGGCAGCCAGCCGGTGGGGATGAAGAGGGCGGTAATAAAGCCCCAGGCGATGAAGGCGCCTATGTTGGGCATGACCATATTGGACAGGAAGCGTCCAAAATTCTGTATCTTGACTTTGGTATCCGGTGATAACATGTCGGGACCCCGTTTTAAGCCTGTTTGATTAAGAGTGGTAGTCGGGATGACGGGTTTTGCCGAACCCCCATCCCAGTCGTCTAAGCAACTTCAATCTACCAGCTCGCGATCGAATTAGGCTGAAAACGGGGCATCTTGTGATCTGCCTCTCAATTACCTCGACCTCCCCCCTCCCTTCCCAGTGATCAAGATCACAGTCATGGGCTGTATTCTGGTTACATCTCGATCATCGCCGTCGAATCGGCCTTGTTTATGTGACTTCTGTCACTCTTTGTTGTTTGCGCAAACAGGATGTCAATGTGATTCTCGTCACAAGTTGGTAATTTGTGCTCAAACGAGGCAACTCATCGGTGGTGGATCCCGGGGGAGATGACGATGGATCGATCCTGGTTTGCCGTTGTTGACTAATGAATGATTAGGTTTTGTAACCCACTTTCAGTTTTCAACCCCCGCATCACGGCCATGACAATCTCTATGCCTGCCTGCCTGCCTGCCTGCCTGCCTGCCGTCCGCCACGCCCAGATCCCGCTCGCCAAGCGGGAGCTATTCACCGATAGGGTGCCGTCGGTGTCGTGAGCCGGGCGTAAAAAAGCCCGCCGAGTGGCGGGCTGTTTGAATCGAGCGGGTGGCTGCGACTTACTCCGCCTTGGGAGCAGCTTCAGCCTCAGCCGGTGTCTCAGTCGATGCCTCGGTGCTCTCGACGACCGGGGCTTCCGGTGCCGGGCCCGGTACCAGCGCGACCGCAGGCTTGGCGATGAGGGAGCGGGTCTCTTCCACCGCCTCGCTCAGCCTGACCTCGATGATCTGGCCCAGCTCATAGACCACTTCTGTCTTGTCCAGGTAGACGCGACCGTTGTCCCAGTTGCACTCCAGCCTGTCCTTGTTGTCCAGGATGTGGCGGGCGGGCATGAACACCACGGCGCCGTTCTCCTGCAGGCGCAGCTTGAGGCCGGCGCGCATCACGTCGATGATCTCGGCGTTGAACAGCTGCTCGGTGCCGGCGGCAGCCTGGAGGTAACGGACATAGAGCCAGTCGCCGATGTCGCGCTCGACCCTGCGGTGCAGGCGGCGGCACTCAGTCAGGTGCTCGGTGAGCTCCTGGCTCGGACGCTCACCCGGGGTCTTGCCGGCGATGACGGCCTTGAGCAGGCGATGGTTGACCATGTCGCCGTACTTGCGGATCGGAGAGGTCCAGGTGGCGTAGGCATCCAGCCCCAGGCCGTAGTGGGCACCCGGCTCGGCGGACATCAGTGCATAGCTCTGGAAGCGGCGGATCTTGCCGTCCAGCCAGCGGGTGTCCAGGCTGTCGATCCAGCGGCGCAGGGCGCAGAAACCGGTCAGGCTGGCGATCTCTTCCTTCTCGAACGGGGCCTCGGCGCTCTTGAGCAGCTCGATGGCGCCGTCGAGGGACTCCTCGTCGAAGCCGGTGTGGACGTTGAAGATGCCGTAGCCGACGCTCTTGCCCAGCACCCGACCGGCGCAGATGTTGGCGGCGATCATCGACTCCTCGATCATCCGGTTGGCGATGCGGCGCGGTTCCACGTGAATGGCCAGCACGGCGCCGTTTTCACCCAGTTCGAAGTCGTAGTCGGGACGATCCGGGAACACCAGGGCGTGCTCGGTGCGCCACTTGATGCGCGCCTCTGTCATGGCCTTCATCAGCGGCAGCTGGGCCATGACGCCTGCGTCTATGGCCAGCTCTTTGCCGTGCTCGGCCCAGTCGGAGACCTCGTCATAGTTGAGACGGGCGTGGGAGATGATGCGGGCGGCGAAGAACTCGGTCTCCTCCAGCAGCAGGCCATCTTCGGCGATCAGCAGGCGGGCGCACAGGGTGTTGCGCTCCTCGCCCTCTTTCAGGGAGCAGAGCTCGTCGGAGAGGGTGCGCGGGATCATGGGCACGTTGCGGCCCGGCATGTAGACGGTGAAGGCGCGCTTGGCGGCTTCCTGGTCCAGCTCGCTGCCTTCGGCCACATAGGCGGTCGGATCGGCGATGGCGACCAGCAGCTCCCAGCCGTTGTCCAGCTTGCGGATGGACAGGGCGTCATCCATGTCCTTGGTCTTGGCACCGTCGATGGTGAAGAAGGGGACGGCGGTCAGGTCGGTGCGCGGCAGCTCTTCCTCTTCGATCACCTTCCACTCGGGCAGGTCCGCCGGCTCGATCTGGGCCAGGTTGTGGCGTGCCAGCACCACCCACCAGGGCACGTTGTGATCGCCCTTGTCGGCGATGAGCTGGGTGATCTCGGCGGAGAAGTTACCATCCACCAGGGCGTGACGCTTGAGGGTCGCAACCACCCAGTCCCCTTCCTTGAGGGACTTCTCATCCAGCCCCTTCTTGGCGCGGGCCTTGATGGCGTCCTTGATGAGGGGATGGTCAGGCACCACGTTGAGGCGGTCGCGGAACATCTTGACGCGACCGACGAAGCGGGTCACCGCCTGCTCCAGCAGGGCATCCGGCTCGGCCACTTCCTTATCTTTCTCGGTACGGATCAGGGCGCTCACCCGGTCACCGTGCATCACCTTCTTCATGTAGGGAGGCGGCACGAAATAGCTGGTCTTCTCATCGACCTCCAGGAAGCCGAAGCCCCGATCGGAGGCGCGGATCACACCCTCTTTCTTGGGGATGTTTTCGCGGATTTGTTGCTTGAGCTGGGCCAGCAGCGGATTGTCTTGGAACATAAGTGAGGAACCTGAGTGGAGACCTGATGAAGAATCGCCCAGCACTATACGTTTTTACCCCCCCAAAGCCAAGGTGAATGGCCCCGTCAGCGGGGCAGCAGTGCCCGGCGACCCTGTTCGATCAGGCGCAGGGAGATCTGTTTGTGCAGCCCCCGCTCCAGCACCCAGCGGTGCCAGTAGAGGCGCTCGATGAGGTGATGCCCCGGGCTGAGATCGAGCAGGCTCCCCGCCGCCAGCTGCTGGCGGATCTGCAACTCGGGGATGAGGCAGTAGGCCAGCCCCTGCTCGGCCATGGCGACGAAGGCCTCCGACGAGCGCACCGTGTGGCAGGGGTAGCCGCCGGGCTCCAGCCCGAAGTGGCGGGCCATGAAGCTCACGTGCATGTCGTCGCGCTGATCGAAGGCCACCGCCGGCGCCTTGGCCAGCGCTTCCGGGGTGAGCCCCTTGGGAAAATGGCGGGCGACGAAGGCGGGGCTGGCGGTCAGCAGGTAGCGCATCTCGCCGAGCTCGTCGACGCAGCAACCGGCGAGGGGCTGGGGTTGCAGGCTGACGGCGCCGAAGGCTTGCCCCTCGCGCACCTTGTCGAGGGTGCGGATCTCGTCATCCACCAGCAGGTTCAGCTCGATGGGATGCTGCTCCAGCAGCGGGGCCAGGGCGGGCAGCAGCCAGGTGGCCAGGCTGTCGGCATTGATGGCGATGCTGACCCGGATCGGTGCCTGGGGCGCGGCGGGGGAGAGCTCCCCGGCCAGTTCGAGTTCAAGCTGGCGTACCTGCCGGTAGTGGGCCAGCAGCTTCTGCCCGAGTGCGGTGGCCTGCAGCGGCTGGCTGCGAATGATCAGCGGCTCGGCAAACTGCTGCTCCAGCTGCTTGATGCGCTGGGAGATGGCGGACTGGGTGATGTGCAGGCGCTGGGCGGCCCGCTCGAAGTTCTGCTCCTGCATCACGGCATCCAGTGCCAGCAGCAGCTTGTAATCCAGGGCTTTCATCAGCCTTCCTTATCCCGCTGAGAATCAAGAAAACAGGCTACTGAAGGGGGGCGCCGGCGACAAGAGGAACCGCCCTCGTTCCCTCTCTTTCGATCGGCTCGGCGGGCGCGGCCACTGTGATAAGTGACAGTAGAGACAAGGTGAGATTCATAAGATACTCACTCTGTCCGTTTTTGCATGGGGTGGAAACGGGCCATAGCGAGAGTTTTAGTCCCGGGTATCAACCCGGGACTTTTTTATGGCGCTCAGGCCGCCGGGCGGGTGGCGCTCAGGAGGTGCCGACCAGCTCCTCAGACGGCTGGTACCGGCCCCGCAGCGGGCGATTGACGGCCAGGGCGAAGCGCTCGTCCAGCTGGAAGCGGATGCCCACTCCGCGCACGGCGCCCAGCTCCACCGCCTGGCGGTGGCCGAGTCGCTCTATGGGCAGGCCGAGGCGGCGGAAGATGCGCTCGACCGGCAGGCTGACCACGGCCACCAGTTCCCGGATCCCCTGCGCCCTGGCGAAGGCATAGACCTCGCGGAAGATGACGCAGGTCAGCTCGTTCACGCCGTTGTCCAGTTGCGGCGCCCGACTGGCATCGATGGCGAGCCGGGTCAGCTCCCAGACATCGGCGCAGCGCGGGGCCAGCTCGCCGGCGAGGGCAGCGGGGAAGATGCTGGGCAACATGTAGTCCTGGGCACAGCTGAGCAAGCGAATGCAGCCGCACAGGCCCTGCTCGTCCTCAATCAGTACCCAGTGGGTATCCGGCTTGTCGAAGCTGTCCCGCTCCAGACCCCGGTGGGATTCCACATCCCAGCCGAGCCGATCGGAGAAGACGCGCTTGCGAAAGCGATAAAGTTCGTTTTCGACCTCCCATCTGGGGTGTTGTTTCAATTTTCCTTTGAAAACAAGCATTCATGTCTCTCCATTTCATGGTTAGGCGCTATAATCCAAGGCCTTGGCCAGGGGGGCTAGCCTATGACACACGACCAACTGCTTGAGTATCTCGAACATTTCACGGTGGTGACGGATGGCAACCGGCTGGCGGAACTGATCGGCCGCTTCACGCTGGGAATGGGCTACGACTACTATCGGTTTGCGCTCATCCTGCCCATGTCGATGCAGAGGCCCAAGGTGGTGCTGTTCAACCAGTGCCCCGACTCCTGGGTACAGGCCTACACGGTCAACAACATGCTGGCCTGCGACCCCATCATCCAGCTCGCCCGCAGGCAGACCCTGCCCATCTACTGGAACCGGTTGGACGAGAAGGCGCGCTTTCTGCAGGAAGGCAGCATGGACGTGATGGGGCTGGCGGCGGAGTTCGGGCTGCGCAACGGCATCTCCTTCCCGTTGCACGGGGCGGCAGGGGAGAATGGCATACTGTCGTTCATCACCGCCGAGCGGGCCTCGAGCGATCTGCTGCTGGAGTCCTCGCCCATCCTCTCCTGGATGTCCAACTACATCTTCGAGGCCGCGATCCGGATCGTGCGCAAGGGCCTGCGGGAAGGCGATCCGCAGGAGGCCCTGACCGACCGGGAGACCGAATGCCTGTTCTGGGCCAGCGAAGGGAAGACGTCGAACGAGATCGCCTGCATCCTGGGGATCACCGAACGCACGGTGAACTACCACCTCAATCAGGTGACCCGCAAGACCGGCTCCATGAACCGTTATCAGGCCATCGCCAAAGGGGTGAGCAGCGGCATCCTGATCCCCAACCTGGAGCAGGTCGTGGTCACCAATTACCCCAAGATCCTGCAGTGAGATAAGCGCCTCCCGCCCCACCCCTCGTGCCAGGGCCGGACGGGCGACATAGCTGGTCAGTCACCCGTGATCCTCGTCCCCTGCCCCAGCCGATGCGTCGACCCTGTTGATTCTCGGTGCGGGGCGGCGGGCTCACAATTGTCAGATCCTGCAATTGACAGCCCGCTGAGAAGGGCGTTGGCGCCCGGGTTATTAGTGAATTGAATGTATCAGCAGATTAATGAATTTCTCTGATTCCCCCGATCCCCTTATAGTGCCGTCCAGTTACCCATACGGACGCTTCACCCATGCTCGCAACCACACTGCAAGGCTTCACCCTCGGCCTCGCCATGATCATCCCAATAGGTGCCCAGAATGCCTTCGTGCTGAGCCGGGGCATCCACCGCAACCACCATCTGTTGACGGCCACGCTCTGCTGCTTCTGCGATCTCATCCTGATCGGTATAGGGGTGTTTGGCGGCGCCAACCTGCTGGCGAGCAGCCCCATCGGCCTGGCGCTGCTGACCTGGGGCGGCGTACTGTTCCTCGGCTGGTTCGGCATTCGTTCCCTGCGCAGCGCCTGGCGCGGGCAGGGGGCGGCATTGGCGGATTCACCCCAGCTGATGGGGGTCAAGAGCGTGCTGGCCATGACGCTGGGCGTCACCCTGCTCAACCCCCATGTCTACCTGGATACCCTGATGCTGCTCGGCTCCTTCGGCAGTCAGTTCGCCGAGGAGCTGCGACCGGCCTTCGCCGCGGGCGCCATGCTGGCATCCCTGGTCTGGTTCTACGGTCTGGCATTCGGGGCGGCGGCCCTTTCCCCCTGGCTTGCCCGGGGCAGGGTGCAGCAAGCCATTGATCTTGTTGTTGGTATTATCATGCTGGGGTTGGCGGTTCAGCTGGCCAGCGGGGCCTTGCTGGCCTCATAAGGCTATTTTTGTGTCGGGCTTCATAAAAATTAATCTCGGTTCCATGCGCTGACATATTCGTCTGTTAAATTCCCGTCGCTGGTAAAGCGTTACTCATAATAAAAGGGAAAAGACAGTGAATAAAACCATGAAGCTGGGCGCCATTGCAGCCATAGTGCTGTTGACTGCCTGCAGCAATGAAAATGATAGCAAGGCGCAGCCGGGAGCCGTCTCTCTGCGCCTGATCCAGACCTCCGATATCCATTCCAACGTGCTGGGGTTCGACTACTACCAGAACAAGGAAGACCGCAAGTTTGGCCTCTCCCGCACCGCCCTGTTGATCCGCGCGGCCCGCGCCGAAAACCCCAACAACCTGCTGCTCGACAACGGTGACCTGATCCAGGGTACGCCGCTGGCGGATTACATCTTCGAGCAGTCCGGCGCCGGTTACCTCGACAAGCAGGCCCACCCGGTGTTCAAGGCCATGAACGAGCTCGGCTATGACGCCGGCAACCTGGGCAACCACGAGTTCAACTACGGGCTGGAGTACCTCGGCAAGGTGCTGGCGGGCGCCAAGTTCCCCTATGTGAACGCCAACGTGTTCGAGATGGGCGCCTTCAAGCGCGATGCGAAGGGACAGATCGACTGGAGTGGCAACAAGTTCACCCCCTATCTGCTGCTGGAGCGCCAGGTGACGGATGACAAGGGCCAGTCACAGACCGTCAGAGTCGGCATCCTGGGGCTGACGCCACCGCAGGTGCTGCAGTGGGACAAGCGCCACCTGGAAGGCAAGGTGGTGGTGGCCGACATGGTCGAGACCGCCAACCACTATGTGCCGGAACTGCGCGCCAAGGGGGCCGACATAGTGGTGGTGGTCGCCCACACCGGCATCAACGCCAACAGCTATGAGGCCATGATGGAGAACTCCGCCTGGCATCTGGCCAAGGTGAAGGGTGTGGATGCCCTGATGCTGGGCCATGCCCACAAAAACTTCCCCGGCGACTTCCCGGATCTGCCGGAGGTGGACAACCAGGCCGGCACCCTGAGCGGCATCCCGACCGTGATGCCCGGCTACTGGGGCAACCACCTCGGCATCATCGATCTCAAACTGGAGCAGGTGGACGGCAAGTGGCGGGTGAAACAGAGCCAGGCCAGCCTGCGCAAGATCGACTCCAGCGAGAACAGCGCCGTGGATCAGCGGGTGGTGGACCTGGTGCAGGCCGATCACGATGCCACCAATCAGTGGCTGGACGAGCCGCTCGGCAAGATCACCTCCTCCATCCACAGCTTCTTCGCGCTGGTGCAGGATGATCCCTCGGTGCAACTGGTGAGCGACGCCCAGCGCAAGCACGCCGAGCAGCTGCAAAAGGATGGCCTGCTCAAGCAGCCCTACCCGATCCTGTCGGTGGCGGCCCCCTTCCGCGGCGGTCGCAACGGCATCAATGACTTCACCTATGTGGCCAAGGGGGACATCTCCCTGCGCAACGTCTCCGATCTCTACATCTACCCGAACACCCTGCAGGTGGTCGAGGTGAACGGGGCCACCGTCAAGGAGTGGCTGGAGATGAGTGCCGGCCAGTTCAACCAGATCGATGCCGGCAAGACCGAGGTGCAGTGGCTGGTGAATGAGAAGTTCCCCACCTACAACTTCGATGTGATCGACGGGGTGAACTACGAGGTGGATATCACCCAGCCGGCCCGCTACAGCAAGGAAGGCGCCAAGGTGAGCGAGGGTCAGCGCATCAGCGGCCTGACCTTCAACGGTCAGCCGATAGATCCGGCCCAGAAGTTCTACGTGGTGACCAACAACTACCGCGCCAGCGGTGGCGGCCACTTCCCGGGCATCGACGGCACCAATATAGTGCACGAAGATCCCTTCGAAACGCGGGAGATCATCGCCCAGTACCTGAAGACCCAGTCCGCCGACAATCCGGCAGGCTTCAGCCCGGCGGCCAACAACAACTGGCACATGAAGACGCTGCCCGCCGGTGTCGACGTGCGGCTCTACTCCTCGCCGAGCGAGGAGGCCAAGCAGCTGGCCGGCGCGGATCTTGAGTACAAGTCCACCCTGCCAACGAGCGATGAGAAGCACCCTGGCTACGCCATCTATCGTCTGATCCGCCAATAACCCAGGCGCTGTCGCAGACCCGTAAAAAAGCCCTCGCATGCGAGGGCTTTTTCATTCGGGGCCGAAAGGCTCGTCTCAGTAGTAACCCGCGTCATTGGGGTTGGGGCGGGTCTTGAAGCGGCGGTGCAGCCACATGTACTGCTCCGGGGCCTTGCGTACGGCGGTTTCAATCTCCCGGTTGGCGCGGCTGGCGTCGGCCAGATCGTCGCCGCTCGGGTAGTCGGCCAGCGGCGCCCCTATGTGCAGGGTATAACCGGTGGCGGTGCGAATGTTGTAGCAGGGCAGGGTGACCGTGTTCTTGACCCTGGCCAGGGTCGCCGTGCCGGTGATGGTGGCCGCCTGCTCCACCGCGAAGTAGGGCACGAACACGCTGGCATGGGCGCCGTAGTCGTGATCCGGCGCGTACCAGAGCGCATCGCCGTTGCGCAGCGCCTTGATCATCCCCTTCACGTCCATGCGATCCACCAGGTACTTGTTGGAGGCGCAGCGACCGTGGTACTGGGCGTACTCCAGCACCGGATTGGTGTTGGGGCGATAGACGCCGACCCCGGGCCGCACCAGGCCGAAGCAGCGGGCGTTGAGCTCCAGCGTCAGGAAGTGGCAGGAGAGCAGCAGCATGCCCTGACCCTGCTCCACGGCCCGGGTGACGTGCTCTTCCCCTTCCACCTTCATCAGCCGGCGCATCCGCCAATCCGGCCAGAACCAGGCCATGCCGACCTCGAAGATGGCGCAGCCCACGCTCTCGAAGTTCTGCACCAGCAAGGCTTCGCGCTGATCGCGGCTGAGCTCGGGCATGGCCAGCTCCAGATTGCGGCGGGCTATCTTGACGCGGGACTTCAGCAGCTTGCGGGCCAGGGTGCCGAGCTGGCGCCCCAGCCACATCTGGCTACGCCAGGGCAGCAGCACCAGCAGCCAGAGCAGGCCAAGGCCTGCCCAGCTGCCCCAGTAGCGGGGATGGAACAGATGGGGTTCGAGGCGGGGAGCGCGTTCTTGGGCCATGAAGAGTCTCTTGTTCTCAATCGCAAATAATCCGGGGAGCCCAGTCGCACAGGGGCGGCGCTCGATGCAGGCGCCTATCCTGGTCGGCTGACTTGACTCACAATCCGAGGATTCTATCCGAAAAGGGGGGGCGGGTGCGAATGGCCATCGTCTGGTCAGAGGGGAGGGGGGCGGAGTGACAGGCGGGCAATTGCCGGTGGGGCCGCGCTTTTTTCACCCGGGAGAAAAGAGTGTGATAAAATCGGGGGCTGAATTTTTCAGGTTTTGAGAGTCGATACAGATGAAGATCACCCTGCCCGAGTTTGAGAAAGCCCGCGTTCTGGTCGTTGGCGATGTCATGTTGGACCGCTACTGGCATGGCCCCACCGGCCGTATCTCCCCCGAGGCCCCCGTGCCCGTGGTCAAGGTCGAACACATCGAGGAGCGCCCGGGTGGTGCCGCCAACGTGGCCCTGAACTCGGCCGCGCTTGGTGCCCATGCCGTCCTGCTGGGTCTGACCGGACAGGATGAGGCCGCCGACGCCCTGGCCGGCCAGATGGCGGGGGTCAAGGTCGCCTGTGATTTCGTTCGACTGGCCGACTATCCGACCATCACCAAGCTGCGGGTGCTGTCTCGCAACCAGCAACTGCTGCGTCTCGACTTCGAAGAGGCCTTCCACGACGTCGACGCCAGCCTGCTGATGAGCAAGGTGGAAGAGGCGCTGCCCCGGGCCGATGTGATGATCCTCTCCGACTACGGCAAGGGTGCCCTGAACGATGTGCCGGGCATGATCAAGCGCGCCCGCGCCGCCGGCATCCCGGTGCTGGTGGACCCCAAGGGGACCGAGTTCGAGAAGTACCGTGGCGCCACCCTGTTGACCCCCAACATGTCCGAGTTCGAGGCCGTGGTAGGCAAGGTGAAGAGCGAGGACGAGCTGGTCGCCAAGGGGCTGGAGCTGGTCAAGCGCTTCGAACTGGACGCCCTGCTGGTGACCCGTTCCGAGAATGGCATGACCCTGATCCGCGAGGGGCAGCCCGAGCTGCACCTGCCCGCCCAGGCTCACGAGGTCTATGACGTGACAGGTGCCGGCGATACCGTCATCTCCACCCTGGCCACCTCCCTGGCCGCCGGCATGAGTCTGGACGAGGCCTGCGCCCTGGCCAACACCGCCGCCGGCATAGTCGTGGGCAAGCTGGGTACCTCTACCGTCAGCCCGGTGGAGCTTGCCAATGCGCTCTACACCGAGCAGGAGACCGGCTTTGGCGTCATGTCCGAGGCGCAGCTCAAGATTGCCGTCCAGGCCGCCCGCCTGCGTGGTGAGAAGGTGGTGATGACCAATGGCTGCTTCGACATACTGCACGCCGGCCACGTCTCCTACCTCGCCAATGCCGGCAAGCTGGGGGATCGGCTGATCGTCGCGGTCAACACCGATGACTCGGTGCGCCGCCTGAAGGGGCCGGGTCGCCCGGTCAACCCGACCGAGCGCCGCATGACGGTGTTGGCGGCGCTGGGCGCCGTGGATTGGGTGGTGCCGTTCGCCGAAGACACGCCGCAACGGCTGATCGCCGAGATCCTGCCAGATCTGCTGGTCAAGGGTGGCGACTACAAGCCCGAAGAGATCGCCGGTTACGCCGAGGTCACCGCCAACGGCGGCGAGGTGCGAGTGCTGAACTTCGAGGATGGCTGCTCCACCAGCGACATCATCAAGACCATCCGCGAGCGCGGTTGAATCGACGCCCGGCTTAGGCCGGGTTGTTCACGGCGGTTATCGCCGCGCATCATCGGATAACAAAAAGGCGACCCTAGGGTCGCCTTTTGCATGTCTGGAGTCAGGCTCAGGACTTGGTCGTCACCTGGGCGGCTGGCATCAGCCCCTGGTTCACATCTTCCAGATCCTTCTGCTCCAGCGTGCCGGCGGCCTGCTTGAGAGAGAGGATGCTGAGGATGTAGTTGTAACGGGCCTCGGACAGTTTCTGCTTGGCCTGGTACAGCTTGCGGGTGGAGTCCAGCACGTCGACTATGGTACGGGTCCCCACTTCATAACCGGCCTCGGTCGCCTTCAGGGCGCTGTCGGCGGAGATGACGGACTGGCTGTAGGCGCGCACCGAGCCGATGCTGGCGTTCACGTTGTTGTAAGAGGAACGGACCGTGCTCTGCACCGAGCGGAAGCTGCGCTCCAGCTGCTCGCTGGCGGCCACGTAGTTGAACTGCGCCTGCTTGACCAGGGAGGTGGTGGCTCCACCGGTGTAGAGCGGCAGCTTGAAGTTCAGGCCGACGTTGGCCTCGTTGCTGCTGCTCTCGGGGTTGCGGATCTCGTCCTTGTAGTCGTTGTAACCGGCGGTGAGGCCGGCACCGAGATCCAGGGTCGGCTCATGACCCGTCTTGGCCAAGTCGATCTGTTCCTTGGCGATGTCCTTGCCGATGCGGGCGCTGTGCAGCTCCAGGTTCTTGTCCAGTGCCAGCTCCAGCCACTTGTCGGAGTTGAACGGGGTCTTCTGCGGGGTGAAGCGGGCGGTGTTGAGCACGTCCAGCTGGCGGTGATCGATGCCGGTCAGCTCGCGCAGGCTCTCGTAGCTGTTGTCCAGGGTGTTCTCGGCATTGATCTCGTCTGCCAGCGCCTGGTCACGCTCGGCCTCGGCTTCGTGCACGTCGGTGATGGCGGTCAGGCCCACTTCGAATCGCTGCTGGGTCTGTTCCAGCTGACGCTCGACCGCGACCTTGTTGGCACGCACGAACTCCAGGGTATCCATCGCCTTGAGCACGTCGAAATAGGCCTGGGCGGTACGCAGCATCAGGTTCTGGATCTCGAGGTTGTAGCCCACGTCGGATTGGGTGGCGCTCTTCTCGGTCAGGTCCAGGTTGACCCAGTTGCTGCGGCGATAGACGGACTGATCCAGGGTCACAGTACCTGAGGCGTTACTGTTGGTCATGGTATCGTCTTTGTTCTGCAGATAGTTCAGACCGGCGCCCAGGTTGATCTGCGGCAGCAAGGCGGCGCGTGATTCGTTGATCTTCTCGAAGGCTTGATCCCGTCTCGCCTTGGACTCCAGCAGTTGGGTATCTTTGATCTGAGCCTGTTGGTAGATCTGGAGCAGGTTTTCGGCATGAGCAGCGGTGCTCACGCCCAGCATCACCATGACTGACAAGAGTGTTCTTTTCATATGATAGTTTTAACCTTATATATCAACCCAAAGCTGTCCGCTGGATGGAGAGGGGGGATTGTCATCGAGCAAGCTTGATTTCAGCTTAACCACTCTACTATAAGCAGAATTTAATGCGAACTGTCTCTTTTCCAGCGACAGGAACGTCAAGAGTCAGGGCGAGTTTTTCTCGGCTACGCGCCTAGCCAAATAGCCTGTGGCTGCTAAAATCCATCCCTCATCGTCAGCGAGAACGAGTGAATGAACGTTCATTCATGTTCCCGAATATTATGGTCAAACCTAGCCAAGTCAAGCTGGCAGGAGTGTCGTATGTCACAGCAAGCCTTGCCACAAACCAGTCACTACTCCGGTAGCGATGTGAAAATCATCGAAAAATCATCTGGATACAATGGTTTCTTCAAAGTAAACGTCTACCGTCTGCAGCACAGGTTATTTGAGGGCGGCTGGAATGAGCCCATAGTGCGCGAGCTGTTCGAGCGGGGTCATGCGGCCGCGCTGCTGCCTTATGATCCCGTGCTGGACCAGATAGTGCTGGTGGAGCAGTTCAGGATCGGCGCCATGGAGACCAGCCCCACCCCCTGGCTGCTGGAGCTGGTGGCCGGCATCATAGATGAAGGGGAGACCGCCGAGGTCGTGGTGCGCCGGGAGGCGGTGGAAGAGGCGGGGCTCGAGGTGGGCCGCTGCGAACATGCCATCAGCTATATGGTGAGCCCGGGTGGCAGCACCGAGCGGATCGAAGTCTTTGTCGGCGAGGTCGATGCCAGCAAGGCCGGGGGGATCCACGGTCTGGCGGAAGAGGGTGAGGACATCCGGGTGCACGTGGTGAGCCGCGAGCAGGCCTATGCCTGGCTGAAAGAGGGTCGCATCGACAACGCCGCCTCCGTCATCGCCTTGCAGTGGCTGGCGCTCAATCACGCGGATCTGCGGGCCCGCTGGCTGACGGGGCGCTGAGGTGGCGCTGACCCTGCAACAGAGCCGGCGCTATGTGCCGGATCTGATGTCCCTGCAGCGCACCTGCGAGGTCAACTACATGGCCTTGATGAAGCTGCTGCCTCCTGGGGGGAGCCTGGGGGCTGAGCGTCGCTATCAGGTCGGCAACGGCTTGCAGTTCCAGCTCACCGTCAGCGGGGAGAGCCGCTTCACCAGCCAGGTGATCCTGGCCCAGCACAATCCTGAATTGGCGAGCTACTTGCAGGCTCGTATAGAGATTCGTTTGTATCATGATGTGCGGATGGCGGAAGTGTGTGCCGCGCAACAGATTTCGATGTTGCAACCACGTTATGATTATCCCAATAAAAAAATGCATCACAGGGATGAAAAAGAGCAGGTAAATCTGTTCCTGGCCGACTGGCTAAAATTTTGTCTCAAGCATGGCACCAGCCCGATAAACATCCTCTAGTTGAACTCATATAAAGAAGCGTGATTTTGGAAACAGAGCTACCCCAGGCGCCGGACGGAAGCGTGCGTCTGTTACAGATTACCGATACCCATCTCTTCGCCAGCGCCGAGGGACGACTGCTGGCCGTGCGTACCGCCGAGAGCCTGGCTGCCGTGCTGGCGCGGGTGCAGGACAACGCCCATCCGTTCGATCTGATCCTGGCCACCGGCGATCTGTCTCAGGATCACAGCCCGGAATCCTATCTGCGCTTCGCCACCATGATGGCCCCGTTGGCGCGCCCCATCTACTGGCTGCCCGGCAACCATGACGACGGCCCCCTGATGACCGAGTACCTGCATGCGGCCGGGATCAGCGAGGCCAAGCAGCTGGTGGGGGATCACTGGCAGGTGATCCTGCTGGATACCCAGGTGCGCGGCAAACCCCACGGCGTGCTCGGCGATCACCAGCTGGCGACGCTGGATCAGGCCCTGCGCCAACATCCGGAGCGCCACGCCCTCATCGCCCTGCACCATCAGGCCGTGCCGGTCGGCTGCGCCTGGCTGGATCAGCACAATCTCAAGAATGCCGACGACCTGTTCGCGGTGCTGGCCCGTCATCCGCAGCAGAAGACCATCTTGTTTGGCCATGTGCATCAGGAGTTTGACGAGGTGCATCAGGGGGTTAGGCTCATCGCCAGTCCCTCCACCTGCATCCAGTTCAAGCCGCTGTCCGATGGCTTCGCGCTGGACGAGTCCGGCCCGGGTTGGCGCTATCTCACCCTGCATCCGGATGGCCGGATCGCCAGCCAGGTGTGGCGCCTGCCGGTGGGGCAGTTCGTGCCCGATCCCCATGCCACCGGTTATTGAGGAGGCCTGCATGAAGCCCGTCCTCTTGTATCTGCACGGTTTCAATTCATCGCCCGGATCGGCCAAGGCGCAGCAGATGGCGGACTGGGTCGCCCGGCACAGGCCCGATATCGAGCTGCTGATCCCGGCCCAGCCCAACACCCCGGCGGCGGCCTGGGCGGCCATAGAGCAGACCATAGAGGAGGCCGTCGCCCGTCATGGCCAGAGGCTGCGACTCGGCGCCGTGGGCAGCTCCCTCGGCGGCTTTATGGCGACCAGAGTCAGTGAGTTGTATGGCTGCCGCGCCGCCCTGATCAACCCGGCGGTGCGCCCCCACGAGCTGCTCTGCGACTACCTCGGTCCCCAGACCAATCCCTATACCGATGAGCGCTATGAGCTGCTGCCGCTGCACATGGATGAGCTGCAGGGACTGGCGGTGCCGGTGACGGCCCCCGGACGGCTCTGGGTCCTGCAACAGCAGGAAGACGAGGTGCTCGACTACCGCAAGACGCTGGCCGAGTATCGCTTCGCCCGCCTGTCGCTGGAGTGCGGTGGCAATCACGCCTTCATGGGGTTCGAGCGCTACCCGGCCCAGATAGTCCGCTTCCTCGGGCTCTAGCCATGCAACCGCCGTTGGCCGCCTTTCTGGAACAGGTGCTGGCCACGGCCCAGGCCGGGCTCACCTACTCGCAAGACCCCTTCGACATAGCCCGTTTTCATGCCCTGCGGGATGCCACCGCCACCCTGATTGCCAGCCAGAGCGAGCTGGATCCGGCGGCCATCGCCGACTGGATCGCCCTAGACAGCGGTTATCCCACCCCCAAGCTGGATGTGCGGGCGCTGATCCTCGATGAGCAGGGGCGGTTGCTGCTGGTGCAGGAGCGCAGCGATGGCTGCTGGACCCTGCCGGGGGGCTGGTGCGACATCGGCGACTCGCCGGCGGGGGCCGTGGTGCGCGAAGTGGTCGAGGAGACCGGACTCGAGTGTCGGGCCGTTCGGTTGCTGGCGCTGTTCGACAAGCTCAGGCACCCCCATCCGCCGCAGCTGCCCCATGCCCACAAGGCGTTCTTCCTGTGTGAGGTGACGGGAGGGCAACTGCTCACCGAGACCGACGAGACCCAGGGCGCGGCCTACTTCCCCATCGACCAGCTGCCCCCGCTCTCCCGCCACCGGGTGGTGGCATCCCAGCTGCGCACCCTGCATGCCCATGTGCGGCAGGGGCGGCAAGATACCCTGTTCGATTGAGACAAGCGGGCCAAGGCCCGGCGGCAAGGAGGCCATATGATCAAGCGCATCGGCAATACCCCCATTCAGGAGAAGCACAGGGCCAGCTGTCATTGCGGGGCCGTGGTGCTGGAGCTCAGCCTGCCGGATGGAGTGGTGGATCCGCGCCGCTGCGACTGCTCCCTCTGCCGGCGGCGCGGTGCCATCGTCGCCTCTGTGCCGCTGGCGGGCATCCGCATTCTGCAAGGGGAGGCGGCGCTGCGCTGCTACCAGTTCAACACTCGTACCGCCCGCCATTACTTCTGCGGCCTCTGTGGCATCTACACCCACCATCAGCGCCGCTCCAATCCGGCCGAGTATGGTTACAACCTCGCCTGCCTCGAGGGGGTCAATCCGTTCGAGATCGGTGAGGTGCCGCTGCGGGATGGCATCAACCATCCGGCAGATCGGTGACCTTGGGGCGTCATCTGCTTCTGTAGCCGCCGAAATGGCTGTGTTAACCTTGGCCTGCCTGCCCTCGAACGGGCCATCGCCGATTTCCTCTGTCCTCCTCTCGCCAATAGGGAGCACGCCTGTGACGACCGCTTCAGCGCTGCCGGATCTGATCCTGGGGGCCTCGCTCTACTTTCCGCCCCTGTTCAAGGCGGTGCTGCTCGGCCTGCTGGGCTGGCTGCCGGCCCATCATCTGCTGCGCGACTGGCTCTACAGCGGAGATGTCTGGCACCCCCTGTTGATGGATCTCTCCCTGTTCGTCCTCGCCGTCAGTGGCGCCTTATGGATATTGCTACATGGCTAAATCACCCCTCGCGACCCTCAAATACTTCTCCACCCTGCTGGTGTGCGCCCTGGCGCTGGCGGCGGGCTGGTGGCTGTGGAACTACTACATGCAGGGTCCCTGGACCCGGGATGGCAAGGTGCGGGCCGAGCTGGTCAGCATCACGCCTGAGGTGTCGGGCAAGATCACCCGGATCTGGGTGCAGGACAACCAGCTGGTCAAGATGGGTGACGTTCTGTTCAGTCTGGATCCCGAGCCCTACCGGATCGCGCTGGACAACGCCAATGCGGCCCTGGCCAAGGCCAAGTCGGATCTCGACAAGGCCGAGCACGAGGCCCATCGCCGGCAGAGCCTGGCCCGCACCGTCATCTCCGCCGAGGCGGTCGACGAGTCCAGCCTCAACGCCCAGGCGATGCGGGCCGCCTATCAGGTGGCCCAGGCCGATCTGGAGCAGGCGCAGTGGTCCCTCGCCAAGACCGAGCTGCACGCCTCCAGCGACGGCTACATCACCAACCTGCAGACCCGGGTCGGCAACTATGCCAGCGCCGGGGTACCGCTGGTGGCCTTGGTGGACATCCACTCCTTCTACGTACAGGGCTATTTCGAGGAGACCAAGCTCAGGCACATCCGGCCGGGCCAACCGGCGCGGATGGTGCTCTACAGCGGGGAGCAGGCACTCAAGGGGGAGGTGGAGAGCATAGGGCGCGCCATCCACGATCAGAGCGTGGAGGGGAGTGACGGCCTGCTGCTCGACGTCAAGCCGAACGTGCCCTGGGTGCGGCTGGCGCAGCGGGTGCCGGTGCGGATCCGCCTGCTGGAGGTGCCGCCCGAGCTGGCGCTGATCGCGGGCACCACCTGTACCATCACCATAGGCGACTAGGGTGGCAAGCGGGGGATCGCTCTGGCAACGGACGCCCTGGGCCCAGGCCAATGAGAGCCAGTGGCGCTATGCCCTGCGCAACAGCCTGGCCATGTGTCTGTCGCTCTGGCTGGCGTTCGTGTTGCAGCTGGATGCCCCCTACTGGGCCATGACCTCGGCCGCCGTGGTGAGCTTTCCCACCGTCGGCGGGGTCATCAGCAAGAGTCTGGGGCGGGTGGTCGGCAGTCTGATTGGCGCCATGGCGGCCGTGGTGATCACCGGCCTTGGCATCAGCGATCCCTGGTTGTTCAGCTTTCTCATCGCCCTCTGGCTCGGGCTCTGCACCTACATCTCCAACCACTATCAGAACAATGTCTCCTACGCCTTTGCCCTGGCGGGCTACACGGCCGCCATCATCGCCTTCTCCTGCGTCAACGTGGTCGATCCGCAGCATATCTTCGACATAGCCCAGGCCCGGGTGAGCGAGGTGATCATCGGCATCCTCTGCGGTGGCCTGATGATGATGATCCTGCCCAGCACCTCCGACAGCGAGACCCTGCTGCAATCGCTGCGCAAGAGCCAGAGCCGCCTGCTGGAACATGCCCAGCTGCTCTGGCTGGGGGAGGCCAACCCGGATGTGCGCAGTGCCCACGAGGGGTTGATAGGCCAGATCCTCACCATGAATGTGCTGCGCATCCAGGCGGTGTGGAGCCACCACCGGCTGCGGCGCCACAACAGGCTGCTCAACTTCCTGCTGCACCGCCAACTGCGGATGATCAGCCTCATCTCGGGGCTGCGCCGCATGCTGCAACACTGGCCGGAGCAGCCCCAGGCGCTGCAGCCACTGCTGGGAACCCTGCTGAGCGCGCTGGCCGAGCCGGACTGCGACAAGCTCCGTATCGCCCGCCTGCTGGCGCCCTTCGTGGCAGAGGCGGAGGGAGATTTTCGCCGGCGCACCTTCTGGCTGCGGCTGCGCCATTTCTGCTGGAGTTATCTGGAGTGCCAGCGCTGGCTGAGCCGGCTGACACCCTATGACGGCCAGGAGTGGCCGGCGCCGCCGCGCCACAGCTCGCTCACCCAGCACACCGACAGCCTAGAGGCGGCCTACAACGGCGGCCGTACCTTCCTCTGCGTAGTGCTGGGCTGCGCCTTCTGGATCAACACCCAGTGGGAGTCGGGGGCCTCGGCGCTGACCCTGCTCTCCATCTGCTGCGTGCTCTACTCGGCGACGCCGGCGCCGGTCAAAGGGGTCAACACCATGCTGCAGGCCATTCTGCTGCTGAGCCTGGTCTGTTTCGCGGTCAAGTTCGGCCTGATGATCCGCATCGACGACTTCTGGCAGTTCTGCGCCCTGCTGTTTCCCGTGCTGGTCACCATGCAGATGTTCAAGCTGCAAAAGCCCAGGATGGCTGTGCTGTGGGGTCAGCTCATAGTGCTGCTCGGCTCCTTTCTCTCCATCACCAACCCGCCGAGCTACGACTACTCGTTGTTCATCAATACCAGCATCAGCCAGGTGCTGGGGGTGATGGCAGCCGGACTGGCGTTCCAGATCCTGCGGCCGAGCTCGGATCGGCGCAAGAGTCGCCGCATCATGCGTATCCTGCGCCACGACTTCATGGACCAGCTGGCGCCCAGGCCACAGCAGAGCGAGAGCCAGTTCGAATCGCGCATCTATCACGGCATCAGCCAGCTCAGCCAGAGCCAGGATCAGACCGCCAGGCTCTGGGTGTTGCGCTGGGGCGTGGTGCTGCTCAACTGCAGCCACATCGTCTGGCAATTGCGTCAGTGGCGTGGCGACGATCAGCCGCTCTATCTGGTGCGAGACGCCTGCATTCGCTGCCTGCGAGGGATCCTCACCGAGCGGGGGGTGCAGCATGACTCCCTTGAACGGACGCTGGCCGAGCTGCAACGCATCAGCCGGGGGCTGGCGGGGCACAGGGAGCCGGCGGCCCAGGAGCTGGCGGGCCTGGTGTGGCGGCTCCATTGTTCCCTGTCCCAGCTGTTGCAGGCACTGCCCCTGGCGTCAGATGCCACCTGATCCCGGCCGGGACGGCCGCCACGGCCGGCCTGGATCACCCTTTGCCACCGCCGGGTTTGTCCAACGCCGTCCCAACGAGTAAGATCCTCCCCAAACGTCAATTCGCAAGGCCCTCCATGTCCACTCAATACAATGCGGATGCCATTGAGGTCCTCAATGGCCTCGAACCGGTGCGTCGCCGCCCCGGCATGTACACCGACACCACCAGGCCCAATCACCTCGGCCAGGAGGTCATCGACAACAGCGTCGACGAGGCGCTGGCGGGCCATGCCCGCACCCTGGAGGTGACCCTGTTTGAAGACCAGTCCCTCGAGGTGATCGATGACGGCCGTGGCATGCCGGTCGACATTCACCCGGAGGAGGGGGTCTCGGGGGTCGAGCTGATCCTCTGCAAGCTGCACGCGGGTGGCAAGTTCTCCAACAAGAACTACCAGTTCTCCGGCGGTCTGCACGGGGTGGGCATCTCGGTGGTGAACGCGCTCTCCGACCGGGTCGAGGTGACGGTGCGCCGCGACGGTCAGGTCTATGACATCGCCTTCGAGCGCGGCGACAAGGTGCAGGAGCTGACCATCAGCGGCACCTGCGGGCGCCGCAACACCGGCACCCGGGTGCGCTTCTGGCCGCAGGCGAGCTACTTCGACTCGCCCCGCTTCTCTGTCAGCAAGCTGGAGCACCTGCTCAAGGCCAAGGCCGTGCTCTGCCCCGGCCTCACCATCAAGTTCCTCGACAAGAACACCGGCATCAAGCTGGAGTGGTGCTACGAAGATGGCCTCAAGGATTACCTGATCGATGCGGTCAAGCAGTTCACCTGCCTGCCGGAGCAGCCCTTTATCGGAGCCTTTAGCACCGAGCAGTCCGCGGTGGACTGGGCGCTGTGCTGGCTGCCGGAAGGGGGGGAATGCCTCGCCGAATCCTATGTGAACCTGATCCCCACGGCGCAGGGCGGCACCCATGTCAACGGTCTGCGTCAGGGCTTGCTCGACGCCATGCGCGAGTTCTGCGAGTTCCGCAACCTGCTGCCGCGCGGGGTCAAGCTGACCCCGGAAGACATCTGGGATCGCTGCGCCTACATCCTCTCGGTCAAGATGCAGGATCCCCAGTTCGCCGGCCAGACCAAGGAGCGGCTGTCGTCCCGCCAGAGCTCGGCCTTCGTGTCCGGGGTGGTGAAGGATGCCTTCAGCCTGTTCCTCAACAGCAACACCGAGCTGGCGGAGCAGATCGCCGAGATCTGCATCAGCAGCGCCCAGCGCCGGCTGCGCGCCGCCAAGACGGTGGTGCGCAAGAAGATTACCCAGGGTCCGGCCTTGCCCGGCAAGCTCACCGACTGCAACTGCGCCGACCCCATGCAGGGGGAGCTGTTCCTGGTGGAGGGTGACTCCGCGGGCGGCAGCGCCAAGCAGGCGCGGGATCGCGAGTTCCAGGCCATCATGCCCCTGCGCGGCAAGATCCTGAACACCTGGGAGGTGGAGGCCGGCCAAGTACTCGCCTCCCAGGAAGTGCACGATATCTCTGTAGCCATCGGCCTGGATCCCGACTCCGAGGATCTCTCCGGCCTGCGCTACGGCAAGGTGTGCATACTGGCGGATGCGGACTCGGACGGTCTGCACATCGCCACCCTGCTCTGCGCCCTGTTCGTGAAGCACTTCCGCACCCTGGTCAACAAGGGCCACGTCTATGTGGCCATGCCGCCGCTCTACCGGATCGACATCGGCAAGGAGGTGTTCTATGCCCTCGACGAGGACGAGAAGAACGGCGTACTGCAACGGGTCGAGGCCGAGAAGAAGAAGGGCAAGGTGATGGTGACCCGATTCAAGGGGCTGGGTGAGATGAACCCGAAACAGCTGCGGGAAACCACCATGGATCCCAACACCCGCCGTCTGGTGCAACTCACCATGGGCGAGATGGAGGAGGGGGACGAGACCCTGCAACTGATGGACATGCTGCTGGCCAAGAAGCGCGCCCCGGATCGCCGCGAGTGGCTGGAAGAGAAGGGCAACCTCGCCATCATCTAAGCCGTCGGCTGGTCCTGTACGGGCCAGCAAGCATTTAGCCGGAGTCGCCCTGTGGCGGCTCCCGAACCGAAAGAGAAAATCACATGAGTGATGCTATCGAGCTCAGTCTGGATGGGGTAGAGCGCCAGCCCATGCGCACCTTTACCGAACAGGCTTACTTGAACTACTCCATGTACGTCATCATGGACCGGGCCCTGCCCCACATCGGCGATGGCCTCAAACCCGTGCAGCGGCGGATCATCTACGCCATGAGCGAGCTGGGTCTGTCGGCGCTCTCCAAGCACAAGAAGTCCGCCCGTACCGTGGGTGACGTGCTGGGTAAGTACCACCCCCACGGCGACAGCGCCTGTTACGAGGCCATGGTGCTGATGGCCCAGCCCTTCTCCTACCGCTACCCGCTGGTGGACGGTCAGGGCAACTGGGGGGCACCGGACGATCCCAAATCCTTCGCCGCCATGCGTTACACCGAGGCGCGGCTGTCGCGCTTCTCCGAGCTGCTGCTCTCCGAGCTCGGCCAGGGCACGGTGGAGTGGACCCCGAACTTCGACGGCACCATGAAAGAACCCGTGGTGCTGCCGGCTCGCCTGCCGCACATCTTGCTGAACGGCATCACCGGCATCGCCGTGGGCATGGCGACCGACATCCCGCCCCACAACGCGCGGGAAGTGGCCCTGGCCTGCGCCGAGCTGCTCGACAACCCCGATGCCGGGCTGGATGCGCTGATGGCGCACATTCAGGGGCCGGACTACCCGACCAGCGCCGAGATCATCACGCCGCGCGATGACATCCGCAAAATCTACGAGACCGGCAAGGGCTCCATCAAGCAGCGGGCGGTCTGGAACGAGGAGGATGGCGACATCGTCATCACGGCGCTGCCCCATCAGGCCTCCGGCGCCAAGATTATGGAGCAGATCGCCGCCCAGATGGTGGCCAAGAAGCTGCCCATGGTCAGCGACCTGCGGGACGAGTCGGATCATGAGAACCCGACCCGGCTGGTGATCATCCCCCGCTCCAACCGGGTGGACATGGAGGCGCTGATGGCCCACCTGTTCGCCACCACGGATCTGGAGAAGAACTACCGGGTCAACCTCAACATCCTGGGGCTGGACAACAGACCCCAGGTGAAGACCCTCAAGATGATCCTGTCCGAGTGGATCGTCTTCCGTCGCGAGACGGTGCGTCGTCGCCTGCAGTATCGCCTCGACAAGGTGCTGTCCCGCCTGCACATCCTCGAAGGCTTGCTGGTCGCCTACCTCAACATCGACGAGGTGATCGAGATCATCCGCACCGAGGATGAGCCGGGCAAGGTGATGATTGAGCGCTTCAACATCAGCGAGACCCAGGCCGAGGCGATCCTCGAGCTCAAACTGCGCCATCTGGCCAAGCTGGAAGAGTTCAAGCTGCGCGCCGAGCAGGATGAGCTGGCCATCGAACGCGACAAGCTGGAGCTGCTGCTGGGTTCAGAGCGCCGCCTCAACACCCTGCTCAAGAAGGAGCTGCTGGCGGATGCCGAGAAGTACGGCGACGATCGCCGCACCCCGCTGGTGGAGCGTGCCACCGCGGTGGCGCTGACCGAGAAGGAGTTGGTGCCGAGCGAGCCGGTCACCGTCATCCTGTCGGGCGCGGGCTGGGTGCGCGCCGCCAAGGGCCACGACGTGGACGTGGAGGGCCTCTCCTACAAGGCGGGGGATGGTTATCTGGCTCATGCCCATGGGCGCAGCAACCAGCAGGCGGTGTTCCTCTCCACCCTGGGACGCACCTACGCGCTGGAGGCTCACACCCTGCCATCGGCCCGCAGCCAGGGCGAGCCGCTCACCGGTCGCTTCGCGCTGGGGGCCGGCGAGGAGGTGCGTCATCTGGTGATGGGCAACGAGGGGGAACCCTACCTCATCTGTTCCGATGCCGGTTATGGCTTCGTCTGTACCTATGACGATCTCATCGGCAAGAACAAGAACGGCAAGGCGCTACTCAGCGTGCCGGAAGGGGGCCTGGTGATGGCCCCCCAGAAGATCGGCTCGCCGGAGACCGATCTCTGCATGGCCATCTCCAACGAGGGGCGCATGCTGCTGTTCCCGCTCAGCACCCTGCCGGTGCTCGGCAAGGGCAAGGGCAACAAGCTCATCAGCATCCCCTCCGCTCGCGTCAAGGCGCGGGAAGAGTTTATGGTGATGGCCGCCATCATACCGCAGGGGCAATATGTCACCCTGTTTGCCGGCAAGCGCAAGCTGACCCTCAAGCCATCCGATCTCGACTACTACCGCGGCGAGCGCGGCCGCCGTGGCGCCAAGCTGCCCCGTGGCTTGCAGCGGGTGGACAGGATAGAGATAGAAGCCGCCGCCGGTGCCGAGCCGGTCGCGGAGGAAAATCAGGAAGGGTAATAAATATAAAGGGCGCGAAAGCGCCCTTTATATTTGATGTCGGATGGAATGAGATATCTATCCTCTTGTAATAGGTCTCTTTTCAACTTTCTCCTGAGCGTTTTTAAGCAATACGGCTCTTAAAACAATCCGGTACCTAGGATCAACAAAAGTAAATGCATCTCCCTTAGGTGAGCGTTTAATCAATGGTTTATCACCTTTGGATAGCTGACTTAACACGGCGGATATATTTAAGTTAGTTTGATTTGTCGACTGAGGGAATTGCTCTCTGACAATTGCCTCTATCTCTGTATATCTGAACTGTTCGCCATCACATAGAGACAATGCATAAAGTACTTGATTTCTCCTAGCAGCCTTTGTCTCTCTCTCATTCATGTGAGACTCAATCGCCGCATATGCATACTGCATAGATCCTGCAAGCCAAATGGCATTAGCTTCATGTATTTTTGACTGAGTAACATGTTTGTCAGATTCACAAATCAAACTAAGCTCAAGGCAATAATCATGAATTACTTGTGGTACTCTATCGGAAACCCATGATATATGTGTTTTTAAAGCTACAATGTCATCTATTTTATAAGACAGCTTTTCAACAAAACCACGCTCAACAAGTGCATCACATTCGGCTTTTTCTAATCTTGCGACTTCAGGAAGTTCTGTTAATCGGTTGGCAACTGTCATATGGTTAGGTGTTCTATAGTAATATTCTTTCACACCACTCGGAACACCAACAATTAATATCTTTACCTTATAAGAGGAATATCTTTCGTCGTCACACAGAATTATTAAATCTGCAAGTTCCTTTAAAAGTGGTTCAGTAAATGCAGCTTCTAGGTTATCAAAAACCAATACTGTTTGCTTGCCACCATATTTTTTATTCAAAAAATCTAAGCATGCTTCAAAGGGTTCTTTTTTACCTATTTCATACTGCCCAGTGTGACTTAATGCTCCCTTGGCCATAACGGCACTAAGCTCAGCTGATTTTTCTTCCTCATAGGACACTTTGTTAGCTTGCTGCTCCCTATCAATTAAATTCCGTAATTCTGCAGCTACGCTCCCAAGCCTAGAAGCATTTGCGAGATTTGCAACAAGATAAGGGACACCTAGTTTTATTAATGAACTTTTGTATAACCACGACTTTCCTGTCCCGCTTTCACCATGAATTAACATATGCAAATTTCGCCGCAGAGCTGCTGATATCGCTGCTTCTAATACTGGCCGACTGATGTACATATTAGAATTAACTTCAGCTGATCTAGGGGTGAATACATCTTCAGGTCTCACTGAAGAAGAGAATAAATTCATAAGCCCACCACTGTTCATTGATAACTAGATTGGGACATATCATACACAAGGTTTCATTCATACCCCACAATCACTACAAAAATTTATGACTGGGTCACATTAAAATTCCCGACCTCACTCTGGGACCCTAAAAAATGGGAACACCCACCTTTGTGATAATGACTATGACTGTACTTAGCTTGAGGAGTCTCCGTCGAGGAGGAAAACCATGAGCATTGCCCGTTCACATCGAATCAGTCTGCAGGACCGTAGGTTTGATTAACGCAGCGTAATCAGACGTTCGCGAAAGTCGGCTGCCGGTCTCCTACTGGCAACCCCTCTTCTTTCCTTCTTTGCCAATTGCCACAGGTCAAGGATTTGGCCGATTAGGCCCCGCAAGTCGCACTTGCTCGCTAACATTGAAGGGAGCAGCACAGTGCCAGGAGGCCAAACATGGAAACGGAGAAAGCCATAGGGCTTATCGAGGCTCACGGGGTTTTTCACGGGGATCACTACAGCTTCAACAGCGACGAGTTCGTGCAGTGGTGTCGGGAGGAGACTCACCAGCCCCTCAGCCTGGAGCAGGCCAATCATGAACTTGCCCCCTTCTGCATCCGGGTCGGCTACGCAGAGCCGATCAGGTTGTGGCGTTACTATCTCACCTGATGCTCACGAAGCGGGCAAAGGCGAGGCAAGGGCCTCGCCTTTTATATGCGCTGGGTAATGGCGAAAGGAGCCAGCAAGGCTCCTTTCTTGTGATCATGCCCCAGCCTGTTGTTTTATATGCCGGCATGGCCACCCAGAAAGACCACCATGATGGTAAACAGCAGCCAATCATTGATGATGTGTGCGCCGGTCGATACCCAGATATTTTTGGTGATGATGTAGCCGCTTAACAGCACGATGCGAGCAGTCCCGATAACCAGAAAACATTGCAGGAAATTCCAGCCATAAGTGGGCAGGTGCAATGCACCGAAGATGAGTGCGGTACAGAGCCAGGCCGCAAGCAGCGCCCGCTTGCGAGTCATGTTGAGTCTTTCGTGACAGAACCAGAGGACAGCAAGAAAAGGCAATATGGAGACCACCTCCTCGCCGAAGAGCTGAGGCGCCGTTTTTAAATAAAAGAGGATACGGGACGTATTGGAGGCCTCTGCCAGCATGTTGCTCACAGGATTGCCATTCATCTGGAAAACATGCTGCAGCAATAAGGCAACGATAACGGACACCAGGATATTGGCGCCAGCAATCACCAGCATCAAGACGAGATCCCGCAGCCCAGGCTTTCTAAAGAGTGCCCGCCATACTGGACCCGCCACCATGGCGAGCACGACCAGGGGGATGACAGGGAAAAGAATGGCGGATACAAAGCCACCCACCGTGGTCTTATAAAGCGCCATGGGGGCCGTCAGCACGGCGAAGCCCAGCGCCACGCCAAGCAGGATCAACACCCAGCCACGGGTGGATAATGCATGAGGCTCTTGGCGATAAAAAGGGAAGTCCCCGGCACTCTTTCGCTCGAGGCCATAGTAATCACCGTCATTCAATGTCGTTATGGCCACAGATTGATATTCGCTCATGGTGATGCTCGATATTTAATTCGTTTGTCAGGGGGCAACTGCACATCAGATGATATGGCTAGTCGGTCACTCTCACACCTTTATTTAAACTTTAACAATCAAGGTTGTAACAAAGGGAATGAGAGCCAGTAGCCTGTGCATTCCCTGCATACAGTTAGCTATAAAGTATTTATTTTTCTTCATCGAAAACATGCTTATATCACCAAGAGAGTCGGATGCTCAATTGATGTCCACCCTTATAATTTGTAATAAAATGTTTTCTGTCACTTTTTAATACAACCCGGCCCATTTAGTAACAACTGGGTGGTTGCCACCCAAGATTCAACTTCTTGCTCTGTGTCGGTTGTTCCCGCAGCGATGGCCTCATCCCCGGCCTTTTTCCCCTTTCCATGCAAAGAATGGGAGAAGGGCGTAAAGACAGCGCCTGCGGAGCAGGATCCGACGTGGCGTTGCGATAGTGGAAAGCGGGTTTATTCCCTCTCCCTTTGGCAGAGGGGGTTGAGTCTTAGTTATTGAAATTCCAAGCGATGGGCAGCTCGACGTCGAAGATCAGCAGATTGTCTTGCAGGGTAAAGGGCACGCTGAGCTGGTGCCGCTCGTATTCGTCGACGATCAGGCAGCCCTCGAAGAAGTTGGATTCGTAACTGAGGTGGGCCAGACCCTGAGTGCCGTTCTGGTCGAGTTCGATGCCCAGCACTTGCGGCGGGTGCTCCTGGCTCAGATTGACCCCGGGATTTCCCTCATCCACCAGCCGCTCCAGCAGGGGGAAGAAGTCCCGCCTGTGGGCCTCTATCGCCCGGGCGATCGCCTGCTCCAGCTCGGCCTGAGTGGCAAAGGGGCCGGCGAGCCGGTACTGGGTCTGGATCCTTTCCTGGGTCATGCTCTTCTCCTTGGCTCTTCCCCTGCCATCAGTATCGGCGCAGGGCTGTCTGATCGACCGTTCGTGGACAGCTGGCAATATCAGGCGGGGATCCGGCCATTGCGCACCAGCGCCCGGCGGATGTTCTTGCACATCTTGCCAAAACTATAGAGCTCGTCGAAGGTGGGCGGGATGCCGCGATCGATCTGATATTGCCAATAGGACAGATCTGTATCCACCAGCTCCATCAGCTTCTTGGGGCAGCCGATGCACGTATTGTCCGGCCCGCATCTGAAGGTATCTGGCTGATAGAGCGGGAATTCCTGCTTCACGGCATCGATGATCTGCTGCATCGCGGTGATCCTGTCGGGTTTTCTGCTCATGCCTTGCTCCCCTGCTACTGGTATGGGGGAGTCATTATATCCCTGACAAGTTGTAGGCCAATGATGCTAACGAGGTAGGGCGCCTGATCGGCGCGGGGTCATCAATCCTGTGCGAACAGAATTGGCCTAGGGCAATGGCGGCCGAGCACGCCTCGTGCGGCCTGATGCTCTGCTAGCGGCGATGTGGGGTGCCGGGCCTTATATGGGCTTGCCCGAGGCGTGGCTGGAGAAGACACTGATCAGGTGGCCGGCGGGCTCGCGCAGGGTAAAGACCTCGTGGCCGATGGCGGGGCGCGCCTCGATCGGCGAGGGCGCCAACCCCAGGGCGCTCAGGCGGCGGTGGGTCTCGTGCAGATCGTCGACCATCAGATCGAACGGGGCCTCGCCCGCCAGGACCCGATCTCGTCGCATCAGGAGCAGGTGGGTGCCGCCGCGCATCTCGTAGACGCTGACCTCAGGCCCGTCGAAGATGGGCCTCATGCCGAGCTGGCGCATGAAGCGGGCGGACTCCTTCATCCGGTCGGTCTGCAACATCACATGGGCCACGCCAACCGGCGGTCTTTGCTCATCCTGCGCCATCTGCACGCCTCCTGAAACAGCCTGTGGGCCCAAGCCCGTCTTCCCCCATCCCAAGCCAGATTATGGGGCAGCAAGCCGCGGATAGGACAACGCCCGGTCAGGCCGGGCGTTGGATCACATGGATGGGGGCGGGCGGCGCCAGCACTGAGCTGGCTCACTCGCCGCGATGCGGTGCCTATTTCTTGATCTCATGGCCAATCACGCCACCGACCACGGCCCCGCCAACGGTGCCGGCCGCACTGCCGCCGGTCAGCACGGCGCCACCGACGGCCCCTATACCGGCCCCGACAGCGGTGCTCTTGCCCTGTTGCGACATGCCGGAACAAGCTGCCAGGCCAAACAGCATGACCATGGTCACGGCGCCTTTAGCTAAACGATGGATCTTCTTCATGGGGTTACCTCTTGATACTGATCAATACGTTAGGGTGTCCCGATCAGGCGGTTACCGAGCCTGAGCCCGACGCGCAAGCCGGATGATGGTTGCTCAACGGCGGATCCGGCGGGCATATGGAGCGATGGGGCAAGATGTCTGATATGGGTCGGGTGCTCTGCCAGGCGTTTGGTCGTTATGGCGACCATCTTCCCCCACCCCCCGCAAGCGCGTCTGTACGCTAGCGCCTATAGGGTGACCTTTCTTTTGCCACTGCCGCTCATCGGCGCTTGCCGCAGTGACCGCTTGCGGCGGCACATAACCCCATCAACTGAGCCCTGCAGACCCTCGGTGTTGGCGACCCTGCTGGAGTGATATACGTTGCGCCGGCGGTTCCGGTTCATTTTACCTCCGGCATTTATGGGGCCGGATGGCTGGCCTGCCCCTTCCCCGACCCTGCTCTCGCGAGGAGAGAAGAGGGCAAGGCGCCGCGGCCTGCACTCGCCAGCGATGACAACGCCCGGCGGGGCCGGGCGTTGGGGTACGACGAAGGGAGGCAGCGCCTGCCATCAGAAGTCGTGGTAGAGCGGCCAGCCGAGCAGGGGGTGCTTGAGACCGGCGCGCATCTCGACGTTGTCGAGCTTCTCCGGCGAGGCATTGGCATGTTGCAGCAGCTGGTACTGGCGCACGAAGCCCAGGGTATGCAGCAGGTTGGGCACGAAGCCGGGGCTCAGCTCCTGGCGCAGACCGGCCACGAGATCCCCCGGCAGCTCGGCCAGCATCAGCTCGAGCTGGGCGGCCAGATAGTCGGTGTCGTACCAGGCCTCTTGCAGCACTAGGTCCCGCCCCAGGCGGCGCTTGAGATCCTGCTTGACCCTGAGCTGGGCGGCGCCGCTGCCCTGGCCGCAGAGGATGCGGTAGAGCAGCGCCTCGGCCAGCTTGTCCTCCATGGTGGGATGGTCGCTCTCATAGGCGAAGAAGTGTTGCTCCAGCAGACCCAGCAGGCGGGTCTTGTTGTGCTCCACCAGCGCCTTCTCGTACTCCTGCCAGCCCTGCCACTCCTCCACATCCGGCGGGCTGGAGATCTTGTCCAGCAGGCGGGCATCCACCTCGCCGTAGAGGCTCTTGCCGCCGGGCTGCTTGGGGCTGACCGAGATCAGCATGGACCAGCCCTTCTGGAACGGCTTGACCGGGCCTTCCGGCGCCTGCAGCAGGGCCAGCGCCTTGGCGCGATCCTGCTGTGACAGCTCCTGCAGCCCCAGGCTGACCACCCCGATCACGTCGTGGGCGGCCTGCTCCAGCAGGTGCATCTTGTACTTGTTGTAGTACTTGTCGGCGAACTTCAGGCTCATCAGCACCGCCTTGCCCTTGATGGCGGCCAGTTGCTGCTCGCTCAGCCGTTCGTTGTCGCGACCAAAGCGCAGTACCTGGGTCAGGAAGGGGCCCTGATTGCTCTCGCGGATCACTAGTTGCATGGTGCGGGCCTCAATCCAGGAAGCTGAACATGTCGTCGACGTCTTTGTATTCGTCCTCGACCTGGTTCTTCTCTTTGGCCTGCATCACCAGCTCGGCGGCAAACTTGTTGATGATGCCATCCCAGCTGCTGTTCTCGCTGCGCAGCAGCGCCTTGATGGCTTGCTCCACCCCGGGCGCCAGGGTACGGATCAACATCAACAGGCTGCGGGGATCGTCCAGCGCATAGTCGTGGGCATCCTCGCTCAGCTGGCGATCGCTGTAGGCGAGCGCCTCTTCGAGATCTTCCTCTTCGGCGTGCAGCTGGTCCTGATAGCCCTCCTCGTCGTCAAAGCGCTCACCGCGATAGAACTCGATGAAGGGGATGGCGAGGTAGAACAGGCCGGCCGGATCCTCGGCGATGCACTCCAGGATCTCGGCCTGCTTGGCTTCGTTGTCCTGGGTGCGGATCAGGTAGTTGAGGAAGTCGAAGGTGTGCTGTTGCAGCTCATCGGCGTTGTGCTTGATCGCCTCTTCCCAGTAGAGCGGCTGCTGGCAGACGATGTCGCGGATCCGCTCCGGGGTCATCAGCTCGGAGATGATCGACGGGAAGGACATGTCGTGCTGGCCGTTGATCTGGGTCAGGGTAACGATATCAATATTTTCAATGACTTCGACCAACTGCTCGTCGGACATCGTCATGGCGATCAGCTCGAACTTCTCGCTGGCCTGCTTCGGCTCGATCACGGCCAGCTCTTTGATCTCGATGGCGGTAATTTCAATCAGACTATTCATGCTTTACCCCAAGTTAGAAACGCACTTCGTCGTACATGTCCTGATCGTCTTCCTCGCCCTCTCCGCCGTGATAGTCGGCGTCGGCGTCTTCTCCATCATCCTCCTCCTCATCGCGCAGCTCATAGTCGTCATCGGCATGGCGGCCACCGCGTGGCTGCGGGTTGTCCAGCAGATAGAGCACGGCGCAGGCTTCGATGAGCTTTTCTTCGCTCAGGGCGCGCACCGCCTTGACCAGCGGCAGGTCGGCATTGTTGAACGCCACCGACACCTTGAATTCGTCCCAGGAGGGCTGGACGCTGCCGCCGAGCCACTTTGCCCAGGCCTGCTTGGCCTGGGGCGGGAACTGTACCCGGCCATAGAGGGCGAGCGGCAGATATTCAGGCATAAATTCCAGCATGCTGGTGTCGGCCAGCAGCAGGGCCTTCATCTTGCCGGTGAACTGCTCCAGCGCCTTGGGCTGGTCGAGATCCCGATAGGATTCGATGTTCTCGCTTGCATCCTGCATCAGCGCCTTGATCCGCGCCTGGTCCCATTTTGTTTGCATAGTGGCTCTTCTTGCTTAGCGCATCAGGGGTAGAACTGGTCCCACATCTCCTGCATGGCAGAAGCGGGATCGGTCACGATGACGTTGTTGAAATCCTTGATGAAGGCAGCCCGTGCCTTGGGGTCGTTGAGCACCTCGTAGGCCTGTTTCACCTGGTGCAGCTTGATGGCTGCCTGCTCTCGCTCTTCATCCGTCGCCCCGAGCAGCTTGTCGGGATGGTACTGGTTAGACAGCCGTCGATAGGCTTTCTTGATCTCATTTTCGTTGGCGTTGGACTTGACGCCCAGCACCCGAAAGTAGTTGTTCATGGCAGATCCTGCATCACTGGCATCGTCGGAGTCACACCGTGGGCGCCTGGGGCTCGCAAAACCAGGCACGGCAAAAACCCGTCATTTTACCGGAAACAGGCCGCCGCCGCCATGAATAGGAAGCGAACTGGCAACGAACAGGCGGATGGCGCCCGGCGCCGCTGGCGATCGGCATCGGGGCTACACTGGGGGAGGGCCGCCGGGAACTCTTTTGCCGTCGCGTTGCCCAAACCGGGGATGGGGTGTCCGGCTGATCCGGCACCTTGCTCGATATTCATCAGGGCTCGGCGAGGCCGGGGCCAGCAAGAGGAATACATTGCCATGTTCAAACCCTATCTTCTCTCCCTCGCGCTTTTGAGTGGTCTCAGCGTCGCCGCCGATGAGCCGCCTGGCGAGCCACTCATCAAGGGGGATATCAGCAAGGCCCAGTTTATGGAGAAAGCCGAGCAGCGCTTCGCCCGGCAGGATCAGAATGGTGACGGCGTGCTCTCGATTGCCGAGAAGGAGGCCGCCATGGCGAAGATGCATGAGGCGATGAAGCTGGCCGGCAAGAGCGCGCCGGAGAAGATGGCCAACATGAAGCCCAGGCAGGAGACGACCAAGGTGCAGTTCATGCAGCGCCAGGAGAAGATCTTCACCCACCTGGACAAGAATGCTGACGGCATGATCAGCGAGGCCGAACGGGCCGACGTCAGGGCCGGCCTGAAGCAGCGGGCCGAGCAGTCGATGCCCTAAGGATTGCGCCCCTTCGAGGTAAAAAAGAGCCCGGTAGAAATACCGGGCTCTTGTCATTCTGGCGGACGGGAATGACTCGCTAGCGTGACCAGTCGGCCCACAGCAGCCGCAGCTGCAGTCCCCAGCGGCTGCTCCAGCCGGTGGTGCTGCTCACCAGCTCGCCATCCTTGACGATGAGGAAGGTCGGGGTGACCCCGATCTTCCACTGGGCTGCGAGGCTGCCCTGCTCATCGTTATGGGTGGGGAAGCTCAGCCCCTTCCTGGTCATGCCCTGTCGCAACTGGGCGTCGCCGCCGGAGCGCAGTGCCACCGTCAGCACCTGCCCACCGTCTTGCCACAGCTGCTCCACCACCGGCGTGGTGAAGCGGCACACCCCACACCAGCTGGCCCAGTAGTAGACCAGCAGCGGTTTGTTCTGGCTCAGGGCGGCGAGGCTGGTGGTGCTGCCATCCTGCAGGGTGAGGGGGGCGCTCATGGCCCCGGCGGGCAGGGTCGGGCCGCGCCAGGAGTCCAGCAGGCTGGAGATGACCAGGCCCGCCAGCAGCAGCCAGATCGCCTCCTTGCCCCAGCGTTTCCAACGAGGCTGGATAATG
Organism: Aeromonas encheleia; assembly: GCF_900637545.1. Classification (NCBI taxonomy): domain Bacteria; kingdom Pseudomonadati; phylum Pseudomonadota; class Gammaproteobacteria; order Aeromonadales; family Aeromonadaceae; genus Aeromonas; species Aeromonas encheleia. Next base: position 515,023 of record NZ_LR134376.1, read on the forward strand.
GTCGCCATTCCTTAGCCCAGCTTGGCCAGTTCGGCCTTCACCAACTGTTCGAGCTGTTCATAGGGGAGCGCGCCCGGCACCAGCTGGTTGCCGATCAGGGTCGCCGGTGTGCCTTGCACCCCCAGCAAGGTGCCGATGCGCAGGCTATTGCGCAGCTCCTCGGTGGCCTTGCCTTCAGGTTTGAGCGCCACATTGCCGGTGGCCGCCAGCGCCTTGTTGATGTCCGCCTCGGTCAGCATGCCCTGCTTGCTCATCAGTTTGTCGTGGAGCGGCAGGAAGCGGGCCGGATCCTGTTGCCACAGGGTCAGGCTGTACTGGGCCGCCTTGGCGGAGGTCTGCCCCTTGAACGGCAACAGCTTGATCACCAGCCCCAGATCGTTCGGATAGGCCTTGAGCAGCTTGGCTATCTGCGGATCGAACTGTTTGCAGTAGGGGCAGTTGTAGTCGGTGAACAGCACCAGGGTCAGCTTGGGGTTCTTGGCACCGAGCCGCGGGCTGGTGGCACTGTTGAACAGCACGTCCTTGTTGCCCTTGATGAAGTTGCCGAGCTGGGCCTCCTGGGCCGCGGTGTTCTGCTTCTCCCAGGATTCGGCCGCCTCGTCGAGGATCTTCGGATTGGCCACCAGGGTCTCGCGGATCAGCTCCTTGATGCGGGCCTCCTGCTCCGGGGTGAAGGGGGCGGCGTGCAGAGCCGGGGCCAGCAGGCCGGCGGACAGGGAGGCAATCAGGGTCAGAGTGCGCAGGGTCGGTTTCATTTTTTCTCTCCTTCGAAATGGGGGGACTGGCCGTCGCCTTGGGATGAGGCGGCGCGGCGCAACAGGGTCAGCAGGTCGGCCTTGTCCAGCAGCGGGGAGAGTGTCTCTCCCGCTGGCAGGCCGGGGCCGTAGATCTGGTTGAAGGGGACGGCGGCGGCGTCGCGCTTGCGCAGGAAGGCGGCGATGGCGTCGTTGGGTCTGCTCCAGTCACCGCGCAGGGCCACCACATCGGGGGCCGAGAGGGCGTCTTGCACCTCATCGCGTAGCAACACATTGTATTTATTGGCCTTGCAGGTCACGCACCAGTCGGCGGTGACATCCACGAACACCCGTTTTTTGTCGGCCAGCGCCTGGCTGATGGCCTGCTCCGACAGGGGCTGCCAGGCCACCCTGTCGAGGCTGCCCGAGCCCTGGACGGTGAAGGCCCCGCCCAGCAGCCAGGCCCCGCCCACCAGGGCACTGAGCGACAGCGCCAGGGTGAAACCCCGGATGCCGTAGCGCCAGATGATGCCGGCTAGCAGCAGCAGCAACAGCGTCGCCATCAGCCAGCCGCTGGTGACGCCGCCCAGATGGTTGCCGAGCAGGCTGATCAGCCAGAGGCTGGAGCCCAGCATCAGCAGGCCGAGCAGGAGGCGCAGCCGGCTCATCCAGCGGCCCGGTTTCGGCAGCCAGAGCGCGAGGCGCGGCAGGGCCGCCACCAGCAGCCAGGGCAGGCTCATGCCGATGCCGAGCGCGGTGAAGATGAGCCACAGCTCGGCCAGCGGCGCCGCCAGGGCGAAGGCGACGGCGGTGCCGAGGAAAGGCGCCGAGCAGGGGGTGGCCAGCAGGGTGGCAAAGCTCCCCTGCAGGAAGTGACCCCCGAGACCATTGCCGCCGCTGGTGGCCAGCCGGGTGCTGAGGGTACTCGGCAGGCGGATCTCGAACAGCCCCAACAGGTTGGCGCAGAACAGCGCCGTCACCACCACCATGAAGCCGATGAAGCCGACACTCTGGAACTGGATGCCCCAGCCGACCGCCCCCTGGGTGGCCCGCAGCAGGCTGCTCATGGCCGCCAGCAGCCAGAAGGAGGCGAGGATGCCGGCGCTGGCGGCGAGGAACTGCTTGCGCACCTCGGTCTGCTGCCGGTGTTGCTGTTGCAACACAGAGCCGAGCTTGAGCGCTAGCACCGGCAGCACGCAGGGCATCAGGTTGAGAATGAGGCCGCCGAGCAGCGCCGCCCCCAGCAGCCAGAGCAGGGATTGGCGCTGGTCTGGCAGGCTGAGCGCCTCACCTATGGGGACTTCGGTCTGCCAGGCCTGTTCGTCGCTGGTGAGCAGCAGGCCGAGCCGATTGCCGCGAATGTCCGGCGCATCCCCCTGCCAGCCATCGCTGACCGGCACTCGGGCGATCAGGCGGGTGCCCTGCACCTCCAGCGCCGGCTTGCCAAACTCGGCCCCCTCCAGGGCGTCGATGAAGAGTGCCGGGTTTTGCCAACCCTCGGCGCGCTCTGCCAGCAGTTGCAGCTGGTTGTGCTGATAACCAAGGCTGACCCTGATGTCCGCCGGCAGCGGCTGGGGCAGGGTGCTCATCCCTTTGGCGTAGGCGAAGTCGAAGCCGGCGGGCACGGCACCGTCCGCGTCGAGCCGGAAGGGGTAGTCGGTCAGGATGCAGACGTTGCTGCAGGTGGAGAGGCGCAGGATCCCTTCGAGTGGCTGCTCTTTGGGGTAGCGCAGGCTGATGGGAAAGCTGACGCTTTTCTGATAGCCCTGGGTGCTGAGCCCGGCCACCTCGAAGTGCCGGGGCACGGGCCAGTGCCATTGGAGCTCGGTGACGGGTTTGTGCCACAGGATCTGGGGCGCTATGCCCCCTTCACCCGGGCTGTGCCAATAGGTCTTCCAGCCTGACTCGAGTTCGACCTCGAGCAGGATGCGGGTCTGTTGGGGATCGCTGCGGTCGGCTTGCAACCGCACCTTGGCGTGATCGTTCTGGGGGCTGGTGAGCCAGCCCGTGTCGCTGGCCAATCCCATGGATTGCCACAGCAAGCAGCCCAGTAACAGGGTTGCCTTGAGAAGGTTTGACATCGGTTTTATCTCGCAAAAAAATGAATGACGGCTAATCAACGAACAGCCGAACTCATTCCCGCCAGACACAGAGGGTGAGATGAAGACGCCGCTCGGGCGGCGAGATGACCCTGGGGGGAGGCAAGGGGGGCGTATAGCGCCAGAGCGGAGCCAGCAGGGCGATGACCAGGGCCACCGCGAAGAACAGCTGCTCGACGCAGAGCAGGCTGGCGGCACTCAGCCACTTGCCGTTGAGCTGGCAACTGCTCGGCTGCGGGCTGGCGGCGCGGGCGCTATCCTGATCGTCGGGACTACTCTGTTCGGGCAGCGCCTGGCAGCCGAGAGCCTGATCGAGCAGGGCCAGCCGGGCCAGCGGCTGGGCCGCACAGTTGAGCACCAGCAGGCAGACCAGCAGCAGGAGTCGTTTCGCCGCGCGTTGTTGCAACATCATGCTAGCCCCGTCCATCAAGATGGGCACATCCTAGCGGCCAATGGCGGGTGGGGCAAGTCGGGGGTCTGGTCGTGTGCCCATCCGCGGACAGGGGGAGGTCGGTTCTGTTTGGCGAACGCTTGTTCGCTAAAAGGGGGACCAGTATACTGCGCCGAGTTAACATCCGAGGTGTTCGATGCTCAAAATTGCCCGTGTGCTGCTGCTAACCCTGCTGCTCGTCTTCTGGTTTGTGTTTGGTCTGTTGCTCTGCCTGGTGCGTCCGCGCCACCCCAACAACGTCTATGTCTTCGCCCGCATGTACCACGCGGTCTGCCCGCTGATCGGGCTCAAGGTCAGGGTCATCGTCCCGGACGAGGTCAAGACGGTCGGCCCGGCAGTGTACGTCTGCAACCACCAGAGCAACTTCGACATCTTCACCGTGACCGGTGCCGTCATGCCCGGCGTGGTGGCGGTGGGCAAGAAGAGCCTGCTGTGGCTGCCGTTCTTCGGCCTCCTCTTCTGGCTCTCCGGCAACGTGCTGATCGACAGATCCAATCGCTCCCGTGCCATCGGCACCATAGGTCAGGTGGTGGATCGCATCAAGAATCACGGCACCTCCATCTGGATGTTCCCGGAGGGGACCCGCTCCAAGGGCCGCGGCCTGCTGCCGTTCAAGGCCGGCGCCTTCCACACCGCCGTGCAGGCCGAGGTGCCTGTGGTGCCCATCGTTTGCTCCAGCTACTTCGGTCAGGTCGATTTGAACCGCTGGGACAACGGCGAGGTCCTGCTGGAGATGCTGCCGCCCCTGTGCAGCAAGGAGCACGGCGCCGCCGGCATCCGCGATCTGTCAGATACCTGCCGGGCCCAGATGGAGGCCAAGCTGGTCGAGCTGGACAACCGGCTCGGCCATAGTCCGGCCGCCTGAGGTCGCGCGACGAGATAGGAAGGGAGCCGCTGGCTCCCTTTTTTGTTGGTTAAAATCACCACCATATTGGCTATTTTTACCAACTCAGGGTCCTTGGATTTCGACGGCTAATCTCCATCTCTATGTAAAACAACAATAAATCATATTGGCACGGCTCTTGTAATGTCATGGATAGAGATACCCATCCCATGAACGAGGAGCCAGACCATGAGCGTATTTAGCCGCCTGACCGACGTGATCAACGCCAACCTGCACAGCCTGCTCGACAAGAGTGAGGAGCCGGAGAAGATGCTGCGGCTGATGATCGAGGAGATGGAGCAGGTGCAGGTCGAGATGAGAACCCAGGCCGCCCGCGTCATCGCCGAGCAGAAGCAACTGGAGCGCCATCAGCAGGCGCTGCGCCACCAGATCCAGGAGTGGGCGGCCAAGGCCGAGCTCGCCATCCAGAAGGGCCGTGAAGACTTGGCGCGCGCCGCCCTCACCGAGAAGCTGGCCGAGCTCAAGAAATGCGAGCAACTGGAGCAGGACAAGGCCCGGGTGGCCGAGGTGCTGGCCCAGCTGACCGCCGACAGCGAGCGGTTGGCGAGCAAGCTGACCGAGGCGCGGGAGAAACAGAAGATGCTGACCCTGCGCGAGCAGACGGCGCACAGCCGGATCCGGGCCCGAGCCCAGGTCGACAACCAGCGCATGCATGAGCTGATGGCGCGTTTCGACGGCTTTCAGGGCCGGGTGGATCAGCTGGAAGCCCAGCTGGAGGCGGCAACCCTGGGGCAGAATCCCTCCCTGGAGGCCCAGTTCCGCGAGCTGGAGCTCAATGACGAGATAGATCGTGAGCTGGCGAAGCTGAAGGGTCAGCAGGTCGGGGTGTGAGCATGAGCCCCTGGCCCAAGGATCTGGCCCATCGCAAGCTGACAGGGGTCTGTGCCGGCCTGGCCAATGGGCTGGGGATCTCGCGGGTGACGGTGCGGGTCCTGGCGTTGCTCGCCCTGATCCTGATGCCGCCGCTGGCCTTGGCCGCCTACCTGCTGGCGGTGCTGATCATGCCGCCCCGTCGTGAATTGAAGCGCTGGCTGGATTGATCCCCGGATCAGCCCAGTTGGCAAGATACCCCTGATGAGGAGCAACCCATGCTGGAATTTATCGTTTTGATGCTGGTGCTGGTGACCATGGCGCTGACCGGTTTTACCGTGCTGGCCATGCTGCTGGTGAGCGGGTTTTTCGTGCTGTTTGGCGCCCTGGCTGGCATGTTTGCCCTCATCATCAAGCTGGCGCCCTGGCTGCTGTTACTGCTGGTGGTGTGCTGGTTGCTCAGCAACAGGCGCAAGCAGTCGAACACCTACCGTTAAGCCTCCCTGCTGTCGGACCCTGGCCACTGCTCGCAGTGGCCTTTTTTATGGCGCCGGGTGGCTGATCGTCTTGGGATCGGCGGCGATGCTTGCCAGCCAGGATTGATGCCAGTCGCTCCACAGTTGAGGCTCGAGCAGCAGCCGCTCCTTGAATGCCTTGCTCTGCTGCTTGAGCCGGTATTCGAGGCGCAGCGCCTCGCCCTTGTCCGCAAGCTCCTGCCGCCACACCAGTGCCAGCTGTCCCTTGCCACGCAGGGCGCGGGCGCCCTTGCCGCTCTGGTGCTGGCGCAGGCGCCGCTCGGGATCAGTGCTGATGCCGGTGTAGAGCGCGCCCGCGCCGGTGCGCACCAGATAGATAAACCAGCGCGCCGTCGGCCGATCGGCAGTGGTGGGGGCGATCAGGGTTTGTGCCATTCGACTCGGCTCCGCTTGAGCAGATGCAGGGGCAGCAGGCTCACCAGCAGGCCGGCCCAGACGAAGGCGAAGCCCACCGACTTCACCGGATCCGCCGTCTCGCCGAACCAGAAGATGGCGAGCAGGAAGGCGAGGCTGGGCTCTATGTATTGCAGCAGCCCCACTGTGCTCATGCGGGTGCGCGCCACGGCGTAGCAGAACAGGCCCACCGGCAGCAGGGTGGCGGGGGCGCTGCCCATCAGCAGCAGCCTGTCGGCCCAGTCCCCGGCCATAAACTGGCTGGTGCCGTGCAGGCCCAGCCATACGATGATCAGCAGGGCGAAGGGGAGCTGCACCAGGGACTCGAGATAGAGGCTGACGCCGGCATCATAGTGCACCTTCTTCTTGAGCAGGCCGTAGAAGGCGAAGTTGGCACCCATGATGAGGGAGAACCAGGGCAACTGGCCGTAGGAGAACAGCATATAGGCCAGCCCCGCCAGGGCCAGGGCGACCGCCAGGTGCTTCTGCGGGCTGAGCCGTTCCCTCAGGAAAATGACGGCAAATACGATGTTGAACAGCGGCGTCATGAAGAAGGCGAGGCTGGTGGCCAGTACCTGGCCGGTGGTCAGGCACCAGGTGAACATGCACCAGCTGACGGACATGACGGGGCCCGCCAGCAGGATTAGGCCGAGCTGGCGCGGCTCGCTGCGCAGCCGTGCCCAGGGCAGCCGATAGCCGAGCAGCAGGAAGAGCCCGCCTAGCAGGACGGCCGACCAGAGCACCCGGTGGGAGAGCAGCTCCCACATGTTGACCTCGGGCATGAACTGGTAATAGAGCGGCAGCATGCCCCACAGCAGGAAGGAGAGGGCCGCACTGCCGGTGCCCATCCAGTTCTTCATCGCTTTCCGTTTATTAAATTAAACAAATGTGGCCGCATGATAAGTAGCTGCCGGCGGTTTCACAAGCAGGATAGAGGGGGAAAGTCTGCTACCATCGGGCCATGAACCGACTCGACATGCTGTTTGAACAGATCCGGGCCTGCCGGCTGTGCGAGGCCCATCTGCCACTGGGGCCGCGGCCGGTGATCCGTGGCGCCGAGAGTGCCCGCCTGCTGATCATCGGTCAGGCGCCGGGCACCCGTGTCCATGCCAGCGGCATCCCCTGGGATGATCCCTCCGGCGATCGGCTGCGCCACTGGCTCGGGGTGGACAAGGCCACCTTCTACGACGAGTCCCGCATCGCCATCATGCCGATGGGGCTCTGCTATCCCGGCAAGGGCAAGTCGGGGGATCTGCCACCCAGACCCGAGTGTGCGCCGACCTGGCACGACAAGGTGTTGATGCTGCTGCCCCATATAGAGCTGACCCTGCTCATCGGCCAGTACGCCCAGCATTACTATCTGGGTGCGGCGGGCAAGGGCTCGCTCACCGAGACGGTGCACAGTTGGGCCGACTATGGCCCCGCCTGGCTGCCACTGCCGCATCCCTCACCGCGCAATACCTTCTGGCTCAAGAAGAACCCCTGGTTCGAGCAGGAGGTGGTCCCTCACCTGCGACTCAGGGTCGCCCCCCTGCTGGGGTGACCCTGTAGCCTGTCGCGTCAGACCACCGGCTCGGCCAATGGTTTTGGCTTGCCGCGGGCCATGGCGACCAGCGGCAGTATGATGCACAGGCAGCCAAGCAGCAGCGGTAGACCCGGCTGCTCGTCGAACAACCAGACCCCGATGGCGACCGCCATCAAGAGACCCGTGTATTCCGCCGAGGCGATCTTGCTCGCCTCCGCCTTGCGATAGGCCACCACGCACAGCCCGGCGTAGACCATGATCAGCGCCGACGAGCCGAAGGCGGGCCACCACATCTGCCACTGCCAGGTTCCCCCTTCCCACCAGGCCAGCGCCAGTATGATGGGCATGCTCAGCACGTTGGTGAAGAACAGGGTCTGGGCGATGGGCTGCTTGAGCGGGATCCGCTTGATCAGCAGGTTGTTGACCGCCATGGAGAGCGCCACCCCGAGCGCCGCCAGCGCGGCCCAGTTCACCTCGGTCGGGCGCAGCACGATCAGCACCCCGATGAAGCCCACCAGCGCCGTCAGCACCTTCTGACGCGACAGTGCCTCCCCCGCCAGCCAGACCGCGAGCGGCACCATCAGCAGCGGCGCCGCATAAAACAGGGCATTGGCGGTGGCGAGCGGCAAGCGGGTGAGGGCGACCACCATCAGGCAGACGCCGATCGCCCAGATGTGGGCCCGCAACAGATGCCACTTGAGCGCCACCGGCGGGTTGCGGCGCCAGGACCAGAGCAGCCAGGGCGCCAGCAAGAGGGCGGCGGAGAGTTGGCGAAAGAACACGAACTGGAACACCGGCTGGCTCGGATCCAGTACCTTGACCAGCGCATCGGAAAAGACCGCCACCATGTTGCCCAGCACCAGATAAAGGATGCCGATCCCGACTGCATTCATACCACCTCCCACGTTAGATGAGGGGAGGGTAGCCTGGGGCTAGTTATCCAGTAAAATGATAAAAAATCACCATCTATGAGAATTTTGGATAATGAAGCTGCCCCCCCTGCGTGCCGTCCAGTACTTCGAGGCGGTCGCCCGCCTGCTCAGTTTCTCCCGCGCGGCCCTCGAGCTGAACGTCAGCCAGAGCGCGGTCAGCCACCAGATCCGCCTGCTGGAGGACTTTCTGGGGGAGCGGCTGCTGCTGCGTCAGGGGCGCCTGTTGTCACTGACCGCCCAGGGAGAGATCTATTTCGAGGGCATAGCGGCCGGGCTCGGCCAGATCGCCCAGAGCAGCGAGCAGCTGCGTGGGGGCGGCGAGATGCGACTGCGGCTCGCGGTCTACAGCTCCTTCGCGGTGAAGTGGCTGATCCCGCGCCTGGCCGGGTTGCGCCAGCTCTATCCCGAGCTGGATCTCAGCCTGGAGATGGTGGCGGAAGATCCCGAACTCTCCGATCGGGTGGCGGACTGCTTCATCACTGTCTCCCCCCACGGTCGCGGCTATTGTCACGATCTCATCTATCAGGAGCGGCTGTTCCCGGTCTGCAGCCGCCGCCTGCTGCAACAGGTCGAGGGGGATTGGCCACAGGCTATCTGGCAGTTGCCGCTGTTGTCGGTGCAGTCCATCTACAAGGCGCGGGGGGAGGATTGGCAGCGCTGGGCCCAGGCGGGCGGCCTGGTCATTCCGGAGCAGGCGCGCATGCACCACTTCAGCCATGTGCTGCTGGCGATGGAGGCGGCGGCCTGGGATCAGGGGGTGGCGTTCGTGAATGACTATATGCTGCGGCCGGATGATCCCCAGCTGGTGGCCTTGCCGGTCCACCAGCTGGTGACGGGGGATGCGTTCTACTTCACCTGCAAGCGCTCCCGGGCCCATGAGCCCGCCATCAGCCGACTGCGCCAATGGCTGATGATGGAGACGCGCCAGAGCATGCCGCTCTAGGCCAAGGAGCAGCTCCGACGTGCCGGTGATCAGGCCTTCTTGAACTGGCTCAGGATAAACAGGCTGGTGGCGCAGACCACCACCGAGGGGCCGGCCGGGGTGTCCTGGAACCAGGAGAGGCTGAGCCCGCCCAGTACCGCCAGGCAGCCGATCAGCGCCGCCAGGCCGGCCATCTGCTCCGGCGTCTGACTGAAGCGACGGGCGGTGGCGGCGGGGATGATCAGCAGGGAGGTGATGATCAGCGCGCCGACAAACTTCATGGCCACCGCTATCACCAGCCCGATCAGCAGCATCAGCACGCAGCGCAGCACATCGACCCGGATCCCTTCCACCCGCGCCAGCTCCTCCGAGATGGTCATGGAGAGCAGGGGATCCCACAGCCGCCACAGGGTGAGCAGCACCAGGGCGCCGCCGCCGTAGATCCAGAGCAGATCCATGGGTTGGACCGAGAGCAGGTCGCCGAACAGGTAGGCCATCAGATCCACCCGCACGTTATCCATGAAGCTCAAGGTGACCAGGCCAAGGGACAGGGCGCTGTGGGCCAGGATGCCGAGCAGGGTGTCGGTCGCCACTTGCTGGTTGCGGCTCATGACCACCAGCAGCATGGCCATGGCGAGGCAGCAGACCACCACCGCCAGGGTGAGATCCACCTGCAGCAAGATGCCGAGCGCTATGCCGAACAGGCAGGCGTGGGAGAGGGTGTCGCCAAAATAGGCCATCTTGCGCCACACCACGAAGCTGCCGAGAGGCCCGGCCAGCAGGGCGATGCCGAGACCTGCCGCGAGGGCATATAACAGAAAGCTGTCCACTTGAATGTCCTTAGCCGTGCTTAACGATTGCGAGAGGGCAGGCGGATGACCGGGGCCTGCGGCTCGTGATGATGGTGTTCACCGTCACAGTGGTGATGGTGGGTATAGACCGCCAGCACCTCCTGCTCCGGGCGCCCGAACAGGCGGGCAAATTCGGGGTGGCGGGCCACGCTTTCCGGCTCGCCGTGGCAGCAGATGTGGCGATTGAGGCAGATCACCTCGTGGGTGCTGGCCATCACCAGATGCAGATCGTGGGAGACCATCAGCACGGCGCAGTTGAGCTCGGCCGCCAGTTGACCGATCAGGGCATAGAGCTCGATCTGGCCGCTGATGTCCACCCCCTGCACCGGCTCGTCCAGCACCAGCAGCTCGGGCTTGACCAGCAGGGCGCGGGCCAGCAGCACCCGTTGCATCTCGCCACCGGAGAGCTTCTGCATCCGGTTGTCCAGCAGATCCTGGGCGCCGACCCGATTCAGAGCCTCGTCGATGGAGAGCCGGCCATTCTTGCCAAGCTGCAGGAAGCGACGCACCGTCAGCGGCAGGGTGGGATCCAGATAGAGGCGCTGTGGCACATAGCCGACCCGCAGATCGCGGCGCCGGATGATCTTGCCGGAATCCGGGTTGAGCAGGCCCAGCACCAGCTTGCTCAGGGTGCTCTTGCCCGCGCCATTGGGGCCGACCAGGGTGGTGATTTTGCCTTTATTCAGGGTAAAGGAGACCTTGTCGAGCACGGATCGTCCGTCAAACGCGAGACAGACCTCTTTCAGCTCCACCAGTTGGGTCATGACAGCTCCGGGGTTTACAGCCAGTGAGAGTTATAATATAACAATAACGTTGGTTTGTTATATTATCACACACTCACTTCCTGACGAGATCTCTATGCGAATTCTTACCCTGATCACCGCCCTGCTGGCGGTGAGTCTGCCTGTTCGTGCCCTCGAGGTACTGACCACCATCAAACCGCTCGGTTTCATTGCCGCTGCCATCACCGACGGCGTGAGTGAGCCCAAGGTGCTGCTGCCGACCGGCGCCTCCCCCCACGACTTTGCCCTGCGCCCTTCCGACATTCGCAGCATCAACGAGGCCGATCTGGTGGTGTGGGTCGGCCCTGAGCTGGAAGGCTTCATGGCCAAGCCGCTGGCCAAGCATCCCCATGTGCTGACCCTGACCCGGGTCGAGGGCATGCCGCTGTTCGACTACAGCAAGCAGGCCGGACATGAGGAGCCGGCCGATGAGGAGCATGAAGGCCACGATCATGACGGGCACGAGGGCCACCATCACGAAGGGGTGGATCCCCATATCTGGCTGGGACCAACCCAGGCGCTGGTGATCGCCAAGGCGATGAGCGAGACGCTGAGCGCCCGGGATCCGGGCAATGCCGAGCGTTATCGCGCCAACCTGCTGGCCTTCCAGGCCAAGGTCGACGCCAAGGACAAGGTCATCGCCGGGCAGATGAAGGTGGTGAACCAGAAGGGCTATTTCGTGTTCCACGAAGCCTATGGTTACTGGGAGCGCCACTACGGCATGAGCTCCAAGGGACACTTCACCGTGAGCCCGGAGCGCCGCCCCGGCGCCAAGACCCTGGTGGAGATCCGCAAGGCGCTGGAGGAGAAGCAGGCGAGCTGCATCTATGCCGAGCCGCAATTCTCGCCGGCGGTGATCGAATCGGTCGCCCGCAACACCGGCGCCAAGGTGCTGCTGCTGGATGAGGTCGGTGAGCAGGTGCCGCTCGGACCGGATGGTTACCCGCAGTTCATGCAGCAGCTGGCCGACGCCTTCGCCCAGTGCCGCTAAAGGTAGTTGCCGCGTCGATGCCCTAGTCAGGCCTGACTATACTGACCTCCAGCGCATGACACGGAGCGTCTCGTATGAAATGGCTCGTCCCCGCCTGCACATTGGCACTGGCATGTGCCCCTGTGCAGGCCTCCCAACTGTCCAATTACGTCGCCAGCCCGGATCTCAAGACCAAGCTGCAGGCGGTCTATGGCGGCAAGGTGTTGCAGCGGGCGGAGGCGTTTTCTCGACTGCTTACCCCCAGAGCCGGCACGACGGATCAGCAGAAGCTGGAGCTGGTGAACAACTACTTCAACAACCTGACCTTCAGCGACGATCCCAGGCTGTGGGGGGAGGAGGATTACTGGGCCAACCCGCTGGAGTTTATCGGGGCCCGGGGTGGGGACTGTGAGGATTACAGCATCTCCAAGTACTACACCCTGATGGAGCTGGGGGTCGACGAGCAGAAGCTGCGGCTGGCCTATGTCAAGGCGGTCCGGTACAACCAGTTTCACATGGTGACGCTCTACTTCTCGACCACCAAGTCCGACCCTCTGGTGCTGGACAACATCAATGGCCGCATCCTGCCCGGTAGCCAGCGCAACGATCTGCAACCCGTCTACAGCTTCGATGCCAAAAGCATCTGGGTCATGAAGTCACGGCGCGAGGGCACCCTGGCGGGGAGCGCCGATCGTCTGACCCAGTGGACCTCGATGCAGAGCCGGTTCTCCAGCGAGCACCTGCGCACCCCCCGCCGCCAGCTATAGCTTGCCGGCCGTTTTCAACTCCTCGAAATACTTTGTCGCCCCCGGATGCTGCTCGATGCTCAGCACCGGGCCTATCTTGTTGCGCGCCTTGTGGAACAGGTTGGCGTAGCCGTAGGTCTGCTCGTTGAAGCTGGTCTGCTGGCTCAGCATGGCCTTGGTCAGACGATACACGTCGGCATCCGTGGTGCTGGCGTTGGTGACCAGGGTGGCGGCGATGGCGAAGGTGGGGGTGGCCTTCAGGTTGCCAGGATAGATGCGGGCAGGCACCTGGCTACGCTGGTAATACTTCACCCCCTTCAACAGTTGATCCCGCACCGGCCCATCGATGGGCAGAAAGTGGATGGCGCAACGCTTGGCCGTCTCCAGCACGATCCGGTTCGGGTGCCCCATCACCAGCCCATAGGCATCGATCTGCTTGCTGCACAGCGCCTCGGCCAGATTGGCCACGCTCTTCAGATCCAGATCCAGCTCTGCCACGCCCAGTGCAGCAAATAGCGCCAGCGCCGTCTGGCGCGTGCCCGAGTGTTTCAGCCCCATGTCGATGGGCGCCAGCTTGAGCTGGTCCAGCTTGCTGATGTCGCCATCGGCCCGCACCACCAGAGTGAAAGGCTCAGCATGGGTGGCAAACAGAGCCCGCAGCTCAGGCTGGGGGAGTTTGCTGAAGGGGCCGGTGCCGTGGCTGGCCTGATAGAGCCAGTCCGACTGCACTATGGCGTAGGGGAGCCCTCCCGCCTGCAACAGGCGAAGATTCTCGATGGAGCCCGAGCTGGCCTGCAGTCTGCATTTCAGATCCGGGTCGCTCTTGCCTGCCAGGCGGCAGAACTCCTTGATGACCTGGTAATAGATGCCCTGTTCCCCCCCGGTCCCTATGGTCATGGTGGTGGCCTGCAAGGAGGGCAGCCACAGCAGGGCGAGTAACGGCAGAATGGGTCTCATGATGCCTCCTGGCTGGCATAACCATCTATGCCCCAGTTGCGTAGTGTATTGATGTCATTGATTTCGCTGGCTTCTGCCAACAGGGTATAGCCGGACGCATGCAGGCACTGGGAGAGCAGATTCCAGTAGAGCGGGGCCTGGGTCAGCTGACAACTGATGAACACCGGATTGATGGGATCGAGTCTGGTCAGGTTGTCGTTGTTCATGGGCACATTGCTGAACGCCATCTCGACCCCCTGGGCCTGCAGGGCCGTCAGGCGCTCCTCGGCAAGGGGCGGGAAGAGGGCGAGATCCCAACGCCAGTCCAGGGTCTTGCCCTTGCCGCTGGCCAGGGACGAAGAAAACTGTGCCCAGTCAGGATGATTGAGCAGGCTGAGGGGGAGCTGCAGCCCCTCCGCCTTCTGTGCCAGCCAATGGTTTATCAGGGCCCGGATCTCGTCCGGTGAGCTGTCGACGGTCGGTGGTCTCTGGGGGAGCAGCCGGCTGTACAGCCTGATCTCCCCCTGGGTGGAGATGAAGTGTTGCAGATACATGCCGCTCGCTGTCTCTGTCAGGGCCATCAGTTTCTGGCTGATGTGGGGCTCGTGCTGTTTGCCAAGCTGGGTGATCTTGAGCCGCTGCTGGAGCAGATCCCGCTTGCGCTCGGAGACCAGTTGGTTGATCGACACCACGACCTCCTGCAGTTCCTGCAGCCAGGGGGTGGGCAGGTTGCCACTGAAGCGGCGCTGACGAACCTGCATCAGCTGCAGGCTGACCTGTTCGAGGGGGCGCAGCAGGCGGGTGCATACCCACTGGATGATGAGGATCAGGACCACCAGGCCGGACAGCAAGGCCAGCCCGGTGCGGCTGATGGCATTCCACAGGTGCTGGTAGGCATAGCCTTCGTGACCCTCGAGGGTGAGGGTGCCGAGGATGCGCCAGCCATCGGTGAGCTCCTGCTCGATCTTGACCGGCGGCATGTGGACGACGGCCGGCAGCCAGCTGGGAATATTTTGCTGGGCCGTGTGGAAGACTTTCTGGAACAGCAGCTGGCCATCGGGATCCAGCAGCGTGACCGAGCTGACGAAGCCCCCGTCGAACATGGCATTGACGATGGTTTCCGCCAGCACTTTGTCATCGTTGAGCAGGGTGCCTTGCAGCACCAGGCCGAGGGCGGTGATGGCCGTCTCCAGGTTGGCCGACATCTGATCGAGGATGGATTGCCGTACCGTGGTGATCTCCAGCATGAGCAGCAGGATGGCACCCAGGGTGAACAGGATCAGGATGATTACATTTAACAATCTTGCTAATGACATACCCACTCCGTGGCAATTTTTTCGCAACATCTTGTTGCTAGAGGGCAATAACAACCGGGCCCGGGTCTTAAAAATAGAAAAAAATGACTAAAAGCGGCGATGATTTCTGCCCATGACAGGAAGTTATGCATAAAATGTGAGGTTCATGCGTATTGCTATGAACTTTTTGTGAGTAATTAGGTCTAAAACCCAGATATTCGGTTTTCATAAGAAAAAAACATAAAAACAGACCCCTTACTACCACCCTTAGATCTAATGACAGGATAGCGGATGAAACGTCTCCGTCCCTTGGTAGCACAGGCTGCCAACTGGGAACCCCCGGTTCCCCGCAAACATTTTTATGCCATGTTATTGCTCACGGCCATGACGCTGTCAGCGGTAGCGGTATTGCCAGCCCCGGGTGACATCCTGGAGCGGCCACTGCGTCTGGAGTTGCCGATCGCCACTACTGGCACAGCGACCAACGAAGACAACACCGACTTCAACGATATCCCGGATCACGAGCTGGTAGAGGCCGCGACACCGGAGGATGACATTCCGGCCGATGCGACGCCCCAGTGGCAGGATTACCGGGTGCGCAACGGTGAAAACCTGACCACCATCTTCAACAATCTGGGGCTCTCGACCACCACCCTCTACAAGGTGCTGGATGCGGATGCCAAGAACAATCTGGCCCGCCTCAAGCCCGGCCAGACCATAGAGTTGCTGATCGATCAGGACAACATTCTGCAGCAGCTTAAGATCCGCTTGAACATCAAGCAGACCCTGGTGCTGGAGCGCACCGACGACAGCTACAGCGCCAACATGCTCAATGAAGAGGTGCAGTGGCAGCAGAAGAGCTATGACGGCATCATCAACGGCAGCTTCTATGTCAGTGCCCGCAATGCGGGGATCCCGGCGAACCATATCCAGAAGATTGCCAACCTGTTCCAGTGGCGGCTGAATTTCGCCAAGGATCTGCAAAAGGGCGACAAGTTCAAGGTGCTGGTCCGCCAGGAGACGGTCGAGGGCAAGAGTACGGGCAACACCCAGCTGCTGGGAGTGGAAGTGTTCAGCCAGGGCAAGGCGGTATCGGCCTGGCTGTCGGAAGATGGCAATTATTATGACGGTCAGGCGAACAGTCTGGAGCGCGGCTTCCGCCGTTATCCGACCCACAGCCGCTACCGGGTCAGCTCCAGCTTCAACCCGAACCGGCGCCACCCGATCACCGGCCAGGTCCGTCCGCATGAGGGCACCGACTTCGCCCTGCCGGTCGGCACGCCTGTCATGGCTACCGGGGATGGCGTGGTGCTCAAGGCGACCCGCCACCCGCTGGCCGGTACCTATGTGGTCATCAAGCACGGCCGCACCCTGATGACGCGCTATCTGCACCTGAGCAAGCTGCTGGTGAAACCCGGTCAGCGGGTGAAGATGGGTGACAAGATCGCGCTCTCCGGCAACACTGGGCGCTCCACTGGTGCTCACCTGCACTATGAGGTGCGGATCAACAACCGCCCGGTCGATGCCATGAAGGTCAAGCTGCCGATGGCGGAGCCCCTTAGCGGCAAGGACAAGCGCCAGTTCCTCGCCAAGGTGAAGGGCTATCGCAAGGAGATGGCAGCGGGCTGAGCCCGGTTTCATCCCGGCCATGAAAAAGGCCCCGCCAGTCTGGCGGGGCCTTTTCGTTGGGACCGGCGTCGTACTCAGTAGCCCTTGTCGAAGTCGATCCGTCCATCCAGCTGCTGACCATCGATGAAGCGAATGTAGTTGCGCACGAAGATCTGGGCCACATCCTCCGGGAAGCTGTAGGCGCTGTTGTGCGGGGTGATGATCAGATTGGGCTGGTGCCAGAGTGGGCTGTCGGCGGGCAGGGGTTCCTGCTCGAGCACATCCAGTACCGCCATGGCGAGCTTGCCACCGCGCAGCGCCTCCAGCAGATCGCCTTCGTGGATGGCACTGCCCCGGCCGACGTTGAACAGGATGGCGTCCGGCTTGCAGTGCGCGAAGCGGGCCGCGGTGAACAGGTGACGCGTCTCGCGGGTCGAGGGCAGGACGCTGACGATGATGTCGGACTGGGCCAGCATCTTGTTGAGGGCCGGCAGCTGATAAACCTGATCGAAGCCGGCGCGCTCGTGGCCACTGTGGCTGATGCCGAGCACCTTCATGCCGAAGTGCTTGGCGGTGTTGGCGATATGCTGGCCTATGCTGCCGGTGCCCAGGATCAGCATGGTGCGTCCCTTGAGCCCCTGATAGGGATGGCTCTGCCACAGTCGCTGCTGCTGTTGCTCGCGATAGCGCGGCAGCTGGCGCGACAGGCTGAGCAGCTGGCCGAACACGTACTCGCTCATCAGCGGGCCGAAGATGCCGCGCACATTGGTCAGCTGATAGTCGCGGCGGCAGCTGGCGTCCAGCAGTACATCGACCCCGGCATAGGTGGACTGCATCCAGCTCAGCTTGTCGGCCTTGGCCAGCAGCGGCTTGGCCCGCGCCGGTTCGGCCATCAGGATGTGGGCCTCGCCGATCAGTTTCTCGGCCTCGGCCTGGTTGTCGGCCCGCAGTATGTGCAGATGGGGAAGGCGGGCGGCCTTGAGCAGGCGCTCATAGTGGTTGTTGTCCTGGCTGAGCAGAAGCAGGGTACGTTGGCTCATACTCTTGTTCCTTATCATGTTTACGGCACGGCGGAGGAGGTACTCTCCTCATCTTACCCGAGTTGATCGGGCAAGATAGCCGACCAGGCCGCTTTTTCGTTTTCGCAGGGCCCCTCGTGGGCTACAATCTGCCCCACATTTTGCAAAGGATCCGACTCCAGTGTTTGGTGACAAGTTTTATAAGCGACTGGCCGAGCTACAGCCTTGGCAACAGACCGTCTACACCCTGGCGCTGGCAGAGCGCATGTACCCCAACTATGCGCTGTTCAGCCAGGCCGCCGGTTTCGGTGATGCGAAGGCATTCCGCAACGCGCTGGATCAGATGTGGAACTATCTCACCGTGAAGGGATCCCGCGTCAATCTGGGCGCCATTCTGGAGGCGTTTGAAGTCTATATCCCGGAACCCAGCAAGTTCGAATCCTATGGCGCCTATCCGGCGCTGGATGCCTGTGTGGCACTGGGCTGCGCCTACAACTCGGTGATCTGCCGGGTCGGCGAGGAAGCCGAAGATGCCAGCCATGCCTCAGTGGGCACAGTGGCCGGTTTCATCGAGATGCTGGAAGAGCGCGAGCTGACCGATGAGGAACTCTACGAGCACGAGTACATCGAGGCCGAGCTGGAGTTTCAGGTCGAGCTGCTCAAGCGGGTGGCCCATGAGCGCGACAGCGATCGCATCCTGGCGATCCGCACCTTCGCGGCTCAGGACGGCGTCTCCAACATCGGCATCAGCCTGGAAGAGTGACCCCGCCACGGGTGCTGTAGAAAAAGCCCCATGCAAAAAAGCTCCCGTTCGGGAGCTTTTTTTATGCCTGCTACTCGGTGAGCGGTCTGACGCTTAGCACAGGTGCGGCATCGATCTCGTGGGCATTCATCATCGACGAGATCCGCTGCAGGGAGGAGAGCAGCAGGCTCTGCTCCCAGGTTTCCAGCGCCTGGAAGCGCTGGATGAAACTCTCCTGCAGCGGGGTGGGGGCCTGCGCCAGCAGGGCGCGACCCGCGTCAGTCAGTGTCGCATGCACCTTGCGCTTGTCGGTTTCGCTGCGAATGCGCTGCACCAGCTGGCGGCTCTCGAGCCGATCCATGATGGTGGTCGCGGTGGCCTGACTCATGTTGGTGTGATCGGCCAGTTGGCGCATGGAGATCTGCCCCAGCTCGTTGATCCCCTTGAGCAGCAGGAGCTGCGGCGAGGTCAGCCCGGCTTCCTTGATCAAGCGCTTGGAGTGCATGTCGATGGCACGGATGATCTGGCGCAATGCGACCAGCACTTCATCATGTTTTTCCATGGGGTTTGAGTCATTGCGGAGCAGTTGAGAGGCGCAAAATTCTCCGCCTAATTCGTCACAAGGTCAATATGGTTTTTGGTCTAATGATTTCTGCTCTAATGATTTTTGTGTTAGGTTATCGGGTAATTTCCGAATTATAACCCGATTTTGAGGAACGAAATGATGAGCAACGATCTGGATATCAAGTCGCTGGTTGCCGATCTCCGGGTGGTCAGAGTACGTTATGAACTGCCGGATACCTCGGCTTTCGTGCGTTATCAGCCCGCCTATGATGAAGACCCCAACAACCTGAAAGTGCACCACTATGATGGCGAGCTGCCGCTCTCCTACAGCGACACAGGTGCTTTCAGTCTAAAGGAGTTAGTGAACGAAATACGCTATGCCTATGTGCTGGTGCACCTGTTCCCCGACGAGAGCGCCATGAACTTCTACCTGACCGGCCTCGACACCGGCCTGGCCCAGCTCGAGTTCATCGGTGGCTCCTACGACTTCAACCGGCTCTGGATCACCAGCGGCATCTCCAATCTGGGCGTGCCCATGGCCATCTTCCTCGGCAAACGCCACGCGGTGAACGGCCAGCCTTCGGTCACCCTGGTGGATCACCGTGCCCAGGCGGCGGGCCAGATGGTCTATCGCGCCATCGGTGGTGCGGGCGAGCACGTGGGCGAAGATTTTTTCAACAATGACTAAGGAGGCCCGATGAGAGCAACCAAAGGGCTACTGAAGGGCCTCAACCCCACCATGGCCATGACGGCCCTCACCGTCGTGACCCTGTTTCTGCTGTTTGGCGTGTTCGTTCCCGAGACGGCCGCCGCCTGGTTCGTCGGCGCCAAGGATCAGATCATCGCCGGCTTCAAGTGGTACTACATTCTGGTCGTCGCCCTGTTTCTGTTCTTCGCCGTCTATCTGATGTTCAGCCGTTTCGGCAGCATCCGACTGGGCGACGACGACCAGGTACCGGAGTTCGGCTACTTCGCCTGGTTCTCCATGCTGTTCAGCGCCGGCATGGGCATAGGTCTGGTGTTCTGGAGCATCGCCGAGCCCATGAATCACCTGCAGGGCAACCCTTTCATCACCGAGGGGATGACGCCGGAGGCGGCCCAGGTCGCGATGCGGCTCACCTTCTTCCACTGGGGTCTGCACCCCTGGGCCATCTATGTGATCGTCGGCCTGTCGCTGGCCTTCTTCAGCTATCGCCGCAAGCTGCCGCTGGCGATCCGCTCGGTGCTCTATCCCATCCTGGGTGAACGGATCTACGGCTTCTGGGGCCATGCCGCCGACGTGCTGGCGGTGTTCGGCACTGTGTTCGGGGTGGCGACCTCCCTCGGCCTCGGCGTCTCTCAGATGAACACCGGTCTCAACCAGATGTTCGGCATGG
This sequence comes from Aeromonas encheleia, assembly GCF_900637545.1. Lineage (NCBI taxonomy): Bacteria > Pseudomonadati > Pseudomonadota > Gammaproteobacteria > Aeromonadales > Aeromonadaceae > Aeromonas > Aeromonas encheleia. The sequence goes on from NZ_LR134376.1 coordinate 535,218, forward strand.
GGGTCTCGCAGAGCAACCAGCTCTGGCTCATCGGCGGCATCAGCCTGATCGCCACCCTGTCGGCGGTCTCCGGGGTGGGGCGCGGGGTCAAGCTGCTCTCCGAGCTCAACATCTGGCTCAGCGTGTTCGTGCTCGCTCTCTTCCTGGTGCTGGGCCCGACCACCTACATCCTCAACGCCTATGTGCAGAACATCGGTGACTACCTGCAGAACATCGTCAAACTGAGCTTCTGGACCAACACCGAGGCCAACGGCACCTCGGCCTGGCAATCGAGCTGGACCGCCTTCTACTGGGGCTGGTGGATAGCCTGGGCCCCCTTCGTCGGCATGTTCATCGCCCGCATTTCCAAGGGCCGCACCATCCGTGAGTTCGTGCTCGGCGTGCTGCTGGTGCCCTCCCTGCTCGGCATGTTCTGGCTCACCGTGTTTGGCGGTACTGCCATGAACCTGGAGCTGTTCGGCGGTGGCGGCGTGGTGGCTGCGGTCAACCAGGATGTGACCCTGGCGCTCTACCAGACGGTGGAACTGTTGCACTGGGACACCTTCGGCTGGATCGCCAAGGGGGTGTTGACCCTGCTGATCTGCACCTACTTCATCACCTCCAGTGACTCGGGCACGCTGGTCATCACCACCCTGCTCTCCATCGGCGATCAGGAGCCGCCCGTGCTGCACCGCGCCATCTGGGGGCTGGGCCAGGGGCTGGTAGCCGCCATCCTGCTGGTGTCCGGTGGACTGGCGGCCCTGCAGGCGGCCAGCATCATAGCTGCGCTGCCGTTCTCGTTGATCATGCTGGCCATGTGTTATTCGCTGATGCTGGGCCTCAAGCAGGAGAGCCAGCACCAGTTCGAATACCGGCAGAACCTCAAGCGCCACGACAGCTCCTCCCACATGAGCTTGCTGGATCGCATAGGTCCGGCCTGATGCTCCAGGGCAAGGCGCGCAATGAAAAAGGGGAACCGTGAGGTTCCCCTTTTTTGTCTGTGGCGTCGGCCGGGCGGGTTACAGCAGCTGCTTGAGGCGATAGAGCAGATCCAGCGCCTGGCGGGGGCTCAGTTCGTCGGGCCGCACGGCCGCCAACTCGTCCACCACCGGATGGGGCTGGGTGATCACGGACATGGGCCGCGCGCCGCTTGAGGTCTGGCTGGCATGGGCCGGGGTCGCGCTCTCCAGCTCCGCCAGCTTGTGGCGGGCCTGGCTTATCACCGATTTTGGCACCCCTGCCAGCGCCGCCACCTGCAGGCCGTAGGAGCGGCTGGCCGCCCCCTCCTGCACCGCGTGCATAAAGGCGATGGTATCGCCGTGTTCAACCGCGTCCAGATGGACGTTGGCCAGGCCATCCATCAACTCCGGCAGGCGGGTCAGCTCAAAGTAGTGGGTGGCAAACAGGGTGTAGGCGCCGATCTTGCTCGCCAGCTGTTCGGCGCAGGCCCAGGCCAGCGACAGACCGTCGTAGGTGCTGGTGCCACGGCCGATCTCGTCCATCAGCACCAGGCTGCGGGCGGTGGCGTTGTTGAGGATGTTGGCGGTCTCGGTCATCTCCACCATGAAGGTGGATCTTCCTGATGCCAGATCATCCGACGCCCCTATGCGGGTGAAGATGCGATCGATGGGGCCGATGCGGGCGCTGTCGGCGGGCACGAAGGCCCCGATGTGGGCCAGCAGCACTATGAGGGCGGTCTGGCGCATATAGGTGGACTTACCGCCCATGTTGGGGCCGGTGATGATCAGCATGCGCCGTGCCCGATCGAGCCGGATCGGGTTGGCGATGAAGGGATCGCTCATCACCTGCTCCACCACCGGATGGCGGCCCGCCTCGATCAGGATCTGCTCCTCGTCGATGAGCTGCGGGCAGCGATAGTCCAGGGTCTCGGCCCGCTCCGCCAGGTTGGTCAGCACATCCAGCTCGGCGAGGGCGGCGGCGGACTCCTGCAGATCGCCGAGGTGAGGCAGCAGGTTGTCGAGCAGCTCCTCGTACAGCCGCTTCTCCAACGCCAGCGCCTGGGCCTGGGCGGTGAGCACCTTGTCCTCGTATTTTTTCAGCTCGTCGATGATGTAGCGTTCGTTGTTCTTGAGGGTCTGGCGGCGGATGTAGTGGGCCGGCACCAGCTGGCTGTTGGCGCGGCTCACTTCGATGTAGAAGCCGTGTACCCGGTTGTAGCCCACCTTGAGGGTGTTGATGCCAGTCAGCAGCCGCTCGCGCTCCTCGATGCGGGCCAGGCTGGCGGTGGCGCCGTTGGCCAGATCCCGCAGCTCGTCCAGCTCCTGGTTGAAGCCGTCGCGGATCACGCCGCCATCGCGGATCAGCACCGGCGGCACCTCCATCACCGACCTTTCCAGCAGGTCGAGCAGCTCGGGGAAGGTGCTGGCACGCTCGGCCAGCTGTTGCACCGCCTCGTGCTGGCTGTCGGCCAGCTGGCGTTGCAGCTCGGGCAATTGCTGGAAGGCCTGGCGCAGACGGGTGAGGTCGCGCGGGCGGGCCGAGCGCAGGGCGAGGCGGGCCAACACCCGCTCCACGTCGCCGACCTGGCGCAGCAGGCTGCCGAGATCGTCATAGAGGTTCTGTTCGATCAGGCTCTGGATGGTGCTCTGGCGCCCCTTGAGGATCACCCGATCGCGGATCGGCTGGTGGATCCAGCGCTTGAGCAGGCGGCTGCCCATGGGGGTGGCGGTGCGATCCAGCACCTCGGCCAGGGTATTCTCATAGCCTCCCGCCAGGTTCTGGGTCAGCTCCAGGTTGCGGCGGGTGGCGGCATCCATGATGACCGCGTGATCCGGCTGCTCGAGGCGCACGCCGCGAATGTGGGGCAGGGCGGTGCGCTGGGTGTCTTTCACGTACTGCATCAGGCAGCCGGCGGCGCAGAGCGCGGTCTCGCTCTGCTCGACCCCGAAGCCCACCAGATCCTGGGTGCCGAACTGCTGGCACAGCAGCTTGCGGGCGGTGCCGAGCTCGAACTCCCACTCGGGACGACGGCGCAGGCCGCGGCGGCCCTCGACGTGGCGCAGGAACTCGAAGGATTCCGGGTAGAGCAGCTCGGCCGGATTGGTGCGTTGCAGCTCCGCCAGTAACGTCTCTTCCTTGTCGAACTGGTTGATGAAGAAGCGGCCCGAGCCGATGTCCATGGTGCCGTAGCCGAAACGGCGGCCGTCGTGGTAGACGGCGGCGATCAGGTTGTCCTGGCGCTCCGAGAGCAGCGCCTCGTCGGAGACGGTGCCCGGGGTGATGATGCGGACGACCCTGCGCTCCACCGGCCCCTTGCTGGTGGCGGGATCCCCCACCTGCTCGCAGATGGCGGCGGACTCGCCGAGCTGCACCAGCTTGGCCAGGTAACCCTCGATGGCGTGATAGGGCACCCCCGCCATGGGGATGGGGTTGCCCGCCGACTGGCCGCGCTTGGTCAGGGAGATGTCGAGCAGTTGGGAGGCCTTGCGGGCATCGTCATAGAAGAGTTCGTAGAAGTCGCCCATCCGGTAGAACAGCAGGATCTCGGGATTCTCGGCCTTGAGGCCAAGGTACTGCTGCATCATGGGGGTGTGGGCGCTCAGGTTGGCGCCGGTGGCTTGGTGCTGTGCTGTCATGTTCTGTTCCAGAGGGTGCTCTTGCGGGCAAGCGTCTGCCGTAATGGGTCTGAATCTGGCGGCCATTCTACATGCTCAGGGCCGGATGGTGGGGAGTTATCTCTGTCTTTGGGGCGTCTGGGTCGTGCGTGGGGAGAGGGTAAAGAGGGCTGAGTTTAGTGGTGTGGTCAGCTGGGAACCCGGAGGCTAGTGCTTGTGAGGGGTTGTTAATACGCGGGAAAGAAGGGGATCAAAATCCCCGCCATCAGCGCGGGGATTGTGGTCAGAGCGTCAGGATGAGCCCTCAGTACATGGCCTCGCCGCCACTCAGCATCTCGTGCAGCTTGGTTTTCTGCTCGGCGGTCAGCACCTTGCTCACTTCGAACAGGTAATGGGCGCGATAGTAGCGGGCTTCGGCCTGCACGCTGCTGATGGTTTGCAGCTGTTTCTTGGCGGCGGCCTCGTCCCACTTGCCGGTCTTGATCATGTTGACGATGACGTCCTGACCGATGGCATCGAGCTTGACCGAGCTCATGTTCTTGACTGCCTGCTCACGCAGACCCTTGATCTGTTCCACTTGTGCGGAGGAGAGGTTCAGCTCCTGTGCCAGAGTGGTCTCGCTCTGCAGCTCGGGGGCGCTTTCGGCGGCGATGGTATTGGTGGCAAAACAGATCGCCAGGGCAGCCATGGCGACTTTAAATTGATGCTTCATCTATTTTCTCCATTGGAACCGCGCTCATGGCGGTGCTTGCTGATTATAGGAAGCCCCCATGTACTGAAGCTTAAGCGATGACAACTTGTTGATGTGCTGGGCGTTATGCATAAAGCCTGCGACAGCTGCTGTCCCTGGTCTGAACCGGTCGCCACGGGGGAGCTGGTTGGTTGCTCGGGGTCCGGGGCGATCGCATAATGAAGCCGGGTTTGGCCAAAGAGGGCATTGATGATGGGGCTTGAGACAGAGATCGCCCGCTTATCCCGGGAGCTGGGCGAGGCGCTGACGGCGCGGGGCTGGCTGGCCGCCACGGCGGAGTCTTGCACCGGCGGCGGCGTCGCCACCGCCATCACCGACATCGCGGGCAGCTCAGGCTGGTTCGATCGGGGGTTCGTCACCTACACCAATGAGGCCAAGCAGCAGATGCTGGGGGTCAGCATCGACAACCTGCTGCGCCACGGTGCCGTCAGCGAGGCCGTGGTGCTGGAGATGGCCAGGGGCGCGCTGGCGCGCTCCGACGCGGGGATCAGCGTCGCCATCAGCGGCATCGCCGGGCCGGGTGGCGGCAGCGACGACAAGCCGGTTGGCACCATCTGGTTCGCTTGGGCGGACAAGAGCGGGCGTCAGCACTCCTTGCTGGCCCGCTTCGACGGCGACCGGCGCCAGGTTCGCCAGCAGGCGGTCAGGCAAGCATTGTCCGGGCTGTTGGCCCTGCTCAGATAAATTGGGCTTGATACTGTATGAATAGACAGTATACTTAGCCCGACTTCACTTCTTCATCACGATTCCCAGCGGAGATTGGCATGGATCAGAACAAACAGAAGGCACTGGCGGCTGCGCTGGGCCAGATTGAAAAGCAGTTCGGCAAGGGTTCAATCATGCGTCTTGGCGACAGCAAGACCATGGACATCGAAGCCATCTCCACCGGTTCCCTCTCCCTGGACGTGGCGCTGGGCATCGGCGGCCTGCCGTGTGGTCGTATCGTCGAGATCTACGGTCCGGAATCATCTGGTAAGACTACCCTGACCCTGCAGGTGATCGCGGAAGCCCAGAAGAAAGGCAAGGTCTGTGCCTTCATCGATGCGGAACACGCGCTGGATCCCATCTATGCCGCCAAGCTGGGCGTCAACGTCGATGATTTGCTGATCTCCCAGCCGGATACCGGTGAACAGGCGCTGGAGATCTGCGACATGCTGGTGCGCTCCAACGCGGTCGACGTCATCATCGTCGACTCGGTGGCCGCCCTGACGCCGAAGGCGGAAATTGAAGGCGAGATGGGGGATTCCCACGTCGGTCTGCAGGCCCGCCTGATGTCCCAGGCGCTGCGCAAGCTGACCGCCAACATCAAGAACGCGAACTGCCTCTGTATCTTCATCAACCAGATCCGGATGAAGATCGGCGTCATGTTCGGCAGCCCCGAGACTACCACGGGTGGTAACGCGCTCAAGTTCTACGCCTCAGTGCGTCTCGACATTCGTCGCATCGGCGCCATCAAGGACGGCGATGAGGTGGTCGGTAACGAGACCCGCGTCAAGGTAGTCAAGAACAAGGTGGCCCCTCCCTTCAAGCAAGCCGAGTTCCAGATCTTCTACGGTGTCGGTATCTCCAAGGAGGGCGAGCTGGTGGATCTGGGGGTCAAGCACAAGCTGATCGACAAGGCCGGTGCCTGGTACAGCTACAACGGCGAGAAGATCGGTCAGGGCAAGGCCAACGTGATGAAGCTCTTCTCCGAGAACAAGGCGATGGCGGCCGAGGTCGAAGCCAGACTGCGTGAGCTGCTGCTCTCCGGTGATGTGCCGGCCGAGAAGCCGGTGGCGGCTGACGCTGACGAGCTCGAAGCCGAAAGCGAACAAGAGTTCGAATAACAGGAAGGCCGGGCTAACCCCCGGCCTTGTCATTTATGGCTGATGAATCGATTCCCGAACCCGTCGAACCCTCGTTTGAGGAGCTGTTCGCCGCGGCCCGTACCTTTGCCATGCGCAGCCTGGCTCGCCGCGAGAGTGCCGAGTCCGAGCTGGCCGGCCGACTGCGCAGGCAGGGCTTCAACGCAGAGGTGATAGACGCGGTGCTCGACTATTGCCGCGGCTACCACTGGATCGATGACGAACGCTATGGCGCCATGGCGGTGCGGGCCGGTGCCACCAAGGGGCAGGGCCCCATCAAGATCCGCTTCGATCTGCGCCGCAAGGGGCTCAGCGATGCCCAGATAGAGACCGCATTCGAGCAGCCTGAACTGGACTGGTTCGAACTGGCATCCGAGCTGCTGCAGCGCCGGGCCAGGGCGAGCGATCTGGGCGACTTCAAGTTGCGGATGAAGTGGCTAAAGTACCTGCTCGGGCGAGGCTTCAATCAGGATCAGGCCCGTCATGCCATCTCGGCCATGCAGGAGCGGGGCGAGTAACGACCCGGTTCATGCGGCCACCGCATTGCTCTGGCCGGTGTGAGAGGGAACAAGGCGATTAGCTGGCCGAATGGAGGATGCTCCAAACAAGATCCCCGGCGGTGCCTGCCGATTTAGCCCGGCGCTGGTGGGCCCTATCGCCACAAACGACACCTTTCCGCCTCTCGTTCTTCTTCCTGCCTCATGGCTCCTTTCCCCTGCTAATCTGAGAGTCCGTCCGCGATGCGTGCTTTTTCACCCATGGCGGGCCTGCGCGTTTTACTTTACCCCGCAGAAAACTTACATTAATGCGGTTAAAAGTCCGTATTCGAATCAAGCAGGATTTTCCATGTATATGTCCACGTCAGAGTTGCGCTCAGCGTTTCTCGAGTATTTCCGCTCCCAGGGGCACCAGGTTGTCTCCTCCAGCTCGCTGGTGCCGCATAACGACCCGACCCTGCTGTTCACCAACGCAGGTATGAACCAGTTCAAGGATACCTTCCTTGGCGCCGACAAGCGTGCCTATAACCGAGCCACCACGGCCCAGCGTTGCGTGCGGGCTGGCGGTAAGCACAATGACCTGGAAAACGTCGGCTATACCGCTCGTCACCACACCTTCTTCGAGATGCTGGGTAACTTCAGCTTCGGTGACTATTTCAAGCAGGACGCCATCCGTTTTGCCTGGGAATTCCTGACCGGGACCCTCAAGCTGCCCAAAGAGCGCCTGCTGGTCACCGTGTATGAAACGGATGATGAAGCCTTCAACATCTGGGCAAACGAAGTGGGCGTGCCAGTCGAGCGCATCGTACGCATCGGCGACAACAAGGGCGCCCCTTTTGCCTCCGATAACTTCTGGCAGATGGGCGATACCGGTCCGTGCGGCCCCTGCACCGAGATCTTCTATGACCACGGCGATCACCTCTGGGGTGGCCCTCCCGGTTCACCGGAAGAGGACGGCGACCGTTTCATCGAGATCTGGAACGTGGTGTTCATGCAGTTCAACCGTCAGGCCGACGGCACCATGGAACCGCTGCCCCGTCCGTCTGTGGATACCGGCATGGGTCTGGAGCGCATCTCCGCCATCATGCAGGGCGTCCACTCCAACTACGAGATCGACATCTTCCAGGCGCTGATCAAGAAGGCGGCCGAGATCGTCGGCACCACAGATCTGAGCAATCAGTCCCTGCGCGTCATCGCCGACCACATCCGCTCCTGCGCCTTCCTGGTGGCCGACGGTGTCATGCCCTCCAACGAGGGCCGTGGCTATGTGCTGCGCCGCATCATCCGCCGCGCCGTGCGTCACGGCCGCAAGCTGGGCGCCACCGAGGTGTTCTTCTACAAGCTGGCCGCCGAACTCGCGGTGCAGATGAAGGACGTAGGCCCTGAACTCATCGCCCAGCTGCCGCTGGTCGAGCGCGTGCTGCGCATCGAGGAAGAGCAGTTTGTCCGCACCCTGGATCGCGGCCTGCTGTTGCTGGAAGACGTGCTGGCGAACCTGGGTGATGCCAAGGTCATCCCGGGCGAGGTGGTGTTCAAGTTGTATGACACCTACGGCTTCCCGGCGGACTTGACCGCCGACGTGGTGCGCGAGCGCGAGATCGGCATCGACGAAGAAGGTTTCCGTGTCGAGATGGAGAAGCAGCGCGCCCGTGCGAAAGAGGCCTCCAGCTTCGGTGTGAACTACAACGAGGTGTTGAAACTCGATTTCGAGACCCCATTTACCGGTTACAAACAGCTGAGCCAAACGACTCAGGTGGTCGGCATCTACAAGGATGCGATCGAAGTGAGCGGCCTGATCGCCGGCGAAGAAGCCGTGATCGTGCTGGCCGAGACCCCCTTCTACGCCGAATCCGGTGGTCAGGTGGGCGACAGCGGTATTCTCAAGGTGGATGACGGCATCTTCGCCGTGACCGACACCCAGAAAGCGGGCAAGGCCATCATTCACAAGGGCTATCTGGAGCTGGGTACCCTGGAGAAGGGGGCCGTGGTGGAAGCCGTGGTCGATGGGGAGCGCCGCCAGGCCGTGGCCCTGAACCACTCGGTCACCCACCTGCTGCACGCAGCCCTGCGCCAGGCGCTGGGTGATCACGTGACCCAGAAGGGCTCGCTGGTCGGGGCCGATCGCATGCGCTTCGACTTCTCCCACTTCGAAGGCCTGACCATGGCGACCATTCGCCGGGTTGAGGAGCTGGTCAACGCCCAGATCCGTGCCAACCACGATGTCGTCACCCAGGTGATGGATCTGGAAGCGGCCAAGTCCGCCGGCGCCATGGCGCTGTTTGGCGAGAAATATGAAGACGATGTGCGGGTCGTGCGCATGGGTGACTACTCCACCGAGCTGTGTGGCGGTACTCATGCCAAGCGTACCGGTGACATCGGCTTCTTCAAGATCATCGCCGAGAGCGGTGTCGCCGCCGGGGTGCGCCGCATCGAGGCGGTGACCGGCAAGGGCGCCATCGACTTCATGCACCAGCTGGCAGAGCAGTTTGAAGAAGCCGCGGCCCTGGTGAAAGGGGATCAGTTCTCCATCGGCAGCAAGGTGCGCCAGCTGCTGGACAAGTCCAGGATGATGGAACGCGAGCTGGAGCAGCTCAAGGCCAAGCTGGCCGCTCAGGCCGGCAGCGACCTGCTGAGCCAGGTGGTCGAGATCAAGGGTCAGAAGGTGCTGATCGCCGCACTGGACGGGGCCGATCCCAAGTCCCTGCGCGGCATGTTGGACGAGCTGAAGAACCGGATGAAGTCCGGTGTCGTGCTGCTGGCGACCAGCAGCGATGACAAGGTCAACCTGATCGCCGGTGTGACCAACGATCTGACCGCCAAGGTGAAGGCCGGCGAGCTGGTCAACCTGGTGGCCCAGCAGGTGGGCGGCAAGGGCGGTGGTCGTCCCGACATGGCCCAGGCGGGGGGAACCCAGCCAGAAGCCGTGCCGGCGGCGCTGCAATCCGTTCACTCCTGGTTGGAAGAGCGCCTGTAAACGGGCGAGGTGATCTGTGGCACTTTATGTACAGAAGTACGGCGGCACCTCGGTCGGCACGCTGGAGCGGATCGAGGCGGTGGCTGAGCGGGTTCAGCTGAGCCGAGCCCAAGGACACGATGTGGTGGTGGTGGTGTCCGCCATGTCGGGCGAAACCAACCGGTTGCTGGGCATGGCCCAGCAACTGGATCCTGATGCCAATCGGCGCGAGATGGATGTGCTGGTCTCCACCGGTGAGCAGGTCACCATAGCGCTGCTGGCAATCGCGTTGAACAAACGGGGTTGTGCTGCGGTCTCAATGACCGGTGATCAGGTGCGTATCCACACCGATTCCGCCTATGGCAAGGCCAGGATCAGCCACATAGATACCGAGCAGGTTCAGTCTGCACTGAGCGCGGGCAAGGTGGTGGTGATCGCCGGTTTCCAGGGCCGCGATGAGCACAACGCCATCACGACCCTGGGGCGTGGCGGTTCGGATACCACGGCGGTGGCGGTCGCGGCGGCCATCAAGGCCGATGAATGCCAGATCTTTACCGATGTGGATGGGGTCTATACCACTGATCCGCGCATCGAGCCCAAGGCCAGGCGCCTTTCCACCATCACCTTCGAGGAGATGCTGGAGATGGCGAGCCTGGGGGCCAAGGTGCTGCAGATCCGTTCGGTGGAGTTCGCGGGCAAGTACCGCGTGCCACTGCGGGTGCTGTCGAGTTTTGTCGACGGAGAGGGAACCTTGATCACATATGGAGATGAGAGGATGGAAGCACCCCTGGTATCCGGCATCGCGTTCAATCGCAATGAGGCCAGCCTGACCATTCTGGGTGTGCCGGACAGGCCCACCGTGGCGGCGCAGATCCTCAATCCGATCAGCGATGCCAACATTGATGTCGACATGATAGTGCAGAACACACTAGGGGATGGCACCGCCGATTTTACCTTCACGGTGAATCGGGATGACTATCGCCGGGCCCGGGCGCTGCTGGAGGAGACCGCCACCGAGCTGGGGGCCGCCTGCGTGCAGGGCAACGGGGAGATCGCCAAGGTCTCCATCGTTGGGGTCGGCATGTGGAATCACCCCGGCGTCGCTCGCACCATGTTTAAGGTATTGGGCGAGGAGGGGATCAACATGCAGTTGATTTCCACCTCTGAAATCAAGATATCCGTAGTGATTGACGAGAAGTACCTGGAGCTGGCGGTGCGCGCGTTGCACTCCGCTTTCGGGCTGGATAATGAGCCTCATGAGCAGCCCTTGGGGAACAATCCCTGATTGATTTAGTTTCAACCATTTACCATATCGGTATCTTTGTAAGATAATGTCGCATATCGATATAAATACAAAACAGGATACAGGAGCAAGCGAATGCTTATTTTGACTCGTCGTGTAGGGGAAACCCTGATGATTGGTGACGAAGTGACTGTCACCGTGCTGGGCGTTAAGGGTAACCAGGTTCGTATCGGTGTGAACGCACCGAAAGAGGTCTCCGTGCACCGCGAAGAGATCTACATGCGGATACAGGCCGAGAAAGTCCCGGGCCAACCGAATTTCTAAGCCGCATCGATAGCTGCTTTTAAGGCGACACTTGCTGTGTCGCCTTTTGTTTTTCTGGCCCGGCAGAATGGGCCCGCAGGGGGCGGAACTACAGGGTAAGTACCGATATTGTTTGAATATTCCACTCTTTGACCAAATGCTGAGCGAACGCTCTGTTTTCTCCAAAAAAGTGTTTGACTAAAAATCCCTGTGAAGTATTATCAGCCCCGCAAACGGAGAGGTGGCCGAGAGGCTGAAGGCGCTCCCCTGCTAAGGGAGTATGCGGCTTATACCCGCATCGGGGGTTCGAATCCCCCCTTCTCCGCCATTTGCGCCCGTAGCTCAGCTGGATAGAGTACCTGGCTACGAACCAGGTGGTCGGAGGTTCGAATCCTCCCGGGCGCACCATATTACGACTCAAGCAAGAGTCATGTGTTGACCATCAGCAAGTCGACACTTTAGAAAAGGCTTACTGATAAGTAGGCTTTTTTTATCGTTTTAAATCAGGGCGCCCGTAGCTCAGCTGGATAGAGTACCTGGCTACGAACCAGGTGGTCGGAGGTTCGAATCCTCCCGGGCGCACCATTTAAAGTGAAATCAAAGATTTATGAGCGCCCGTAGCTCAGCTGGATAGAGTACCTGGCTACGAACCAGGTGGTCAGAGGTTCGAATCCTCTCGGGCGCACCATTTTGAAAGCAGTGTCAAAAGTTTGTGAGCGCCCGTAGCTCAGCTGGATAGAGTACCTGGCTACGAACCAGGTGGTCGGAGGTTCGAATCCTCCCGGGCGCACCATTTTGAAAGCAGTGTTAACAGTTAATGAGCGCCCGTAGCTCAGCTGGATAGAGTACCTGGCTACGAACCAGGTGGTCGGAGGTTCGAATCCTCCCGGGCGCACCATACAGACAGCCTCGACTTCGGTCGGGGCTGTTTTTTTATGGGCCGCCGCCGGATGACGATATGTCTGCGCTGCGGCCGCACTCGGCGCCGCCTCCGTCAGGGTGCCGGCATGTCCCGCCCCAAGGCCTTATCCCCTGCGCTATCGCTTCATACGGCGTTCCATTGCCCAGTCATGGTATGGAGTCAGCAAAGTGCCCTGGCTGCGCCCAGAGCGTGCAGGCGCGTCGGTTGGCGTCATCGAACCAGCGCCCGTCAGCGGGCAATAAAAAAGGATGCCAAGGCATCCTTTTTTATTTCTGGTGAGGCGATCAGCTCTTGAGCCACTTGCGAATTCGGTTGGCATCCCCGATCGGGGTGCGCTTGCCCACCGAGTTGAGCAGCACTATGGCGAGCTCCTGGCGGTCCGGCTTGGCGCGCATCAGCAGGCAGCGGCCCGCCTCGTCGGTGAAACCGGTCTTGGAGAGGCGTACGTCCCAATCCGGATTCTTCACCAGCGGGTTGGTGTTGTTGAACATCAGGCTGTAGGCCGGGGCCATGAAGCGCATCTCCATGTTGGTGTCCTGGGTGAACTGGCGGATCAGCGGCTGGCGATAGGCCGCCGAGATGAGCCTGGCCAGATCCTGGGCGGTGGAGACGTTGCGGGTCGACAGGCCGGTGGAGTCATAGAAGCGGCTGTTGCGCATGCCGAGCTGTTTGGCCTTGTTGTTCATGGCGCGGATGAAGGCCGAGCGGCCACCCGGGTAGTGACGAGCCAGGGCCGAGGCCATGCGGTTCTCGGAGGACATCAGCGCCAGGTGCAGGGCATCGCGGCGGGTCACCTTGGTGCCAAAACGCACCCGGGAATAGGTGTGCTTGATGTTGTCCCTGTCGTTCTGATCGACGGTCAGGGTCTGGCTCAGGCTCTGACGGGCATCCAGCACCACCAGGGCGGTCATCAGCTTGGTGAGGGAGGCGATGGGACGCACCCGGGTGGCATTCTTCTGATAGAGCGTCTTGCCCGTGTTGACGTCCATCACCAGAGCACTGCCCGATTGCAACTTCAGATTGGCTGGGTTGGGCGCCGCCAGGGCCGCAGGCAATCCGAGCAATCCAGCCAACCCACACAGCAGCGCAATTGCGCGAATTCGACACCCCATACAACCGACTCCATCCACAGCGAAAAAAGGCGCTAGATTCACTCATTTTTGCCCTTGCTTTACAAGAGCGGCGGCGAGGAATTCGTCATTATTTCCATAAAAAAGGGCCGCCCCTGGCGACCCTGATGATTTGTCTCAGCCTTTGCCTCAATCCCGGGAGGCGGGGGCCTTGCGTTTGCTCAGCCAGCGCCAGATCAATGCGATCAAACCGCCGACCAGCAGCACCAGCGGCAGGCAGAGGATGATGCTGAGGAACTGGGACTCATACTGTGCGGCCAGCTTGGTGTGGCTCAGGTAATAACCCAGCCCGACCAGCGGGCAGATCCACATGATGGAGCTGATCAGGTTGACGATGAGGAAGCGCCCCTGCGGTATCTCGTTGGCGCCGACGATGTAGGGATAGGCGGTGCGCACGAAGGCGATGTAGCGAGCGGTGATCAGGGTGATGATGCCGTACTTGTTGAGCAGGTAATGCACCTTCTCCTTGTGTTTGTCGTCCAGGTGGGACATCAGCCTGTGGTACATCTGGGTATGGCCGAGAAAGCGCCCCTGCATGTAGCCGCACCAGGTACCGACGAAGGTGGCCATGATCAGCAGCGGAATGACCGCCAGTGGCAGCACGCCCTGATAGATGAGCACGCCGGTCAGGATCAGCAGGGTGTCGCCGGGCAGGAAGGCGGTCGGGATGAAGCCATTCTCCAACACCAGGAAGGTCAGCAGGACGATATAGACCATGAAGACCATCTTGGGATCGGACAGGGTCGCCAGATCCTGATTAATGAAGGCGTGAGCCAGGTGGTAAAACTGCTCCATACGTGCAAACTCCGCAGATTAGCTGGGTTGGTCGGTCAAGGGCATGGCAAGCACCTTGTCGATGCGCAGGCCGTCCATATCTACAATTTCCAGTTGCCACTGTTCCAGGGTGACCAGGTCTCCGGTCCGGGGAAGGCGACCAAGGAGCAGCATGATAAGCCCTCCAAGGGTGTGATAGTGATGTTTTTCTTCTTCCGGCAAGCGGACCAGTTCCAGACAATCTTTCAGCTCCGGCAGGGGGATGAGGCCATCCAGCAGCCAGCTGCCGTCGGCGCGCTGGAATGCCCAGTTGTCCTCACCATCCTCCTGCTGGAAGTCACCGGCCAGGGTCTCCAGCAGATCCTGCTGGGTGACCAGCCCCTGCAGCTCACCATACTCGTCCACCACCAGCACCATGTGCTCGGAGTGGGCGCGGAAGTGATTGAGCAGCTCGAGGCCGTTGAGGGTCTCCGGCAGCAGGCTGCCATCCTGGGTGAGGGCCGCCAGATCGATGGGCTCCCCCTTGATGTAGGCGTGCAGCACCTTGTTGACGTTGAGGATGCCCACCAGATCCGACAGGCTGCCGTCACAGACCGGGAAGAAGCTGTGGCGATACTCCACCAGTCGCTGCAGGTTGGTCTCCAGTGGCAGGGAGAGATCCAGATAGCGGATGTCGCTGCGCGGCACCATCAGGGAGGCCAGGCTGCGCTCGTCGAGACGAAACACATTCCGTAACATAGTGTGTTCCTGATCCTCGATGATGCCAGCCTCGGAGCCTTCCACCAGCATGGCGTGGATCTCCTCCTGGGTGACGTTGTTGCTGTTGTTCTGATCGACCCGCAGGATGCGCAGGCTGGCATGGGTCGAGGCCGACAGCAACCAGACGAAGGGGCGGGTCAGGGTCGCCAGCCACTGCATGGGGCGGGCCACCAGGCAGGCGATGCGTTCGGCATTGAGCTGGCCGAGGCGCTTGGGGACCAGCTCCCCCACCACTATGGAGAGGTAGGTGACCAGCACCACCACGATGACGGTGGCGAGCAGGCTGCTGCTCTTGGCGGAGAGGCCCCACTCCTGCAGCCATTGTGCGAAGGGTTGTGCCAGCAGGGATTCACCGTAGATACCGTTGAGCAGGCCGATGCTGGTGATGCCTATCTGGACGGCAGAGAGGAAATGGGTCGGATTCTCGCCCAGTTTGAGCGCAATGGCGGCGGAGCGGCTGCCTTCGCTTGCCATCTTGCTGAGGCGGGCCTTGCGCGCGGTGACGATGGCGATTTCCGACATGGCGAAGACGCCATTGAGCAAAATCAATCCGAGCAGGATCAATATTTCCATACTGCGACAGCACTCCAAATAGAAAAGATCGCTGGCAGTGTAATGAATTTACGGGCGATGCGCTTGTGAAAGCGGGTGACTGGGCTCGCTAATTTTTCAATTGCGTGGGGCAGAAAAGCGGCCTTGCCGGGCGCTGGACAACCGAGAGCCGCCATCCTCTGGAAGTTGCGGCCTGGTGGGACCGGCGGTGAGCCAATAAAAAAGCCCCCGATAAACGGGGGCTTGTCGCGAAGCGGGGTCGCTTACAGGGCGGCGATCTCGACCTGTTGGGCTTCCAGCTTGACCAGCTGGAGGCGGTACTCTTCCAGCTTCTCGCGCTCCTTGGCGATGACCGCCTCCGGCGCCTTGGCCACGAAGGCCTCGTTGCCGAGCTTGCCTTCGATACGGGCGCATTCACCGGCCAGCTTGGCCACCTCTTTGGCCAGACGGGCCAGCTCGGCTTCCTTGTCGATGAGGCCGGCCATGGGGATCATCAGCTCGGTGCTGCCGATCAGCTTCTTCACCGACAGCGGGGCGACGTCGCCGTCCGCCAGCACGCGGATGGACTCCAGGCGAGCGAGGGACTTGAGGAAGGCCTCGTTGTCCTTGGCGCGCTGGGCATCCTTGGCGTCGCACTGGAGCAGCACGTTGAGGCCCACGCTCGGCGCCACGTTCATCTCGGCGCGGATGTTGCGGATGCCGACGATGAACTCCTTCACCCACTCCTGATCCGCCATGGCGGTCTCATCCAGTCTGGCGGCATCGAACTCGGGGAAGGGCTGCAGCATGATGGTGTCGGCATGGACCCCGGTCAGCGGCGCCACCGATTTCCAGATGGTCTCGGTGATGAACGGAATGATGGGGTGCGCCAGGCGCAGCAGGGTTTCCAGCACAGTCACCAGGGTGTGACGGGTGGCACGCTGCTCGGATTCCGAGCCCTTGCCCAGCACCGGCTTAGTCAGCTCCAGATACCAGTCGCAGAACTGGTTCCAGATAAATTCGTACAGCACGCCGGCGGCCATGTCGAAGCGGTAGGTGTCGAGCGCGGTGCGGAAGTCGCGGATGGCGACCTGCAGCTGGGACTGGATCCAGCGATCCGCCAGGCTGAACTGCATCTCGCCGCCATTCAGGCCGCAATCCTGCTCTTCGGTGTTCATCAGCACGTAGCGCGACGCGTTCCACAGCTTGTTGCAGAAGTTGTTGTAACCGTCCAGGCGCTTCATGTCCCAGTTGATGTCACGACCCGTGCTGGCCAGCGCCGCCAGGGTGAAGCGCAGGGCGTCGGTGCCGTGGGCCTCGATCCCTTCCGGGAACTGCTTGGCGGTGCGCTTGCCGATCTTCTCGGCCATCTGCGGCTGCATCATGTTGCCGGTGCGCTTCTCCAGCAGATTTGCCAGGCTGATACCGTCGATCATGTCGAGCGGGTCCAGCACGTTGCCCTTGGACTTGGACATCTTCTGGCCCTCTTCATCCCGGATCAGGCCGGTGATATAGACGGTCTTGAAGGGAACCTGCGGGGTGCCATCTTCATTCTTGATGAAGTGCATGGTCATCATGATCATCCGGGCTATCCAGAAGAAGATGATGTCGAAGCCGCTCATCAGCACGTCGGTCGGGTGGAAGGTCTTGAGCGCTTCGGTGTTGTTCGGCCAGCCCAGGGTGGAGAAGGTCCACAGGGCGGAGCTGAACCAGGTGTCGAGCACGTCTTCGTCCTGACGCAGCACGGTCACGGACGGAATGTTGTGCTTGGCGCGCACCTCGGCCTCGTCGCGACCGACGTAGACCTTGCCGGATTCGTCATACCAGGCCGGGATGCGGTGACCCCACCACAGCTGACGGGAGACACACCAGTCCTGAATGTCGCGCATCCAGGAGAAGTACATGTTCTCGTACTGCTTGGGCACAAACTGGATGCGACCATCTTCCACCGCCTCGATGGCGGTCTTGGCCATGGGCGCCACGCGTACGTACCACTGGTCGGTCAGCATGGGTTCGATGGGCACGCCACCGCGATCGCCGTAAGGCTGTTGCAGCACGTGATCCTTGGTTTCGCTCAGCAGGCCCAGCTCGTCCAGCCTGGCCAGGATGGCCTTGCGGGCGGCGAAGCGCTCCAGCCCGGCGAATTCGGCCGGCAGGGCGGCGTCATAGGCGGTGCAGGGGTTGCCGTTGGTGTCGACCACTTCGGCCTCGGCGCGCACGTGGGCGTCCAGGGTGAAGATGTTGATCATCGGCAGGTTGTGGCGCTTGCCCACTTCGTTATCGTTGAAGTCGTGGGCCGGGGTGATCTTCACGCAGCCGGTGCCCTTCTCCATGTCGGCGTGTTCGTCGGCGACGATGGGGATCAGGCGGTTCACCAGCGGCAGCAGTATGTGCTGGCCGATCAACGCCTTGTAACGCGGGTCTTCCGGGTTCACGGCGACGGCGGTATCACCCAGCATGGTCTCGGGACGGGTGGTGGCGACGATCAGGTGATCCTGGCCTTCGGCGGTCTTGGCGCCGTTCGCCAGCGGATAACGCAGGTGCCACATGTGGCCCTTGATCTCGCGGTTTTCCACTTCCAGATCGGAGATGGCGGTGTTGAGCTTGGGATCCCAGTTCACCAGGCGTTTGCCACGGTACATCAGGCCATCTTCATACAGACGCACGAACACTTCCTGTACGGCTTCGGAGAGGCCCTCGTCCATGGTGAAGCGCTCGCGCTCCCAGTCCACTGAGTCACCGAGGCGGCGCATCTGACGGGTGATGGTGCCGCCGGACTCTTCCTTCCACTGCCAGATCTTGTCGATGAAGGCATCGCGGCCGTAGTCGTGACGGGTCTTGCCCTCTTCGGCGGCGATCTTGCGCTCCACCACCATCTGGGTGGCGATGCCGGCGTGGTCACAGCCCGCCTGCCACAGGGTGTTCTTGCCCTGCATGCGGTTGTAGCGGATCAGGGTGTCCATCAGGGTCTGCTGGAAGGCGTGACCCATGTGCAGGCTGCCGGTGACGTTCGGCGGCGGGATCATGATGCAGAAGGAGTCTTTGCTGGTGTCACCGTGGGGCTTGAAGTAACCCTGGGATTCCCAGTGCTGGTAGAGCGCCTGTTCGATGGCGTTGTGATTAAAAGTCTTTTCCATGGTCTCGCCGTATTCTGGATGAATTCTGGTGTTGATGGGGTCTGGATCGCGGGGGCGGCAGTCAGGGCTGCGCCGGATCCGGTGCGGCAAGGACGGGCTGATCCCTCATCTCGAGGGCATGGCCTGCCTGGCGATAGTGCTTGTAGCGCTCGCGGGCTTGCTGCTTTTGCGTTTCGTCAGTGGGGACAAAATCTACCACTTGAGCGAAGTGTCCTGCAAACAAAGGTGTCTGTTCGGCCAGATTGATGAGGCAGGCGTAGCGCCGCTTCGGTGGCTGGCAGCCGATCTCGACCGGGGCCTGACCGGTTTCGCCCTGCAACTGATGCGGTACGAAGCGATCCGGCGGCAGCTGCCACAGCAGCTCGTCCAGGCGCTCGGCCTGAGCCTGATCCACACAATGCAGATAGAGATGGCCCGCGCCCCAGCCATCGGCCGCCAGTTGGCAGGCGAGCCGCTCGACGGCGGAAGCCTGCGCGTCATCCGGCTCACTCATCAGGTAAAAGGTCACTTGGCTCATCAGGTTGGGTCCCGTTTGGCTGTGACGGACAGCGATTGGCCGTCGGTGGGGTGCCATGCCGGGCATGGTTCCCCCAGTTCTCTCAATGAAACAAGGAAGAGGCGGGCCTCTTCCTTGTGATACGGGTTAACGCCTCCCCGCCGCGCACAGGGTGCGGCGGGCGTGAGGAATCACTCCTTGTCTTCGACATCCGCCACGCCGGCCCGGTTCAGCAGGAACTGGGTCAGTAGGGGCACCGGACGACCGGTGGAGCCCTTGTCCTTGCCACTCTTCCAGGCGGTACCTGCGATGTCCAGGTGGGCCCAGTTGTACTTCTTGGTGAAGCGTGACAGGAAGGCGGCGGCAGTGATGGTACCGGCCGGGCGGCCGCCGATGTTGGCCATGTCGGCGAACGGGCTCTCCAGCTGTTCCTGATACTCATCGAACAGCGGCAGGCGCCAGGCGCGATCACCGGCCTGCTCGGAGGCGTTCAGCAGCTCGTGGGCCAGCGGGTTGTGGTTGGCCAGCAGACCCGAGGTGTGGTGACCGAGGGCGATGATGCAGGCCCCGGTCAGGGTCGCCACGTCGATGACGGTCTCGGGATCGTAGCGATCGACATAGGTGAGCGCATCGCACAGCACCAGGCGCCCTTCCGCGTCGGTGTTGAGCACCTCGACGGTCTGGCCGGACATGGTGGTGAGGATGTCACCGGGCCGGTAGGCGTTGCCACCCGGCATGTTCTCGCAACCGGCCAGCACGCCTATGACGTTGATGGGCAGCTGCAACTGGGCCAGGGCGTGCATGGTGCCGAGCACGGAGGCGGCGCCACCCATGTCGTACTTCATCTCGTCCATGCCCTCGGCCGGCTTGATGGAGATGCCGCCGGAGTCGAAGGTCAGCCCCTTGCCGACCAGCACGATGGGCTTGGCGTCGCCGTTGCCCTTGTACTCGATGATGGCCATCATGGCTTCGTTGTCGGAGCCACGGGCCACCGCCAGGTAGGAGTTCATGCCGAGTTCGGCCATCTCCTGCTCGCCGATCACCTTGGTGGTGATGTTGTCATAGGCATCGGCCAGACGACGGGCCTGGGAGGCCAGGTAAGCCGGGTTGCAGATGTTGGGCGGCATGTTCGCCACGTCGCGACAGACCCGCACCCCTTTCGCCACGGCCAGGCCGTGGGCGATGGCGCGCTCGCCTATGGTCAGTTCCCGACGCGTCGGCACGTTGAACACCAGCTTGCGCAGCGGGCGGCGCGGTTCGGCCTTGTTGGTCTTGAACTGATCGAAGCTGTAGAGGCCCGCCTTGGTGGTTTCCACCGCCTGACGCACCTTCCAGTAAGTATCCCGTCCCTTGACGTGCAGCTCGGTCAGGAAGCAGACGGCTTCCATGGACCCGGTCTCGTTGAGGGTGGTGATTGTCTTGTTGATGATCTGCTTGTACTGGCGTTCGTCGAGTTCCCGCTCCTTGCCGCAACCGACCAGCAGTACGCGCTCGCTGAGCACGCCCGGTACTTGATGCAGCAACAGCATCTGGCCTGGTTTGCCTTCCAGATCGCCGCGGCGCAGCAGCGAGCTGATGTAGCCGTCGCTGATCTTGTCCAGCTGTTCGGCGACCGGAGAGAGGCGACGGGGCTCAAACACGCCAACCACGACGCAGGCACTGCGTTGCTTCTCAGGACTGCCACTCTTTACACTGAACTCCATGGAATCTCCTACATCCTAAAGACAAAAGGCACCTTTTATTGAATAATGCGGTGCTTGTTGGGGTATCAGAGGCGGAGCGAACAGCCACAGGCTCCGCAGTTCAAACTGGTAAAAATCCAATATAGGGCCCTATTTTTCAGGCATTCGACTAAAAACACAAGTTTACTTGGGAATGACTGTGATCGTTTTCCGATATTTGTTCAGGGAGACCCTGAAAACCCAGCTGGCGGTGTTATTCGTACTGCTGCTTATCTTCGTCAGCCAGCAATTTATCCAGATCATCGGCGATGCCGCCGATGGCGAGGTGCCGACGCGCCTGGTTTCCACCCTGCTGCTGCTCAACCTGCCCAATATGGCGCTGTTGATGCTGCCTATCAGTCTGTTCCTTGCCATTTTGTTTGCTCATGGTCGTTTGTATGCCGAAAGCGAGATGACGGTGATGCATGCCGTGGGTTTCAGTCACCGCTTCGTGATGCGCAGCGCCATGCTGCTGGCCTTGCTGACGGCGGCGGTGGCGGCGTTCAACACCGGCTGGATCGCGCCCCAGGCCAAGGAGCGCGAGTATCAGGTGATCGACGAGTTCAAGGCCGATCCGGGCATCTCCTTCCTGCAGGCGGGCCGCTTCATGGAGCTCGACAAGGGACGGCTGGTCGCCTACATCCAGGATCTGAACGACAAGGGCTCTGAGCTGCAGAAGATCTTCGTGCTGCAGCGCGCCGAAGGTACCTCGCCGCCCTCCGTCGTGGTGGCCAGCGAGGGGCATGTGACCGCCGACAGCAACGGCCTGCAGTGGTTGACCCTGAAAGATGGCTCCCGCTACGAGGGCCAGTTCACCGGCAAGCAGTTCCAGATCTCCAACTTTGACGAGTACAGCCTGGTGATCCGCCAGCAGGAGATGGAACGCTCCAACCGCAAGGCGGCGGCCAAGCCGACCGTGGCGCTGCTCGGCACCCAGGACAATCAGCTGATGGCCGAGTTGCAGTGGCGCCTGTCGCTGCCCGTCTCCATTCTGGTGCTTACCTTCCTGGTGGTGCCGCTGGCCAGGGTCAATCCCCGCCAGGGCCGTTATGCCAAGTTGCTGCCCGCCATCCTGCTCTATCTCTCCTATTTCCTGTTGCTCAGCGCCGCCCGCTCGGCCATCGACAGCGGGCGTCTGCCCCACTGGCCCGGCATGTTCCTGGTGCCTATGGTCTATCTGCTGGCAATCGGCCTGCCGCTCAACCTGCATGGCACGACCTGGTGGAACGGGGTGAAGAGTCACTTCTTCAAAATGAAATCGGCATGATGCTGCAACATAGGGATCTCTGCTGATGTTTGACATTCTCGACAGACATATCAACAGGGTCGCCCCCGTGTCGATTCATGTTTCATACACCGCATTTCAAGGGAAAATCAGCATGATGCTGCAACCTGGGAGTCTCGGCTGATGTTTGGCATTCTCGATAGATATATCGGCCGGGTCATTTTCATGTCGATCCTGCTGTGTGAGCTGACCCTGGTCGGGCTGGCTGCGCTCATCAAGTATGTGGAGCAGCTCAAGGCGGTGGGGGAAGGCAACTATGACATGCTCAACGCGCTCTATTTCGTGCTGCTCTCCATGCCGAAGGAGGCGGTGCTGTTCTTCCCGCTGGCGGCTCTGCTGGGGGGGCTCATCGGGCTCGGTCAGCTGGCGACCACCTCAGAATTGGTGGTGATGCAGGCATCGGGCCGCTCCAAGATCAGCATAGTGATGGCGGCGCTCAAGACCGCGATCCCCCTGATGTTGCTGGTAGGGCTGATGGGGGAATATGTGGCCCCCGTCGCGAAGCGGATGGCGGATGACATCAAGGCGGGTGCCATGTCGGAAGGACGGCTGACCGTCTCGGCCTATGGTGTCTGGGCCCGGGATGGCAACAACTTCGTCAATATCAACGGGGTACGCAACGACGGAGCCTTGACCGGCATCACCCTGTACCGTTTCACTCCGTCCCGTGCTCTGATCGACGTCGTACAGGCACAGGAGGGGGTGTTCGAACAGCATCACTGGCTGCTCAAGCGGGTGCATATCACCCGCTTCGACGATCCCAAGCAGATCCAGGACGAGAAGCATGAGCAGATGGCGTGGAGCTCGGAGCTGACCCCCAAACAGCTGGGGGTGGTCAGCATAGATCCCGAGAACCTGCCGATCTCCGGCCTGCGCGACTATATCGGCTATCTGGATGCCAACAAGCAGGATGCGGGGCGCTACAAGCTGGAGATGTGGCGCAAGCTGCTGTCGCCGCTCTCTGTGGTGGCCATGATTTTGCTGGCCTCCTCCTTCATCTTCGGCCCGCTGCGCTCGGTGAGCATGGGGGCGAGGATGCTGATGGGGATCATGACCGGCTTCGCGGTCTATGTGAGCGATCGGGTGTTCGGTCCCGTCAGCTTGGTGTATGCGATGCCGCCCATCCTGGCCGCTATCGCCCCCAGCCTGCTGTTCGGCGGTATTTCCTTCTATATCCTGAGCCGCAGGCGATAGCCGGATGGCGAAACGAAAAGGGCCCTCATGGGCCCTTTTTTCATGCTGTCCACGGCGATACGGGCCATGGAGGCAGGTAGTGAGAAGGGCACCCCGGGGTGCCCTTCTTGTCATTCAAGCTACCTTATTTGTTCAGCTGCTCCAGATTCTCCTGCTTGCTCAGCACCACCACCTCACACTCGGACCAGATGTCCTGGAAGGCGCGTGGCCGCTCGCGGTTCATCACGCACAGCAGGTTGCCGAGTCCGAAGGCGGCAGTCCCGAGCCGGATCAGGGCCTGGGTGATGCGGATGTTGCTGCCATCCACATTCTGGATGCGCAGGCGCCAGGCGCGCATGCCGATGGTCTGACCGGCGCGGGTCCAGAACCAGGTATAGAAACCGCAGATCACCAGGGCCAGCCAGGCGCTGTAGAGCGGGCTGGTCAGCAGCCAGGAGGCATCCTTGCCCTCGGGCACGCTCGCCATGCCGGTGGCCAGCAGCAACTGGGCAACCCCCATGCCGATGAAGCCGGCGATGATCAACAGGGCGATGACCACCAGATAGTCATAGAGCAGGGCGCCCAGGCGGCGCAGCAGACCGGCGGAGGGATATGGATGCTGGGGGGGAGGGGTCGGGGAGGAGACTGTCTTGCGCTTGGCCATGATGCTATTCCATTAATATGATGCGGGCATTCTATGTAACTGACCCCACATCGGCAAGGCGTTGAATAAATGAGCAAACGGGATCCGACGTGAGAAAAACACCTTGCATGCCCAAGCGCCATTCGTATAATCCCTCGCAGTTGCCCGGGTGGCGAAATCGGTAGACGCAGCGGATTCAAAATCCGCCGTTGAAAGACGTGTCGGTTCGAGTCCGACCCCGGGCACCATTTAGAATTCAATGACAAAAGGCCATCCTCACGGATGGCCTTTTGTTTTTCCGTTGCTTGGCGGCGGCCGCCAGCCCATGCTCTGTGCCTCCACCCACTGTCACGCCCAGGATTCTCACTTGCTGCAAGTGGGGCTTCTCCTCTGCTCACCCCTGCTGGCCGTCTTGGCAAAGGCAGTACCCGCATTCTTCCTGACCCCTGTCACATCTTGGTGCGCCCTCCCGGCTCTGCACAGCGGGAGTGCGATTTCGTTCCTGTTTGTGAACCAGGTGCGCCAACATGGTGCAACCCTTCTTCGAATATCACACAAGATATTGAATATTATGTAATTTATTTTTTGGCCTGCTTTATGCTTTAACACAATCATGTCGCCATGATGATCCCTGCGGGGTCATGCCTAGGGTTGTGACAGGGCAATACCGATTTACCGATGTGGGTTTGAGTGAATAGCCAAGTTAGACATTCATATCAGGAAATGGACCCGGCCAGGTGCCGGGATGACAGGGAAGGAGAGGGCTGTATGTTCAAGAGACTCGTAATGACTGGCCTGCTGGTGCTGACCGCCACCATGGCCGCCCCGGGTTGGGCCGAAGAGGTGGCTGCACAGGCTGATGTGGTGCAGACAGCGGCGACCGTGACCATCAACAAGGGAGACAATACCTGGCTGATGCTGGCGGCCATCCTGGTGATCCTGATGTCCGTCCCGGGCCTGGCCCTGTTCTACGGTGGCCTGGTGCGTGCCAAGAATATGCTGAGCGTGCTGATGCAGGTGTTCACCCTGTTCTGCCTCATCACCGTGCTCTGGGTGGTCTACGGCTATTCGCTGGCCTTCACCGAAGGGGGAGCCTTCTACGGCTCATTCGACAAGGTGCTGCTGGTCGGGGTCACCCCCGAGTCGATCGCCGCCACCTTCAGCAAAGGGGTGGGGATCAGCGAGCTCATCTATGTGGTGTTCCAGGGCGCCTTCGCGGCCATCACCTGCGGGCTCATCGTCGGTGGCTTTGCCGAGCGGATGAAGTTCTCGGCGGTGCTGCTGTTCGCCGTGATCTGGTTCACCTTCGCCTACATTCCGATGGCGCACATGGTGTGGTACTGGGCCGGTCCTGATGCCTACACCTCGGCCGACACGGCGGCCGCGGCGACGGCCACCGCCGGTTACCTGTTCCAGCATGGCGCGCTCGATTTCGCCGGTGGCACAGTGGTGCACATCAACGCGGCGGTTGCCGGTCTGGTCGGCGCCTACATGACCGGCAAGCGAGTGGGTTACGGTCGTGACCCCATGGCACCGCACAGCCTGACCATGACCATGATAGGGGCCGCCCTGCTCTGGTTCGGCTGGTTCGGCTTCAACGCCGGTTCCGCGCTGGAAGCGAACGGCACAGCCGCACTGGCACTGATCAACACCTGGCTGGCTCCGGCTGCGGCCGCCCTCTCCTGGACCTTTGCCGAATGGCTGATGAAGGGGCGTCCCTCCCTGCTGGGGGCGGTCTCGGGGGCGGTTGCCGGCCTGGTTGCCATCACCCCTGCCGCCGGTTTCGTCGGTGTTGGTGGTGCCCTCATCATCGGGATCCTGAGCGGGGTGGCCGGGCTGTGGGGTGTGCATGGTCTCAAGCGCCTGCTGAGGGCCGATGACAGCCTGGACGTATTCGGTCTGCACGGGGTGTGCGGGATCCTGGGGGCTATCCTGACCGGGGTCTTCGCCAGCCCGGATCTGGGCGGTACCGGGGTGTGGGATTATGTGACCAACCAGGTCGCCGAGGGCTATTCCATCCTGGCGCAGGTGAAGATCCAGATCATCGGCGTACTGGTGACGGTGGCATGGACCGCCGTGGTCTCCGCCGTGGCATACAAGGCGGTGGATCTGCTGATCGGCCTGCGGGTGAAGGAAGATGCGGAGCGGGAAGGGCTGGATGTCACCAGTCATGGCGAGAAGGCCTACAGCCTGTAACCGCATCGGGCTCCCATTAACAAGCTTGCCGCCGGCCCTGTCCGGCGGTTTTTTTATGGCTGCCATAGGTAGCCGGATCGCCATTCAATCTGGCTGGCCTGTTTTAGGCGGCGATTGATGCCTGCAACCTGCAACCGGATCGCCATTCAATCCTGCCGGCCTGTTTTAGGCGGTGATTTATGCCTGCAATTTGGACGGATCTCCGCTAAACTCTGCCACCCTTTATTTGGGGTAGCCGGGTTAGCCCGCTTCCATCCTTTTATCTATGCCTTCGGAGCCGCTCATGCCGTTAGTGGGACACCAACATCAGATCGATATTCTGGAACTGACCGACAAAGGGGACGGCAAGGGTCGCCTGTTCGATCGCCCTCTGTTTGTCGAGGGTCTGCTGCCCGGTGAGCAGGCGCTGGTCGAGCTGACCGAAGTCAAACCGAACTATCTGCACGGCAAGCTGGTCGAGCTGACCCAGGCCTCCGCCGATCGGGTCGCCGATTTCTGCCCGAACACCGAGTGCGGTGGCTGCCAGGTCAGGCCGCTGGCCTATCCGGCCCAGCTCAAGCTGAAGCAGTCCCTGGTGCAGAGCGCGCTGGATCAGGCCGGGCTGGCTACCCAGGTCAACCCCATCCTCGGCATGGATAGCCCCTTCGCCTATCGCAACAAGGCGCAGTATGCGGTGCGTAGCAGCGCGGCTGGTGCCGAGATCGGTTTCTATCGCAAGCACTCCCACGATCTCATCACCGCCGACGACTGCGCGGTGCAGGACTCCCTGCACGTGGAGCTCAATGCCCGGGTACGCAACTGGATGCGCACGCACGAGATCGCGGCCTATGACGAGGTCAACCACAGCGGTTGTGTCCGTAATCTGATGACCCGCAAGGGCTTCAAGAGCGGTGAGCTGATGGTGGTGCTGGTGACCCTGGGTGAAGCACTGCCATTCGAAGCCGAGTTGCTGGCGGCGCTGGCGGATCTGCCCATCACCACCCTGGTACAGAACGTCAACGACGAGCGCACCAACCGCATCCTGGGCGCGAGCAACCGGGTGCTGCTGGGGGAAGGTGTCATCCGCGACAAGATCCACGAACTCGAATTCGAGATCTCGCCGCTCTCCTTCTTCCAGAACAACCCGAGCCAGACCGATGTGCTCTACTCCAAGGCGCTCGAATACAGCGAGCTGACCGGCAACGAGACTGTGTTCGACATCTACTGCGGCATCGGCACCATCTCCCTGTTCCTGGCGGCCAAGGCTGCCAAGGTGGTTGGCATCGAGTCGGTGGAGAGCGCGATCTCGGATGCCCGCCGCAACGCGGCCCTCAATGGCATAGAGCACACCGAATTCCACGTGGGCAAGGCCGAGCAGTTGATGCCCGAGCTGCACGCCCAGGGCGTGAGCGCCGATGTGGTGGTGATGGATCCCCCCCGCAAGGGTTGTGACAAGGCGGTGCTGCAGACCCTGGTCGCCATGGCACCCCGTCGCCTGGTCTATGTCTCCTGCAACCCGCAGACCCTGGCCCGGGATCTGGCCTACCTGGTCAAGCAGGGCTTCGTGCTGGACGAGGTGCAGCCGGTGGACATGTTCCCCCACTCCATGCACGTGGAAGCCGTTGCCCGTCTGAGCCTGCCAGCCAAGGGTTGATCGGCGAGAGGTTGATTGATGTCCTGCCGGGCGCCTCCGTGCCGGGCATGTCCCTCAGGAATAGATGGAATTAGCCAGATGGCTCTGATAAAAACGACTCCAAATGGAGTCGTTTTTTTATGGCCGCCAAGGGGTGGCTGACTGGCAGGGAGCCTGATATGAGCATTCGTTTGGCCGGGGTGGAGGACGCCGCGGCGCTGGATCACTTCTTTCAACAGCTGGATCGGGAGACGCGTTTCATGCTGTTCGAGGCGGGGGAGCGCCCATCCGATATCCAGGGGCAGCGCCAGCGTCTGGCCGCCATGCAGGCCAGTGCCAATCAGCGCATGTGGCTATTGACCCTGGCCGACGAGGTGCAGGGGTTCGCGCTGATGATGGGTGGTGGCTTGCGGCGCAATCGACACTGCGCCCTGATCGTGATGGGGCTGCGCCAGGGCGCGCGGGGCCAGGGCTGGGGTGAGCGTTTGCTACGTACCCTGATCGCCGCCGCGCCGGGTTGTGGCATCAGCCGGCTGGAGTTGGGAGTGATGGCTCATAACGAGGCGGCTCATGGGCTCTATCGCAAGTGCGGCTTTATCGACGAAGGCATCCGGCGCAACGCCTATCGACTGGATGATCGCGATGTCGACGAGATCAGCATGGGCCTGCTGTTGCCGCAGGGGAAATCATGAGGTGGCGGGCCGCTGATGCCGGGTGACCAGTGTTACCGGTGCTGGCGATGATAAGGCCCTTATCGGAACAAGGAGCGGATCATGAAAGGTGTGTTGCTGCGTTGGCTGGCTCGCTACGATGCCTGGTGTCAGGAGTGGGGGCTGGTACCTGAGAACCGGCGCTGCTGCGCGCCGGTGCGTCATGATGAGCGGGAACCCGAGGCATCGGAGGAAGAGCCCTCGTCGCTCAATCGAAGTTGCGGACCACGGCCCCGCTGACGCTGTTGTACTCAAATCCCAACCCGTCCGGATAGGCGGGGAAGCGGCCGATGGAGTCGCGCAGGGTGTAGCGGCAGTTGTCGTGGCGCAGTTGCCCGTCGGTCTGCGCATCGGCCGGGACGAGCTGCGAGATGTAGTCGCTGTCGGCGTCGGTATGCAGCTCATCGGCCGCGGTCTGGTCGGTATCGAGCAGGCCGCCGAACAGGCTCTCGCAATCGTCCCGGCTGCTGACGGAGATCTGATCGCTGTCACCGCCAGGGAAGATGGTGTCGGGACCCTGGCCGCCCTGATCCTCCTTGGTGCCAACCGGCCAGCCATGGGAGTTGATGTCGAGATCCTGCTGCCCCATGCCGCTAAAGTTATAGAGTGCCAGCGGCTCTCCCTTCACCTTGACGGCCCAGCCTGCATGGGCCAGCTGGACGGCGCTGGCAAAGCCGCCGGCGGTCGCGGAGACGCTGCTCTTGAGCGCATCGTCCTGGATGTTGATGAAGCGGGGCATGGCGGTCACCGCCAGGACGGCCAGCACTATGATGACCAGCACCAGCTCTATCAGGGTAAAGCCGTGGGAAGCGCGTTTTAGCATTGAATAGACCCATCAGATACGACAAGCAGGTAAGAGTGATATGCAACTGATCGACACCCACTGCCATCTCGACTTTCCGATCTTCGATCCCGATCGGGAGGTGTTGCTGGCCCAGTGGCGTCAGCTGGGGGTGGGGGAGTATATCATCCCCGCCGTGGGAGAAGAAAACTGGACTCGGGTGATGGCGCTGGCCGACCGCCACCCAGGCATCCGCTATGGTCTTGGCATCCATCCCTGGTATGTGGGGGCCCAGACCGAGGGCGTGCTGGCACGGCTGGAGCGTCTGCTGGCGAGCCGGCCCAAGGGGCTGGTGGCCATCGGCGAGTGCGGGCTGGACTTGCGCAGCCATGTGCCGCAGGAGGGGCAGCTCGAGCTGTTCGAGGCGCAGATCAGGCTGGCCATGAGCTATGAGTTGCCGCTCATAGTCCACTCGGTGCGGGCCAATGACACCGTCGCCAAGACGTTGCGGCGCTTCAAGCCGGCCAGGGGCGGGGTGATCCACGCCTTCGGCGGCTCGCTGCAGCAGGCCAACGCCTTCTGGCAGCTGGGTTTCAGACTGGGGATCGGGGGCGTCATCAGCTATGAGCGAGCCAACAAGACCCGGGAGGCGATCCGCGATATGCCGCTGGAGGCGTTGCTGCTGGAGACGGACTCCCCCGACATGCCACTGCAGGGACAGGAGGGGCCCAATACCCCCGCCAGCCTGCCGCTGATTGCGCAACTCCTGGCCGAGCTGCGAGGAGAGTCGTTAGAGGATGTTATTTCGGTGTTACATGAATCCGCTTTGCAGACATTCCCATTCACCCCGAACGAATTTAACGCTTAGTTAACTATTGATATCGCTGTGATAAAAAATAGGGCGCATAAAAATCGTTTGCGGTCTAATTAAACGACGTCTAACGCGTTTCACACTTATAAAATGTGACCAGCATTCTACTTTGTCGCACCGTAATTAGTATAATGCGCACCCTTGATTAACGGCTTTAAGATACAAAACGTTAACAAGCTGGAAGGTGCTACTAAAGAGGAAGTGTTAATAATGAATCTAATAATGGGTCTGGTAGGGATGGCGACGCTCATCCTTATCGCGGTGCTGTTTTCCAGCAATCGCAAGGCAATCAAAATCCGCACCGTGGGTGGTGCCTTTGCAATTCAAGCCGGTCTGGGTGCATTCGTGCTGTACGTCCCAGTGGGCCGGGACATTCTGGTAGGTGTATCCGATGCCGTTTCCAGCGTCATCGGCTATGGCCAAAACGGTATCGAATTCCTGTTCGGTGGTCTGGTCAGCAACAAGATGTTTGAAGTGTTCGGCGGCGGCGGCTTTATCTTTGCCTTCCGCGTCCTGCCCGTCATCATCTTCTTCTCTTCCCTGATCGCGGTTCTTTATTACCTCGGCATCATGCAGTGGGTGATCAAGCTGCTGGGTGGTGGCCTGCAAAAGGTACTGGGCACTTCCCGTACCGAATCCCTGTCTGCGACTGCCAACATCTTCGTCGGTCAGACTGAAGCCCCGCTGGTGGTGCGTCCCTTCATCTCCAAGATGACAGATTCCGAGCTGTTCGCCGTCATGTGTGGTGGTCTGGCCTCCGTTGCCGGCTCCGTGCTGGCCGGTTATGCCTCCATGGGCGTCAAGATGGAATACCTGATCGCCGCCTCCTTCATGGCTGCCCCGGGTGGTCTGCTGTTCGCCAAGCTGCTGGTTCCGGAAACCGAGACCCCCAGCTATGACGAGAACTCCGCCGACGGCGATCTGGACGACAAGCCTGCCAACGTGATCGACGCCGCCGCCGCCGGTGCCTCCGCCGGTCTGCAACTGGCCCTGAACGTGGGTGCCATGCTGCTGGCGTTCATCGGCCTCATCGCCATGATCAACGGCATCTTCGCCGGTGTGGGTGGCTGGTTCGGTTACCCGCAACTGTCTCTGGAACTGCTGCTGGGCTGGTTGTTCTCCCCGCTGGCCTTCCTCATCGGTGTGCCTTGGAGCGAAGCCGTGGTGGCCGGTTCCTTCATCGGTCAGAAGCTGGTGGTGAACGAGTTCGTGGCTTACCTGAACTTCGCCCCCTACCTGAAAGATGAAGTGCTGATCAACGGCGTGGCCATGTCCGCCCACACCAAGGCCATCATCTCCTTCGCCCTGTGCGGCTTCGCCAACCTGTCCTCCGTTGCCATCCTGCTGGGTGGTCTGGGCTCCATGGCACCGAACCGTCGCGGCACCATAGCGCGCTTCGGTCTGAAGGCCGTACTGGCCGGCTCTCTGTCCAACCTGATGTCTGCCACCATCGCAGGCTTCTTCCTGGCACTGACAGCCATGTAATATTTGCCTGACACTCAGGTAAAGACGAACGCCACAGCGAAAAGCTGTGGCGTTCGCGTTTGGAGCGGTGACAACCGTTTTCCTTTCTAAACTAATAATAAAATTGAGTCGAATCGGAGGTTATATGAATGAAGTGCTACTGGCGATTGCAGCCGGCTTTATCGTTGGCTTGTTGTTTTCTTTCCTCAAATTGCCGATCCCGGCACCTCCCGTCTTGTCCGGGGTGATGGGGATCGTCGGGGTCTATCTGGGGGGGATTGCCTACTCCTGGATCCTGACCCGTTTCTTCTCTTAAGCGCTTTCCAGTGCCGGATTTGTCAGATGTGAGGTACCTCTGAAATTGGCAAATCCGGCTTGCAAACACGGGGTATCTCGGCTGAAATAGGCGATGCCAGCAGGGTGCTGGCATAGACTAATACCCGGACAAGCCGGGTGTTGGCGGTCAAATGGAATTGATTGGGAAGTTGGGTCAGCAGTTGTCGGCCTTTCTCAAGTCTTCATGGAACCAAGTCCGCACTTTTGTAAGAAAGTGACAGGGCTCTTGCCTTATTTGCAGCCGTATTGCCTGTGCATTTGCGCTGTAATTCCATCTCCCGTTTACCCGGGCCATCTTGCCGATCTCATCTCGAACGGCGAGTGCCAGACTCGGGTATTCAGGACTTATCGAGACTTTGGAGACATAGCATGACTGATCTGAAACTGGCCGCCCAACGCGCCCTGAACCTGATGGACCTGACCACCCTGAACGATGACGACACCGATCAGAAGGTGATCGATCTGTGCCGCAAGGCCAAGTCCCCGGCTGGCCTGACCGCCGCCGTCTGCATCTATCCCCGTTTCATCCCCATCGCGCGCAAGACCCTGCGTGAGATCGGCGCCGCCGATGTGCGCATCGCGACCGTGACCAACTTCCCCCATGGCAACGACGACATCGAGATCGCCGTGGCCGAGACCCGTGCCGCCGTCGCCTATGGTGCCGACGAGGTGGATGTGGTGTTCCCCTACCGTGCCTTCATGGCGGGCAATGAACAGGTCGG
Organism: Aeromonas encheleia; assembly: GCF_900637545.1. Taxonomy (NCBI): domain Bacteria; kingdom Pseudomonadati; phylum Pseudomonadota; class Gammaproteobacteria; order Aeromonadales; family Aeromonadaceae; genus Aeromonas; species Aeromonas encheleia. The sequence continues at coordinate 567,626 of NZ_LR134376.1, forward strand.
CTTCGATCTGGTCAAAGCTTGTAAGGAAGCCTGCGGCGCTGACGTACTGCTGAAGGTGATCATCGAGACCGGCGAGCTGAAGGATGCCGCGCTGATCCGTCGCGCCTCCGAGATCTGCATCGATGCCGGTGCCGACTTCATCAAGACCTCCACCGGCAAGGTGCCGGTCAATGCGACCCCGGAAGCGGCGCGCATCATGATGGAAGTGATCAAGGCCAAGAACCCGAAAGTCGGCTTCAAGCCGGCGGGTGGCGTGAAGGATGCGGCCGTAGCCGGTCAGTACCTCGCCATGGCCGAAGAGATCCTGGGCAAAGACTGGGTTTCCCCACGCACCTTCCGCTTCGGCGCTTCCAGCCTGCTGGCCAGCCTGCTGGCGACCCTGGGCCACGGCGACAAGCCGGCCAATACCAGCGGTTACTAAGCGGTGTCAGGGGGCGGCGAGCCGTCCCCTTTCGAGGAATCCTGTTCGGCCTGTATGCGTGCATGACGCGCGGAGGGAATGAAAGATGTTTTTGCCTCAAGAAATTATTCGCAAGAAGCGCAACGGTGAAGCGCTCAGTACCCAAGAGATTCAATTCTTCGTCCAGGGCATTACCAACAACAGCATCGGTGAAGGCCAGATCGCGGCACTCGCCATGGCGGTCTACTTCAAAGACATGACCATGGATGAGCGGGTGGCATTGACCTGTGCCATGCGCGACTCTGGCATGGTGCTGAACTGGGACCACCTCAACCTGGGTGGCCCCATCGTCGACAAGCACTCCACCGGTGGGGTAGGTGATGTCGTCTCCCTGATGCTCGGCCCCATGGTCGCCGCCTGCGGTGGCTTCGTGCCGATGATCTCCGGTCGTGGCCTGGGTCACACCGGCGGCACCCTGGACAAGCTGGACGCCATCCCCGGCTACCAGACCTCGGTCGACAACGATCGCTTCCTGAAAGTGGTGAAAGAAGCCGGCGTGGCCATCATCGGTCAGACCGGCGATCTGGCCCCGGCCGACAAGCGCATCTATGCGGTGCGTGATATCACCGCCACCGTCGAATCCATCGCCATGATCACCGGCTCCATCCTCTCCAAGAAGCTCGCCTCCGGGCTGGAAGCGCTGGTGATGGACGTCAAGGTGGGCTCCGGCGCCTTTATGCCGACGTTTGAAGCATCTGAGGAACTGGCGAAAAGCATAGTGGCGGTGGCCAACGGTGCCGGCTGCCGTACCTCGGCGCTCCTGACCGACATGAACCAGGTGCTGGCCTCCAGCGCAGGCAATGGGGTGGAAGTTCGTGAGGCGGTGCGCTACCTGACCGGTGAGTATCGCAACCCGCGCATCCACGAAGTGACCATGGCGCTCTGTGCCGAGATGCTGATCTCCGCCAACCTGGCGAGCGATGAACAGGACGCCCGTGCCAAGTTGCAGGCGGTGCTGGACAACGGCAAGGCCGCCGAGATCTTCGGTCGCATGGTCACCGGCCTCGGTGGCCCGGCGGACTTCATGGAGCGTTACGACAGCTACCTGCCCAAGGCCGGCATAGTGCGCCCCGTGTATGCGGCGCAGACCGGTTTCGTGACCGCCATGGATACCCGCGAACTGGGCCTGGCCGTGGTCGCCATGGGCGGTGGTCGCCGCGCCGCCGGGGACAAACTCGATTATGCGGTCGGTCTGACCGACTTTATCCGCCTGGGGCAGAGCGTCGAGGCTGACAAGCCGCTCGCGCTGATCCACGCTCAGACAGAAGCTCAATTTGCCGAGGCCGCCCGCATGGTGCAGGCAGCCGTCAAGATCGGTGACACCCGACCAGAGGCACTGCCCGAGGTTTACCGTCGCATCGGTCTGGCCGATTTGTAACAAGGGGAAGACCCATGAAACGTACCTTTATTCTGATGATGGACTCCTTCGGTATTGGCGCCGCCGCCGATGCCGAGAAGTTCGGAGATGTGGGCGCCAACACCCTTGGCCATATCGCCAAGGCCTGCGCCGCCGGTGAGATCGAAGGCCGTGGCGCCCTCCATCTGCCGAACCTCAACAAGCTGGGTCTGGGCCACGCAGGGGAGCAGGCTTCCGGCTACTTCCCGGCCGGCTTGCAGAAAGATATCGAGGTGGTCGGTGCTTACGGCTTCGCCCAGGAGCTCTCCTCCGGCAAGGACACTCCGTCCGGCCACTGGGAGATCGCCGGCGTGCCCGTGCTGTTCGAGTGGGGTTACTTCCACGATCACCACAATAGCTTCCCGCAGGAGCTGTTGGACGCCATCGTCGAGAAGGCGGGCCTGCCGGGCTACCTGGGCAACTGCCACGCCTCCGGCACCCAGGTGCTGGACGATCTGGGCGAGGAGCACATGCGCACCGGCAAGCCGATCCTCTACACCTCTGCCGACTCCGTGTTCCAGATCGCCTGCCACGAAGAGACCTATGGCCTCGAGAAGCTGTACGAGCTGTGCCACATAGTGCGTGAGCTGCTGGAGCCCTACAACATCGGCCGCGTCATCGCCCGTCCGTTCGTGGGCAGCGGCAAGGGCAACTTCAAGCGCACCGGCAACCGTCACGACTACTCGGTACTGCCGCCGGCGCCGACCGTGCTGGACTACATGAAAGAGGCGGGTGGCCAGGTGGTCTCCATCGGCAAGATCGCCGACATCTATGCCAACCAGGGCATCACCAAGCAGGTGAAAGGCACCGGCCTGACCGAGCTGTGGGACAGAACCTTGGAAGAGGTGAAGGCGGCCGGTGACAACACCATCGTCTTCACCAACTTCGTCGACTTCGACTCCTCCTACGGCCACCGTCGTGACGTCAAGGGCTACGCCGATGCACTGGAGTATTTCGACTCCCGTCTGCCGGAGCTGTTCGAGATACTGCAGGATGGCGACGTTGTGGTGCTGACCGCCGACCACGGCTGCGACCCGACCTGGAACGGTACCGATCACACCCGTGAGTACATTCCGGTGCTGTTCTACGGCAAGCCGGTCAAGGCGGGCAGTGTCGGTCGTCGCGAGACCTTTGCCGACATCGGTCAGAGCATCGCGGCCTACCACGGTCTGCCCAAGTTGCAGTACGGCACCAGCTTCCTGTGATGCCGATCCTGGGCAGCGCATCGTGGATACAGGGCCTGCCCAGGTTGCACAGCGGTACTCGCTTCTTGTAATTTACCCGCCCGTCGCCAAGGCGACGGGCAACCCAATAAAGACAATAAAACTCAACCTAGTGTGAAGGAATTAAGAGAATGGCAACTCCTCATATCAATGCAAAAGATGGCGCCTTTGCTGACACAGTGCTGATGCCGGGCGACCCCCTGCGTGCCAAGTACATCGCCGAAACCTTCCTGGAGAACGTCGAGCAGGTGTGTGACGTGCGCAGCATGCTCGGCTTCACCGGCACCTATAAGGGCCGTCGCATCTCCGTCATGGGCCACGGCATGGGCATCCCGTCCTGCTCCATCTACGCCAAAGAGCTGATCACCGACTACGGTGTGAAGACCCTGATCCGCGTGGGCTCCTGCGGTGCCGTGCGTGAAGACGTGAAACTGCGTGACGTGGTGATCGGCATGGGTGCCTGCACCGATTCCAAGGTCAACCGTCTGCGCTTCAAGGATCACGACTTCGCCGCCATCGCCGACTTCGACCTGGTTGCCAATGCCGTGCAAGCCGCCAAGAACAAGGGCGTCGCCGTGCGAGTGGGCAACATCTTCTCCGCCGACCTGTTCTACACCCCGGATCCCTCCATGTTCGACGTCATGGAAAAATACGGCATCCTGGGTGTCGAGATGGAAGCCGCCGGCATCTACGGCGTGGCCGCAGAGTACGGTGCCAAGGCGCTGACCATCTGCACCGTCTCCGACCATATCCGTACCGGTGAGCAGACTACCTCCGAAGAGCGTCAGCTGACCTTCAACGACATGATCGAAATCGCATTGGACTCCGTGCTGCTGGGTGACTGATCCCGCAGCTTCGGCTCCAGACAAAACGGCGACCTCGGGTCGCCGTTTTTTTATGGCCGATGGTCGGCCGTTTCCCCGGTTTTTGTCCCCGGCGGGGGCGTTGGCGAGACGATGATCATGTCGAACGACGATGGGAAGAGGAGCGCCAGATCGCCACCTATGCTCTCACCTAACCCCATATAGAGGTTCAGGTTATGAAAAGAGTGAATCTCCTCATTAAGGCAATACTTTCCCTCGTGCTGGCCGTGCCGATGGCCTGGCAGGAGCTGTTGGCGGCGGATGGCAGGAGGGCGCCGCAACAAACAGCATCACAACCTAGGGGTTGTCGTCATAAGATGGCAGCCCATAACGGTGCGCAACTAAGCGGCACAATTGCCACAAATGAGGCCGCGTTCTTCGCATACCTCGTGGCAATGCCTTGCCATTGCTTCAGGCGCAGAAAGACCTTTTCCACTCGATGCCTTGCCTTATAAATCTCCCTGTCGTGCTCCCGCTGTTCCTTACGATTACGCTTGGACGGGATCACCACCACCATTCTCCGAGACGCTGCCTGCGCTATCAGGGCATTGGTGTCATCACCACGGTCAGCCAGTAAATACGCGGCTTTCAGACCCTCAATCAAGGCCGACGCCTGGGTACAATCTACTGTCGTTCCAGAGGTGACGATGCATCTTGGCATTCCATGCGCATCCACTGCCAAATGGATCTTGCTGTTCAGCCCCCTTTTTGCCCAGCCAAGCAGAGTCCATGCATGGTCGGAGATATAGTGGCGGCGATGAGCAGGAATAGTCATCTGATAGTTGGATGCAGCTGTTAAGAGGGTGGGGTTGTACGCAATTCAACCAGCTAATGACGACAGCCCCTAAGGTGTTCAGGCGCAGCTTGAGACAGAAGCAAATGAATTTTTCACGCCTTTTCAGCCGGTTTTGGGTGTGATCTCGATTAGTGGTTTATGTTTTCGGTATGAGACGCCCGCATTGAATGCAATGAGATAAAACATTTGTGGAAATCATCAGGCAAGAGGTGCATCAGCCACTCCAGCAAAAGGAAGCAAGATCATGAAGCAACCCCTATTTCGCCGTAGCGCGTTGGCGGCCGTGCTCGCCCTCAGCACGGTATTGGCTGCCTGCAAAGAGGAGCCACCTTCCGTCACGCAAAGTGTTCAGCCCAACGTGGCTGCCAGCGTTGCCAGTGCTGCCAGTGCTGCCAGCGCTGCGGTCGCACCTCAAGGGCAGCCTATTAACACACAAGCATCGAAATATACCCCAGAGGCTCTCGAGACCCTGCTTGCCCCCGTAGCGCTTTACCCTGATGCGGTATTGGCTCAGGTGTTGGCCAGTGCCACCAATCCGCAAGAGGTGCTCGATGCCGGCAACTGGCTAGTCGCCCACCCCAATCTCAAAGGGAAAGAGCTGACCGCCGCCATTGCGCCGCTGGGCTTTACGCCGCCAACCATGTCGCTGATGCACTTCCCAACCGTCATGGACATGATGTGCTTGAAGATGGAGTGGACGACCGAGCTGGGCAGTGCCTTCCTGGCCGATGAACCGGGCGTACTGGCAGCCGTTCAGCGCCTGCGCCAACAGGCGATGGAGGTGGGCAACCTGAAAGACTCAGAGCAGATGAAAGTGGCCAAGGATGAACAGAACAATCAGCAGATCGTCACCATTGCACCGGCCAACCCTGACGTCGTTTACGTCCCGCAATACGACCCAACCGCCGTCTATAGCGCGCCAGCTGCCGGGCCAGCCCCAGCAGCGGTGACCACAGGAACCACGACAACGACCGCGCCTGCGACAACGACCACGACAGTGGTAGAAAATGATGATAACGACAACGATGACGAGGATGAATACGACCGCGATGATATGGTCTTGACGGGCTTGCTCGCCTTTGGTGCGGGCATGTTGGTCAACGAGGTCTTCAACGACGATGATGATGAGGGCGATTATTATTACCCGCGGTGGGGATCTGATTATCCCGGCGGTTACGCTCCCTATCGTTATAACCCCAACTATGGCAATGGTTTTCGTCCCGCCAATGGGTACAACCGTCCGGCCAACTATCAGCGGGGCTCTAACAACAATATCTATATCAACGCCAAGGGGGATGATTACTTCAATAAGTTTGAGCGCGGCCCCAATAACTACATGCGCCAAGCCGACAGCCCCATCACGGCGGCGCGCCCCCAGCGTGCTGAGCTGGCTAACCTGGAACAACGCTCGCGAAATAACGAGGCAGGGGGGCGCCAACGAGATGCCACACCGAAAGGGAGTTATGCGGGGGCCAATCGCCAATCTAACAGCGAATACGCCGGTGCACCACGTGCTGTCAATGAGGTGAACAGGGAGGCGCGCGCAACCACGCCGAAGGGGAGCTATGCGGGAGCCAACCGCCAACCCAAAAGCGGCAACGCCAACGCGACACGCGACGCGAGACAGGTGAGTAGGGAGGTGAATGTGGCCCAACGCACGCCGCGCCAGGGCAACTACGCAGGGGACAAGGTCAAGCGGCAGCAAATCACGCCACAGACCGCTGGAACGCGTGATCGCGGCTATGTCCAACCACGCGCCACTCACAGCAAGAGCGCAGCACAGACTGCAACACGCAGAGCACCTGCGGCCTCAACCTCAAAGAGTGCCTTCCAAGGGGTACAGAATACGGGCAGAACCGAGCGCGCCGCCAGCCAACGTGGGCGCGAAAGTGTGGCTAGTAGCGCGCGTACCGGGCGCACAACTCAACCCAGACGGAGTACGCGATAATGAAGCGTTTGTTGAAATGGAGTTGGGCCCCCTCATGGGGTTTGGCCCTGCTAGCCCTGACCTGCGCCAGCGACGCAAGCGCCATGGCACAGCGCACCTTCGCCACCCCGGATGAGGCGGTGCAGGCCCTGATCACGGTCTTGGAGCGAAACGATGTCACCGCACTGACGCTGTTACTCGGCGAAAAGAGTGAAGAGGCCATCACCTCGGGGGATGAGGTGGCCGATGCCAATGATCGCGCCGCCTTCGTCGCGAGCTTCAAGAGCAAGCACCAACTGGTGGCCGAAGGTAAGGATAAAATGATACTGGTCGTGGGGGAGTCGGATTGGCCACTGCCAATCCCCCTCGTGGCCGCAAATGGCAAGTGGTATCTCGATGGCGCCGCAGGTGCCAAAGAGATCGTCTATCGTCGCATCGGCCGAAATGAGTTGGGGGCGATTGCGGTGTGCCGTGGCTTTATCGACGCACAGATAGAATACGCCGCCGCGGGGCATGATGGCCAAACGGCAGGGATCTTTGCGGCAAAACTGCGCAGTGATGCAGGACAACAAAATGGACTCTATTGGCCTGTGGGCAAGGGTGAACCAGCAAGCCCGGCCGGAGAGGAGGTCGTCAGTGCCGCGGCAGAGGGCTACAAGGCCGTGGTCGGTCAACGCACACCCTATCATGGCTACTACTACCGTATCTTGTATGCCCAAGGCGCCGCTGCCAATGGGGGGAGGAAAGAGTACTTTGTCGAAGGGCAATTAAGAGACGGTGTCGCCCTGATCGCTTGGCCAGCCGATTATGCCAACAGTGGGGTGATGACCTTCATGGTGAATCACGAGGGGCGGGTTTATCAAAAGGATCTAGGGGCCGACACGGCAACTGTCGTTGAGGCGATCCAGCTGTTCGATCCCGATAAGAGCTGGTCGCTGGTGGTTAGCAAAGAGGGCGATTAGGGCTCTTTACCTACCATAGAATCTTGGCAAATAGCATGGGCCGAGAGCGGCATGATTGAGATCACAGGAGGTGATGCGGGGCCAGTCGGCCCCGCGTTGCGCTCTGGCGTTTAGGCCAGCCGGTCCCGTCGTCGGCCAACAGAAAAGTGTAGTGGTCAAGCAACAATGGCCGTTACTGCCGTGAGTTCCAGCAGATCGTCACGGTGAACGGCAAGAAAGGGGATGAGTACGGTGCTGCATGTCGAGGCTGGGATGGATCCTGTGAAGTCGTCTCGGACTGACGCTATTCGATCCCGGGCGGCGGGGCGTGCTCGTTGGGCGCCGCCGTCTGGGCGCTCTTTTTCTTGTGCTTGCGGACCCGCATGTAGTTGCGGCGCACCCCATAAGAGATGAGCAGACCCGCCAGCAGCATCACCAGCAGCATCAGGCGCTGTTTCTCCTGGCTCACCTTGAGGCGGATATCCTGCTGGGCCAGGAGTTTCTGCTCCTCCAGCGTGATGCGCAGGTAGCCGAGGGTCAGGTTGTCATCCTGGATCTCCTGCACGAACTGGATGCGGCCCTTGCCCTGCTCCGGCAGTGACTTGTTGTCGGCCCCGATGGGCAACAGGCTCTCCAGCGGTACGGCCTGATCCGACTGGGCGAGGGGAATGCCGCGCGCATCATAGAGGGTGACATCGAGGATCTCGGGCTCGGCGGCCAGATCCTGAGCCAGTCGTTCCAGCTCGCTCTCCTTGTCCTCCTTGATCCAGCGTTTCATGTCGCGGGCGGCGTAGGCCACCAGGGCCTGGGCCCGATCGCGGGCCTCGCTGTGCAGCGCAGCCTGGCTCTCCCCCTGCATGTGAATAAGCAGGCCCAGCACCCAGAGGCCGAGCAGGCTCCCGGCCGCCAGGCTGATAACACGTTTGATGGGGAGATGACGCAAAGCGCTGAGCCTCGTGGTGATGAGCAGTGGCCGGATCTTGGCGCTTGCCTGTACAAAAAGCAATACGCTACTCTGGGCCAGCACCCTAAACCCCCTGCTCTCCAAGGAAGGCGTCACCCCTATGTTGTTGTCCCAGCTTCCCCCCGCCCTGTCCGATTGGTCCGCCGCCCTGTGTGGCGCCCCATGCTGGCAGCTGACCGCCGAAGCCCTGCTGCCCGCGACCCGGTCCCATGATGGCGCCTGGATAGTCCTGTTTGGCCAGGATCTCGGGCCCCGCCATCTGAGTCGCCTGGCGACCTTGCTGGCGAACAAGGGGATCGAGACTAGCCTCTACCCCGCTGGGGAACAGGCCGGCATTCCCTTGCTGCTGCTCGGTACGGATCGTTTCTCCCCCGAGCTGGTACAGGCCCTCAAGGGGCAGGAGTGGGACATCGATCTCTGTCATCTGCCCGCGCTGCCCACCCTGAGCGAGCCGGGTCTGCTGGTGATGGACATGGACTCCACCGCCATCCGGATCGAATGCATCGACGAGATCGCCCGCCTGGCCGGGGTGGGAGAACAGGTCTCCGCCGTGACCGCTGCAGCCATGCAGGGCAAGCTGGAGTTTGCCGACAGCCTGCGCAGCCGGGTCGCCCTGCTCGAGGGTGCCCCGGTCGCCATTCTCGATGAGGTGGCCGCGGCTATGCCCTGGATGCCGGGCCTGCAGCTGATGGTCGACACCCTCAAGCAGGCGGGCTGGAAGGTGGCGATCGCCTCCGGCGGTTTCACCCGCTTCGCCGGCGAATTGCAGCAGGCACTGGGACTGGATGCCATCTTCGCCAACGAGCTGGCCACCGAGGACGATCGTCTGACCGGGCGAGTGAGTGGTCGCATAGTGGACGCCGCCGTCAAGGCCGAGGTGTTGCAACGGCTGGCGACAGATCATGGCATCCGGCCGGCCCAGACGGTGGCCGTCGGCGACGGGGCCAACGATCTCAAGATGATGGCCGTCGCCGGACTCGGCATCGCCATCCACGCCAAGCCGCTGGTGCGGGCCCAGGCGGCCGCCACCCTCAATCATCATGATCTGGAAGGGGTGCTCTGCCTGCTCGGGGCCATTGCCTGTCGCGAGCGCCGCTGGAATTGAACCAGGGTCAAGGAGGACCTGACAACAAGATGGAACTGTTACAACAATCCCTGTTCATCCCCTGCGGCGAGCATCGGCTGCATGTGCGCCACATCCAACCGGGCGTGGCGGTGCATGCCGAGCCCATCCTGATGGTGCACGGCGCCATCGAGAACGGCCGCATCTTCTATACCGAATCGGGCAAGGGGCTGGCCTGTTTC